>JAYYZG010000001.1:0-5829 GCA_036687775.1 Actinomycetota bacterium
GACTTTCCCCTCAATAGGGATCTTCTTTGCGGCTTCTAATTGCTCAAATTTTCGTAATGCGATCAGATCTTTAATATTCGCCAATGGATCCCACGTTCCTTTTGATCCATCGGTGCAGACAAGGAAGCTCACTTCACAGCCATCTGCCGCCCATTTAGCTAATGTAGCCCCTGCCCCAAATTCAATATCATCTGGATGCGCTCCAACGGCTAGAGCCGAGAGAGGTGTTGGGATATTCTGAGTATGCACATCTTTACTTTAGACGCCGGATTCATTTTCAAGGCTAAATTCATGAAGGTCATCTGGGTCATCTAAGTCAAAAGAAAATTTTGAATCCTTAACCACAGATATAGAAGCTTTGGTCTTTTGAGCTAATTTGAGGTGCTTTTCGTATGAATGAGGACCATAACAGAAAGAGAAATCAATGGCCGTAGGAAGAACTAATACATTTGTCCCATCTAATTTCGTATCAGGAACGATAACGATTTCTGCCTTCGCCATAAGTGACGGTAACCCCTCAGGGTGAACTAAGTCGCCGTGACTAATTAGGATACGCTCGATACCTTGGTTCTTTAAAGAACCAAAACCAAAAGTTACAGCTTGGTTTAATCCCTTTTGTGGACTTCTGAGCGTATTAGCGCCTAAATCTCTAGCCCAACATTCAACGTCATCATCCTCGCAAACAACCCACACTGCCATTTCGGAGCAGGATTTTATAACCCCAGCAGCTAAGTGTTTAGCGAGATCTGAACGGTTTGATGACTTAAGCACAGAAGATAGGCGTTCCTTCGCGAAATTGAAGCCTTTAACTGGAATGAGGGCGGCGTAGTTATTCATTGAGAGAAAGTAAGGGTAGGCGTTTCCGAATCGCTATAAGTAATATCCCTAAGATTCTAGCGCTACTATTCAAGCGTGACATTTAAAGTGGCGGTAGTTGGTGGTGGATCATGGGGGACGACGGTCGCACATTTGGTCTCACATAATACTGAGACGAAACTCTGGTGCAGGAACGAAGAAGTTGCAAGATCAATCAATCGTAAACATAGAAATACGCAATACCTCGGTAAACATAGATTGCACCCTGACCTCAAAGCTTCGAATGATCTTGAGGAGGTGGTTTCAAGTGCCGAAGTTATTCTTATGGCGATACCTTCGCAAAGTTACAGGGAAGTTTTTCGAGAATTAATCGGATTCGCGAAACTAGAAATACCAATCATAAGCCTTGCGAAAGGATTGGAACAGCAATCTCAACTCACGATGACCCAACTTATGGAAGATGAATCGCCTGGCCGCTTGACAGGAGTCCTAACTGGGCCGAATTTAGCGGCAGAAGTCCTTTCAGGTTACGCAACAGCATCCGTTGTTGCCATGCAAAATCAATCATTACAGTCTGAGGTAGCGAAGATATTCTCAACTGATACATTTCGCGTTTATACAAGTAATGATGTTCTAGGGTGTGAACTAGGTGGCGCTTTCAAAAATGTGCTTGCACTTGCTGTAGGGATGACAACTGGTTTAGGTACAGGAGATAATACTCGGGCAGCAGTCGTAACAAGAGGGCTTGCTGAGCTAGCGAGACTAGGCGGAGCAATGGGAGGCTTGCCGGAAACATTCTCAGGATTAGCTGGGCTAGGGGATCTAGTAGCGACGTGTTTTTCTCCGCAAAGCAGAAATCGTCACGTAGGAGAGCAATTGGGTAAAGGACGCGATATCCAAGAAGTTCTTTCCGAAATGAGTAACGTCGCTGAAGGTGTCGTTACAGCTCCAGTCGTTTCAGATCTTGCAATGAAATATGGTGTGGAGACCCCAATAAGTGACCAAGTAGCAGCAGTTGTTAGGGGAGTAACAACTGCAGCTGATGCACATGATGTTCTTCTCCTTCGTGAGCAAGGATCCGAACACTAACCAAATCATCTAGTTAACAATCAATATAAGGGCTGAAGTAGGTATGCCAGAATTAGGAATTCTAGGATCAGGAGAAATCGTTGCTGCTGACTCATTTGGGAATTTGTCTTGGCTGAACCAAAACACCAAAAGAATAAATTGGGGTATCGGCGCAGATGATAGGTGGCATTTCGCTGAGAATGAAAAATCGGTTAGGCAAACATTAAGCGACGATGGTGTTCTATCGGAAGCTCGAATGCGTGTTCCGGGGGGAGACATCGTGCAAAGAATGGATGTAATTCCGGTTGGAATAGATAGCGCAGTGTTACTTGAGTTTGAGAATGAAACGCCAGTGCCTGTAGCAGTAGCCGTTATTCTTGAAAACTATAGGAACATTGAAATTGATGGTGCGTCGGCTTATGTAAAGTCCCTTCAAGTCGTTCATGCAAGTAAACCGATCGCTTTATGCTGTTCGTCAGACAATATCGAAATGTTACAAACGTCTATAGAAAATGGTGTTTCGCAACCACCGAGCAAACCCCAAAACTTAAAGGCAGCGAAAAGTACAGCGTTAATTTTCCCATTGCCTCATGCCACGAAATTACGATTGGTTATCAGTAGGAATGGTTACAGCGAACTTCCAAACCCCGGACAATGTCCTTCTTTTGATGAGATTGCTAATGGTTGGAGAAAACATCTTGATGTTGGTATGCAAATTTCGATCCCTGAGAATCGAATTCTTAACGCTATAAATGCTTCGAGAAGGCACTTGCTGATTGGTAGCGGTCAACCTGTCGAATCGGAATTTTGGATTAAAGAAAATCCCGAAGAGGTGGTCCCCCTTAGCGCAGCTGCACTCTTCCAATGGGGCTACCTAGAGGTAGGAAAAGACTTACTTCTCAAATGCATGCAACTATCAAACCCTGGACTTTTTAGAAGGAAGGTCCCTCGAAAGACACTCTTCACTCTTTGGGCTTGGGAAATCTATATCCGTCTTTCCTCTGATGATCGAATGGCAGAAATCCTTCTTCCATGGGTTCAAGAAACTCTTCAACTCTTACTCAGTACCTTGCCTTCAAAAAGGAGAAGAAGGGGGAGAGAGTTAAGCTTAGAAATAGCTGCTTTGCAATCAGCCACAGAGATTCTTAAAAAGGCGGGAGAAGCCAATTTAGCCGCTGAAGTGGCTGCGCAACTAGATCATATTAGAAGCTCTATTAGCGCCTCATCTGCGACGAACCCACTAGATAGAGCTCTTTTAGGAAGTGAAAAATTACTTGATGAATTCATAGCAGCTTTTAAAAATCGACAAACGCTGAGCAACTCAACTATTACGGTCTCTAGTTCAGCTACTGGATCAGACTCAACTGGTTCTTTCTCAAAAGATTCTCGTACTCAAGACCCAATGTCGTCAGCACTTTTCCTAATTCTGTCCCGCAAGGCCTTCCTAACGGAACAAAATCCTTTTTCTGACTCAAATACATTACTGCTTAATGAAGGTTTCCATTCAGATTGGATAGGGGCACCAATAGAGGTAGAAAATGCACCTATTCATGGAGGCAGCTTCGGTTTTGCCATCCGATGGCATGGAGTCGCTCCTGCACTTCTTTGGGCTGCTACAACAGACGCTGCAATTACTATACGCACACCCAGACTAGACAAGGACTGGTTTACGAATGACCTTGAAGGAGAAACACTGTTGGCCCAGCAAGAACTTCCTGAAACGGCAGTCACAATAGTTGACCCTGCCAAAACACTTGCGAAACCAAACACCCCTAACTCCGACGATGGAGATGAAGGAGGGTCCTTCAGGTAATCACCTGTAGATCTAGTAACTAATGATGTAGCCTTTAGTTCGTGGTTCAGAAACTCAGAAAGGCAATTCAAGGCAATGCCCCTACTCTCGAGTATGAGAAATCATTGTGGGCGCAAGGAAAAGAAATCATCGTCGGGATTGATGAAGTCGGAAAGGGGTCTTGGGCGGGTCCTCTTACCGTCGGAGCCGCTGTCATTCCCAAAGATAAGCGACTCTATAGAATAAGGGATTCAAAACTTCTTAAAGAAGTAGAGAGGGAATCACTGTTCAAGGCAGCGATCGATTGGTGTATTACCTGGGGGGTAGGACATGCAAGTAACGAAGAATGTGATAAATACGGTATGTCAACTGCTCAGAAGATTGCTGCTAGGCGAGCGATTGAAAAGCTTTCAATGAAGCCAGATCATGCGTTGATAGATGGCAATTGGGACTTTATCGGAGAGGTGATCGGGAAGGAAAATGTCACAAAGATTGTTAAGGGAGATACTAAATGCCTTTCAATTGCTACAGCTTCAATTCTCGCAAAAGTAACAAGAGATCAAATTATGAAAGAAGAAGATAGTAAATACCCTCACTATGCATTCTCAAGCAATAAGGGGTACCCCTGTCCAAATCATAAGAAGGCACTCAAAACGATAGGACCGTGCGAACTTCATAGGAAATCTTGGGCGTTCATGGATAAGATACCCTTCCCCAGGGCTCCGAAACCTGAGAAAAACTCAATGCAAGGATCATTGTTTTGAGAAGTAAAAGTTGCAAATTTTAAGCCACTAACCGATTGTGTTACATCTCGCCATTACAGCTATGGAGCATGTACGATCAATTGCATGGGTCAGCCAGTCACCGTTATCCAAAAGTCAGCTACGAAACCTGGAGTTCTACGCTTTGAAATCAACAGAAGCATTACTGGAATGGATCATGAACGGTATTCGCACGGAGATGAGATACTAGGAAACCGCCCGCCAGATCAACTAGCGAGATCACTCTTTGACCTTGGTGGCATCGAAAGGGTGCACATCAATAGCAATGTGATAACTCTAGACCTTGGCAAGGGAGGGGTGAATCCTGTTGAAATTATCAACATAATCACCAAGATGTTTACCTACTACTTGCCAGGGGTTGAGGTCCCAAGTTTTGAATAAGTTATTGAAGGCTAGACTGAGACATAGTTAAAATCTTTTGCGCACCGACCCAAAGGAGTCCAATGTCTATAGCAAGAATCACAGAAGTGATCTCATCATCAACGGTTAGTTTTGATGACGCAATGAGAAAAGGTGTTGAACGTGCTGCAAGAACCTTAGATAATGTAAATGGGGCTTGGGTGCAGGATCAAAAAGTCATTGTTGAGAACGGATCAATATCAGAATTTCAGGTCACTCTGAAGATCTCCTTTGTTCTAAACGACTAATTGTGCACAATTCGACAAACCTTCGCGTTCGTTTCTTTGAGCTTGACCCATACACACATGTAAATCACTCGGTCTACGTTCAGTATTTTGAAGAAGCCCGGATTTCAGCGCTCTATGATATAGGGCAAAGCGTTAATGATCTGATGAAACGAGATATCGCATTGGTCATTACTGAAATTCAAACAAAATATCTTGCACCTGCTCTGCTGGGGGATGAACTCATCATTGAGAGTGGACTATCCGATATCCGAGGCGCCTCGGCAACCTGGCTACAAAAAATTAGAAAAGGTAACCTGGTCATCGCTACGCAAAAAACTAGAACTGGCTGCACTTCTATGAATGGTAAACCTAAGCGATTCCCAGAGGATCTTATATCATCAGTTCAAGAACTTCGCGTCCCTGAGGAATGGTTGGATTAGAGACCAGACTTATCTGCTTCCTGGATTGTTTGGGAACCCATTTGAACAAATCTTCCATTTCTATCCCCGATACTCTCGCCAGCAGCATCAACAACCAAGACAGCGCCATTGGTGAAACTCGCCTCATCTGAAGCTAGATAAAGAACGGCGTTAGCTATGTCTTCAGGCCGACCAGCTCTTTGTAGCGGATTGTTCGCCCCAATAATTGTTGAAGCTTTCTCAAGGTTCTGATGATCTCCTGTAACTAGCCGAGCTGTAAGCCCTGAGATCGTTCCTCCCGGTGCAATGACATTTACTCTGATACC
>JAYYZG010000002.1:0-3412 GCA_036687775.1 Actinomycetota bacterium
GGGTCAACTTCAGTTACTACGACTCGAGCACCTTGCCCAGCTAGTGAAGCTGCGCATCCTTTACCGACATCCCCATAGCCCAACACGCAGGCTACTTTCCCACCTATCATGATGTCTGTTGCACGATTTATACCGTCGATAAGTGAGTGCCTGCATCCGTAGAGATTGTCAAACTTAGATTTGGTGACGGAATCGTTTACGTTGATCGCCGGGAATAGAAGATTCCCTTCTGATTGCATTTGGTAGAGCCGGTGGACACCAGTTGTTGTCTCTTCCGAAACTCCCTTTATGTTTGCAGTGACAGATTTCCAGTCGATACTTCCTTGGTCACTGATCGTCCGCATCCTAGTTAGAAATGCTTTCCATTCTTCCGAGTCATCCTCCTCAGGGATTGGCACTTGTCCTTGTAATTGGAACTCAAGCCCCTTATGCGCCATTAACGTCGCATCCCCGCCATCATCCAAAATTAGATTTGGGCTTCCCCCATCATCCCATTTGAAAAGTTGTTCAGTAGCCCACCAATAGTCTTCAAGGGTCTCGCCTTTCCAAGCAAACACCGGCACCCCATTAGGCTTCTCAATTGTTCCTTCAGGACCGACAGCAACTGCAGCCGCAGCATGGTCTTGTGTTGAGAAAATGTTACATGAAACCCACCTGACCTCTGCCCCGAGAGTGACTAAAGTTTCTATCAAAACTGCCGTCTGAATTGTCATATGGAGCGATCCCGCAATCCGCGCACCTTTAAGAGGTTCCGTGTCTGCAAATTCAGCACGAAGAGCCATTAAACCTGGCATTTCATTTTCAGCTAAACGAATTTCTTTTCTTCCGAAATCAGCTAATGATATGTCTGCTACTTTAAAATTTTTATTTGGCATGAGCGCCCCTTTTCACTTCACGAAGTTTGTGGCTGGGGTCTTCTGACACCGCTCAACAGCCATATACATTCTACTATATTCTCTAACATTTCTGGCAAGGACATAGTCAGTTCAGTTAAACAAATCTGGCTTGCTTAATCGTTCATTAAGTCAGTGTGTTGTTCTTCGGAGACCTCTTCCCCTTCATCTATCAGGAGGACGGGAATACCTTCACGTATAGGGTATGCCCTTCTTAGACGTGGATTGTAAAGGATGTTCTCATGCTCGAAATACATCAACTCTCCCTTATCTTCTGGACATGCGAGTATTTCAAGAAGTTGTTGGTCTAAAGCCATGTTGAGATACTATCTCTTTAACTTCATTTGGAGTCACTTGATTCAAAATCAGCGATCATTCCCTTGATGGTCTTTAATTGTTTTTTCAGCATAGCTTCATCACGTGTTTCCAAATTCAAGCGAATAAGGGGTTCGGTGTTTGAGGGCCTCAAGTTAAACCACCAGTGTTCTGATGAAACAGTTAGGCCATCTAGTCTGTCTTGTTGTTGATCTGAAAATTTGTTGGCGATGAAATCCAGCAGCCCGTTGGGGTTTCTAATTGTGAAATTGATTTCTCCAGTTGAATTATAGGTTTCAAATTTATCTCGAAGTTGCGAGAGGGGCATTTCCTGCAAGCTCATTTGCTCGAGGACAAGCAGCGCTGCGATTATGCCTGAATCAGCACAAAAATTATCTCTGAAGTAGTAGTGGCCAGAATGTTCACCGGCAAAGGCTGCTCCGGTTTCTGCCATTAATCTTTTGATGTGGGAATGCCCTACTCTGCTCCGGATCGGCGTCCCTCCTTTAGCGGAAACGACCTCTTCAACTGATTTTGAACAAATAAGATTATGTATTATTGATGCCGAAGGTTCTTTTTCTAATATCCCGTTAGCGACGATCGCTGTAGTGGTTGACCCAGATAGTGGTACTCCTAGTTCATCAATTAGAAAGACCCGGTCAGCATCACCATCGAAAGCGAGTCCGATGTCTGCTGAAGTTTCTAGCACATGTTCTTTGAGGTCAGTTAGGTTCTCTGGATTTAGCGGATCTGCGGGATGATTAGGGAAAGTTCCATCAAGTTCCCCGTAGAGGATGTCAACTGTCGGGGGTATTTTTTCAAATACAGCTGGGACGATAAGCCCACCCATTCCGTTTGCTGTATCTGCTACTACTCGGAATTCCTTTAAATTCTCGGCATCTATGAAATCAACCACATGGTTAACAAAGTCTTCAAGTACGTCCAGCTCCTGCAAACGACCGGGAAGCCCATAGTTTATATTTAAGTCAACGGTTTCTGGTAAGGCGTATTCCTTCGCGAATGACCGGATGCGTTCAAGTCCTGAGCCTTCTCCTATGGGAACTGCGTTTGCTTTGCAGAGTTTCATGCCGTTATATTCTGCTGGGTTATGTGAAGCCGTGAAGATTACTCCCGGAGCGGAGAGGTGCCCTGAAGCAAAATAGAGCATGTCCGTTGAGCAAAGACCTAAAGATATAACGTCAATCCCCATATACGTTATCTGCGAAGTGAACGCCTCAACTAAACTTTCGCTTGATGGCCGCATATCAAAACCAACGAGAATTTTCCCACCCGAGAAGGAATTTAAGTCACATTCTTCATCAAGAAAACAGGCGAAGCCATAGCCGATAAGCTCACAGGTGAAGGGGTCTATTTGCTCTGGATGCAGACCTCGTATGTCATATGATTTAAATATTGCATCAATATCTCCCATGTTTTAACGGTAGTCACTCACTGAGCATTAACACACGTTATTCAATGTTTTGTCTCGAATTAAAGATTCAGTCAATAACTAGAAGTGAGAAAAGTGTTGTCACGTTGAATCCGACATGCGCCCATATAGCGGGGGCCAGTCTTCCTTTTCGTTCGTAGAGCCAAGCAAATAGCATTCCGACAACGAAAAGAGCTGGGAAAAGCAGCAACTGGAAGTGAATAGCTGAAAAAATCGCTGAGGAAATGATTATTGAGAAACGAATAATCGCTTTTTCTGACGTAAACGAATTATTGCGTTTCCGGAATGCTCCATAGAGAAGACCACGGAAAAATAATTCCTCAACTACTGGAGCGAGAATTCCAACAGTAACTATCAGGGCAATTACTCCAAAAGGTGAAGTTGCCCTGTCGCTAAGGTTTCTAGCTGGTTCGCTAATCCGGTCAACATCAATATCGAAAAGCCAAACGAATGGGTATGTCACCAACGGAACTAGTATTAATTGCGCTGCTACTCCGCTCATCAGCCCAAGTGTCACGTCTTTGCGTTCCATATAGAAAAGGAAATCTTGTTTTAGGCTTTTACCGTATGCGTCTGCTGCAATCACTACGGTAAGGCCAAGTATGAGTTGTTGGGGAAGTCCGACTAACGAAATCCCCCACATTGGCAATTCATCCCACTCTCCATAGCTTGTAGTCGCATAGAGGACATTGATTGCTACCACTGAAGCCAGCAAACTGAGGGCGTAACCAAGGAGAACTTGACCAAGTCCCCA
>JAYYZG010000003.1:0-6926 GCA_036687775.1 Actinomycetota bacterium
CAAGATTGATTGCCTGTCCATCAGAAAAGTAAGACCATGGGGCCCGACCTAAATTCGTGTGCAACAGCACCCCCGTTGCATTAATGACTGTCTGTAAAGACAGAGTTTTTATCCGTTGAATTCGTGCTTCCAGATTTTCCCAATCGCCTTCATTAATTGCTTTCCGGATTTCTTGAACGAGAATGGGATGGGGGAGGCCAGAGCCTGAGAGAGATTCAGCTAGTTCATTTACAGAAGGCGGATAAGAATCCATACATTGACTCTAGAACCGATACTCACGTTTTTTCATAAAAGTTTTTAAGGATTATCAAAAAATTGTCTTCCAAGGCCCTTGAAGGTCAAACCTATCGAAACCGCTCATAGAATGAAATAGATGTTTTTCCTATTGCTTCTCTTCATTATTATTCCAATTGCCGAGTTGTACATCATTATTCAGGTCGCCCAAACCACAGGAGTTTTTAACTCGATCATTCTTCTTATTTTGGTGAGTTTAGTTGGAGCTTGGCTTGTTAAGGCCGAAGGCCTAGGCGTTCTTAAAAAAATTAAAATCCAACTTGGGAAAGGTGAAATACCTAGCAAAGAACTAGTTGATGGAGGCTTAATCCTTCTTGCTGGCGCCCTTATGTTAACACCGGGTTTTCTTACCGATGCTTTTGGTCTACTTCTCCTGTTCCCCTTAACTCGACCATTATTTCGAGTTTTGATCCTTAAGAGAGTCACAAATACTTCATCTCGATCTCAGCAACAGGGAACTAGCCATAGAAATAATTCGTTTATTTATTTCAGAAATAAAAAATCCGAAATCATTGACCTCCAAACAAATCACGATTTCGGTGATACACCACCGATGATTGAAAATGATTGAAGAAAGGCCACTAAAGGTTTAATTATGGAAGAAGAAGAGCAAGAAACAGGGCCAGAACCAATCGTGCCTGGGGTTGCTCGCGCGTTGAGTCCCCTTGTCAGAAGAATTTTGGCGCTAAACCCTGGACCGCTGACGTCCTTTGGGACGAACACATATTTAATCGGGATTGATGAAATTGTTGTGATTGATCCTGGTCCAGAAAACAGCGAACATCTAGATTCTGTGATTGGTTGTGGTGGCGATAGGATCCGCTGGGTAACAAATACCTGTGATGATGCTACTCATGCCGGAGCAATCAATGAACTTGTTGAAAGGACGGGAGCTGAAAGGCTTGACCCCATCAATGGCGATACCATCCTTGGGACAGAATTCAGGATCACGATACATGATATGGAAGGTCCTGTACCGAACCACAAATCATTTTTGCTTGAAGAAGAGAGAACACTTATTTGCGGAAAGCTACTTAGTGAAGACACGTCTATTCCATTGATCACCGGAAGTTCAGACTTGCTTGAATATCATGCTAGTTTCCAGAAAACTATGAAGATGCGCTTGAAACGGTTCGCCCCAGCATTTGGTCATGTGATTGAAGACCCCAAAGAAGCCATTGCTTCAACTCTTGCAAGATTCAACAAAGTTGATCAAGAAATCTTGGACGCATTAAGTAAGGGAGCAAAAACACCTGAAGAAATAGTTTCAAAAAATTATTCCAAAATCAATGACCCAGAGGATCTAGTTGAGCTAGCGAGGTCCGTAGAGGTCCACTTGGCTAAATTAGCTGATGAGAAATCTGTTAAACACTTAAAAGCTGGCTGGAAAATCCGCTAATTACTTTTAAGTGAAACAGAAGTTTCTACAGTGTTGTGTGCTGTACAATCAATCGGATTAATCCTTGGAACTGCAGAGTGAATAATTTCATCTACTATCGCGTTCAAAGCATCGGAAGCGTAACCCTCCCTGAGGACAACAGGCGAACCATTATCTGAACCTTCACTAACAATTGGATCGATAGGGATTGAGCCAAGTAATGGAACGCCAAGTTCTTGAGCGAGTTGAGCACCCCCACCTGAACCAAAAATCTCGTATTCTTTCCCTTCCTCATTAACAAACGAAGACATATTCTCGATAACGCCTGCGATCCGGAGATAGTAACTTTGCGCCATGCTAGCAACGCGAGACGCAACTGTTTGAACGGTTTTGGATGGGGTTGTTACCACGATCATGTCTGACCTTGGAAGCATTTTTGCAAGCCCCATTTGAACATCTCCAGTTCCAGGAGGCATATCAATTACCAAGTAATCTAATTCCCCCCATTCAACGTCCTCTAAGAAGTGGCGGACGGCTCGATTTAGAATAAGCCCTCTCCAATTTAAGGATGACTTATCTTCATCTACAAGGAATCCCATAGAAACAATTTTCAAACAACCGTCGCCAACCTGCTTTTCAAGTGGGACGATTTTTTTGGTCTTTTCATTTCCTCCGAGCCGACCTTGCACACCCAGCATCTGTGGAATAGAAAACCCCCAGATATCTGCGTCAAGGACCCCAACGGTTAACCCTCTCATAGCTAAACCCGTTGCGAGATTAGCTGTGACGGAAGATTTCCCTACGCCACCCTTCCCTGAAGCAATCATGATTGATTTTGTAGATTTGGATATTTGCGTTGCTACATCCTCCTGCGAAAGGTTGTATCGTGCTCTAGCCATTGTGTCTGACCGTTCTTCATCTGTGAGTTCGGTCCAATCAATCGTTACCCGTGTTATTTCTGTAATGCTCTGGATTTTGGAGCGCACATCCTTCTGTATTTGGGCACGTAAAGGGCAACCAGCAGTTGTTAAAGCAATTGTTAGATGTAAATGACCTTCGTCCTTAATGACAACATCTTTGACCATTCCTAAATCAACGATGTCTGAACCAAGTTCAGGGTCAACCACTCCACGAAGTTGATTCATGACCTTATCGTGCGTTTCTGTCACGGAACCTAAGGAGTCCATAATCAAATCATACAAAATATTTTCGTACAACCCTTTCCTCTATTGCCAACTTCGCAGTAAAATAAGAATAAGTTATTACAGAGGAGTAAAGAAGTGATTGCACTTACAGAATCCGCAACAAGCAAAGTAGATGAGTTAGTTCAAGAAGAGGGAGAAGATGGACTTGCTCTTCGTGTAGCTGTTCGCCCTGGAGGGTGCTCCGGATTTAGCTACGAAATGTATTTTGATTCAGATATAGCTGACGATGATGAAACGGCTGAGTTCGGATCCATCAGAGTTGTTGTAGATCCATCTAGCTCAATGTTATTGCAAGGCGCAACACTGGACTACAAAGATGGTTTAGATCAATCAGGGTTTAGTATTGATAACCCAAATGCGCAAAAAACCTGTGGTTGCGGACAAAGTTTTAGTTGATAAGAGACAACGCTTTCTCTAATTCAATTTGGTCAAATGTGTAGTCGAGACGAGAGACTACAACTCCATTTCCATCAGCGATAACTAAACTTGGCTCGAAATCCATTCCGTATTCAAGGATAACTGGAGCTAATAGGTCTTGAAGATTATCTGTTTCTGTGATTTTTTCTGGGTCAGAATAAACTTCAGCGTGGAGAATATTCATTGTTGATTCTTTGCCGCTCACGGCAGTTAGAAGAAGCTCAAGTGAAGGTCCGCAAATACTTGATTGGCAAAACCCAGGTGTAGAGATTAATAAAACAGTGGGAGAACCATTCGAAATGGCATCTCCCAATGTGGTGTTATGAAATGGGCATGGATCAAACCGAGTGCAAACTGGATTAAAACCAAGATCATTTTCAAAAGTAGGAATTTCGGCAATTCTCATCGGATCACCGACTTGAACCAAATTTACCTCAGACCTATCAACTACGAAGAAAGATAACGATTGAAACTCACCTTTATGTTCGACAGAAAGCTTGTGCAGGCCAACTTCACTTGTCATAAAATCAAGAAGAAAGTAAGGGGTTGGAATCCCCTTACCGTATTTTTCTAACTGAACAGGCATGCTATCTCCAGAAGGAAAAGCTAAGTTTCCCGCAATCCCATTTGGGAGATTGTTAACGATCAGGGTTCCATCTGACGCGTAGAGAAAAAATGGTGCTCGTTGAGGGGATCCCGCTACAAGTGAAGACGGCATAACAAGACCATCAGCAAACCCTGTTCGGAGATAATTTAGCTCACTAATTGGTTCTTTCGGATCAGGTCCAATACCTGAAGAAGAACAAGCGATAGCGAAAGCCGAGCTGCCAGCCCCAAGAAGAAACACCCTACGGGAAAGGAAAGCGTTTCCGAGCAGAGAGGTTTGTATAGCCATCTTCAAAATCTAATCTTTCTACCTCTCCGTGTCATAGTTAGTGAACTGATATGGCTATTCTTAGGTTATGGAAAAATCAGTAGGTCCATACTCCCCAGTCATCCAAGTAGACGATTGGGTAATTATTTCCGGCCAAGTTGGAATAAAGGATGGAACACTGGTTAACGGAGGGTTGGTGCCACAATTACGTCAACTCTTTGTTAATCTTAAGGGACTTTTAGCGTCGCAGGATCTGTCACTAGATGATGTCGTTAAAACCACTGTTTTCTTAACAGCTATTGAAGATTATGCAGACATGAATGAGATCTATATTGAAGAATTTGGAAATCATCGTCCAGCCAGATCAGCAGTAGCAGTTAATGCTTTACCAATAGGTGCCGTTGTAGAAATTGAAGCGTGGGCTAAAATATGAAGACTCAAATCAAGATAATAAAGGCAAGGGGAAAATGATCGGCACGGTACTAATAATCATTTTGTTAATAGCTCTCGTTCCTGTCTCAATAATCATGTCAGGTCTTATCTTTAGTGGGCTTCTTGGAAGCATTCTACAAAAAGACGTTGACACAGAAAATGAAGGAACTGAACTACTTGAATTAAGCAAGAAGGACTTCCTCCCTTAATTTGAAAGTTTCAAAAAATTTAAGAACCCCAACGAGACTGCCCGAAACTATACCCGACAGATCGAACTGTTTGGATCAAGCCCGCATTCTCCTCACCCAATTTTGACCTGAGACGACGCACGTGAACATCAACTGTGCGAGCACCACCAAAATAGTCATATCCCCAAACACGTGAAAGTAATGTCTCTCTACTAAATACCTTTCCAGGATGAGAAACTAGAAACTTTAACAATTCATATTCCATATACGTTAGGTCCAACGGACGGCTATTAATCGTGGCTTGGTATGTTTCAATATTGAGAACTAGATCTCCATGAGTTATGACTTCACCCCGGCTATCAATTCCTTGTGACCAGAAAAGATGTTTCAAACGTGCTTCAAGTTCCTGATGCCGAAACGGAGTAAGAATGAAATCATCAAAAAGTTCATCCCGTAGTTCTAATTGACCCAATTGCGTAGCATTAAGCAAAAGAAGAATTCCTTGAATAGGGTTATCTCTTTTACGAAGCGAACGAGCTAAGGAAAATGCTGAGTTCGGATCCTCATCAGCGACAATCACAGCACCATTCCATTCATGGTCGGCAGCATATGCCTCAGCGACAGATGAATTACCTACTGCTTTCCAAGAGAAGCCAGCTAAATCCAGACTTTGGGCAAGTTCTGGAGGTGGCGGATCAGGGAAGACAAGCAGCGAGGACATTCCTTTCATCCTAGAAGAAAGAATTTGAATTTACGAAGAAGAGCACCAAAGGCCATACAGATTATTTTGTGTTGAAAACTAAAAACCCGTTACTACCAAACAGGAAGATACCGCTCAACTTCAAATGGCGTAACCCGACCTTGGTATGCTTCCCACTCAGCTTGCTTATTTCTTAGGAACCATTCAAAAATATGCTCGCCAAGTGTTTCATGGACCAATTCTGACTCTTCCATAAGGTCCAGTGCCTGCCGAAGGTCTTGTGGGAGTTGACGAAGTCCGGATGCTTTTGCATCAGAACGACTTAAAGACCAGAGATTTTCATCTGCTTCTTTGGGCAATTCATAATTCTCTTCAATACCTTTTAAACCGGCTGCCAAAATAACGGAGTATGCCAAGTAAGGGTTCGCTGCGGAGTCCAATGCGCGATATTCAATTCTAGTAGAAGACTCTTTCCCTGCTTTATGAATAGGAACCCTAATAAGAGCAGACCTATTATTTCGCGCCCAACTAACATAAACAGGTGATTCGTACCCCGCAATCATTCTCTTGTAACTGTTCACTAGTTGGTTAGTAACCGCAGTGAATTCTGGAGCGTGATGAAGAATCCCTGCCATAAATTTTCTAGCAATTACTGAAAGCCCCATTTCATCATTTGGGTCATGGAAAGCATTTACATCACCTTGAAATAAAGACATATGAGTATGCATTCCTGACCCTTGTCCAGCATCAAGAGGTTTAGGCATAAAAGTAGCGTGAATACCTGCATCCAAAGCTATTTTTCTGACGATAAGGCGAAGCGTCATAATATTGTCAGCCATGCCAAACGATTCTGTATAACGAAGATCTATCTCGTGCTGACTCGCATTATCTTCATGAAATGAATACTCAACTGGGATACCCATCGCTTCAGACATTGCTAAAGTGCGCCTTCGAAGAGTGCTGCCTAGATCCAACGTTGTTAAGTCAAAGTACCCTGCGTGGTCAAGTGGTTTCGGATCTATTGCATCTTCAAAATAAAAATACTCAATTTCAGGTGCTGTAAAAAAAGTAAACCCCTTCTCTTTCGCCTTTTGGAGATTGCGTCTCAAGACGTTTCGAGGGTCTCCTGCGAACGGAGTCCCATCAAGGTTATAAATATCACAAAATATTCTTCCCGTAGGTTCTGACGGATCAACCCAGGGCAGCAACTCAAAACTATTTGCATCAGGGATCGCGAGAACATCGCTTTCCTGCACGCGACTAAACCCATCAATCGCAGACCCATCAAAATGCAAACCTTCCTCAAACGCGGCTTCCAGTTCAGCTGGCGAAATAGCCAATGACTTTAATTGTCCGAGAACATCAGTAAACCAGAGGCGAATAAGTCGCACTCCTCGTTCTTCAACAGTCTTAAGCACATAATCTTCTTTTTTCAGTT
>JAYYZG010000004.1:0-7402 GCA_036687775.1 Actinomycetota bacterium
GTGTTACAAGAACAATTGCACGGTTTTCACTTTTAAGGTTTCTGAAGATATCTAGAACAATCTTTGCTGTTTTGGTATCAAGGGCTCCTGTGGGTTCGTCAGCAAGGATCATAAGTGGGTCTGTGACTAAGGCTCTAGCAATGGCGACTCTCTGTTGTTCTCCGCCTGACATTTCAATTGGTCGATGATCGTGGCGTTCGGCTAACCCCACCATGCTCAAAGCAGACATGGAGCGTTTTTGTATTTCATTTTTGGTCAGGTCGCGGTAAAGAAGAGCTGTCGAAACATTTCCTAACGCCGTTAAATGGGGTATTAAATGAAATTGTTGGAAGACGAACCCGATCGAATCTCCACGCAACTTTGACCTCGCCCCGTCATCTAAATCGGTTATTTCAGTCTCAGCTACTTTAATTGATCCTCTAGAAGGTAAATCTAGACATCCAAGGAGCCCCAAGAGCGTTGATTTCCCAGATCCTGAAGGACCAATGATCGCCATAAAATCACCGGCGTGGATATCCAACGAAACACCATCTAATGCATGGACAGCGACCGGTTCCTCTCCGTAGATCCGATAAACGTCTTTTAATTGAAAGAGTTGCGTCTTACGAGAATCTACCGGGCTGTATTGCTGTAACCCAGAATTGTTCATTAGGTTTCCACCAAAACCAATTCATTGCCAGTAAGTCCTTCGGTGATTTCAACGAAGGCACCTTCAGAAAGCCCGACCTTGACCTGAACTTGTCGTGTTGTTCCATCAGTAAGGACTACTCTGACCACATCATTTCCTTGTCCATCTTGTAGCACCGCTGCAACAGGGACGGTTATTACATCAATTTTTTCCTCACGAGTAACATCAACATTGACGTTCGCTCCATCAACAGCGTCAAGAGTCTCAAAGGTTTGTATCACCCCTTCATACCTTTCAGAACCATCGCCACTCACAGTTGCTGTCTCGTCTAGCTCAAGTATTACTCCCGGTACAGCCTCTTGATCACTAGCTTGAAGCTCGACTTCAACTGCCATACCTTCTTCAAGGTTTCCTCGGTCTGTTGGGTTCAGCGTTAAAGTAATCGTAAAATCAGGTTCTGTTAATGTGAGAACTTGTTGTCCCAAAAGTATGAATTCTCCATCATCTACGGAGACGGTCCCTATTCGGGCTGGCCACGAAGCTACAACCATGTCTCCAGGTAGAAAGAGCACGTCATCGTCTATAGTTTCAATTTTGACAGTCACTTCGCTTTGCCCTGCAAGCATAATTACCGTCCCAGGTAGTTCCCTATAGTCGGAACCAGCGGTAGCGCTTCCACTCAAACGGTAATTAATTGACGTATCTTCAACGACTGCCTGATCTGCTCTTATGACGAATTGGGCATCTCCACCTTCACCAACATTTCCACCTCCCTCTAGTGTCAATTCTGGCAAATCGTTAGACTCGATAATTCCTAAAGCTGATTTTGGTGACCCAATCGCGTATGTTTCATCGGGGTTGGAAATGATAGTAACCCAAAGTTCCTCATTTGATTCAACGAGCATGTCATCTCTAGTTTGGAATGTGAGTGTCACGGTTTCATTGTTTGCGGGAAGGTCTATCTCAAGATCTTCTGCGAAAAAATCGGAACCAGCAGTTGCTGAACCCCAAACAGAAAATTTAATAGTCGTTATTTCATTGCTAATGAGGTCAGTTTCGAATTCAAAGGAAAGGTCCCCTCCCTCAGATGTCGAAACGGTAGTTGACCGAACTTGAATCGTTTGGACATCTCCTGCCGGGCTAGTGATTCCTAATTTCGCTTCACGGAGAGCCCCAGGCCGGTAGGGGAGATTGTCGCCTATGCTGAAACCCTCTCCAACCTCAATTATAAGTTCTTCTTCGCTCTCAATTTCATTGTCGGTCAAGGTTTCTACCGGTAAATCAAATGATTGTGTTCCGGCGGGGAAAATAAACGAACCATCTAGCGGATCATCATTGTAGTCATCTTCAGCAGTGGCAGAGCCTGAAACAACATAGTCAATAACGGTGTCTGAAGGCATCGCAATATCTGAGGTAAACGTAAAGGTAGCAGTTCCGCCTTCGACGACGGAGCCTGGATTTACGGTAACTTCGATCACCGGTCTGTTATCTTGAAAAGCAAAGACAGCTGGGCTTAAAAGTGAATCATTATTTTGAGGATGGACGTAGAGAGCATTTTGCGTTTCCCAGTTGGAGTCTCCAGCCGTTAATTCCATCTCGGGAACGCTGGGCTTGAGTTCGATAGCTACCGTATTTTTTGCTCCTATGGTGTAACCAGCTGAATTTGAACTTAGAGAAACAATAATATTTTCGTCTGGCTCTGGTTTAGCGCCACCGTACCCGCGGCTAATTTGCCATTCGCGGAGACCTGACCGTGTTTCCTCGGTGTAAAGTTGGTCAACGGTCCCGACATCGTAGCCATTTGAAGAAAGGATAGTTTCAAGTTGAAGGACATCAGGACCATCTGAACCGACATCCAATTTCCGAAAGAAAGAAAAATCTCCATCAACTGCAACAGCAGCCCGTCCATCTATTGCGTATAGAACGTCACCAGCGTTGATTGTGTCTCCGTCATCTACGAGAACGGAACTTACTTGTCCGTCTACGCCGGAAGTAATCCTTTGGAGTTGATCTCTTCGAATTTCTCCTCGAACAGTAATTTCATCGGATAATGTCCTCCGCTCAACTGGCGCAACAACAAAGGTTGGCCCATTATTTTTCGTGGATGAAGAATCTCCGTTTCCACCAGTTCCTGGCCATACAAAAAGTCCGACGATTACAAGAGCGATTACACCAATACCGCTAACGACCCATTTTCGCTTCTGTTTCATCTAAGTACTTACCTAGTCTTCGTCTGCGACGTAATTCTCTTGAACGTACGTGGTGCTTTCTTGCCGGCATGTATTAATGTCATCTGTTGGGAAGATGCCATCCGAATCGTCAGGTGGAGTTAATCCAGATCCGTTAGACCCGAATCCAAGCGCTCCTCGTTCATCAGGAACGATTTCGCCAACTTCCCAACCCAATCTTTCAAGACATTCCCCAAACACTGGAATGCCGAAATTTAGTTGGGCGATCTCTTCGGGAGTTAGGTTAGCTTGTGCTTCGCCAAATGCTTGGAAGCTCTCCAGTATGTTGCTTTGGGTCGCGCATTTTTGAAGTGATTGGAGGTATTCCGGAGTAAATGCACTCGGATCGACGGCTTCTCCATCAGGACCAGGTTGGCCAGGCGCCCCGATAAACTCAACCCCATCATCGTCGAGGCAACCTTGGAATTGAGAAACAGCATTCAGTAAGCCATCTAGAGGGTCTTCTTCTGCTGTAGCAACGTCGATGCCATCTTCTTCTGTAGTTTCTTCGGATTCAGTGTTCAGTTCCTCAACTTCAACATCCTCAACAGAAAGAGTTTCTGCTTCTTCGTTACTATTTTCTTCCTGTGCTTCTGCTGGTTCAACAGCTTCAGTATTAATAACGACTTGGGCAGATTCTATAACGACTGCATTGCCTGATTCTTCGTCGCTGCTACCACCGCCACATGCGAGTGATGAAAGAACAAAGACTACTGTGAGAAAACAAAGTTTAAAGCGATTCATACGGTCCTTAAGTTATTGGCCTTGCAAAAGATTACTCTTTGGCTTGCGTCTAGAGTTTGTTATCACCAAATTTATAGCCCAGATGGGCAATTAGCCATGACCTTTAAGCTTTCTTATGAAATTCTTACTTTATGAACGTCTGCTTATATCAGGGTCACTTTGGGTTGCTTTAGTGCGGATTGTAAGTATTGAGTCTCCCGAGAGAACCCCACCGCGGCCGAAAAGACGACCATACTGCCAGTTCGATAACCCTAACTCAGGTCTATTCAACGCGTACTGCCCATCAACCCACCTTGTGAATCCATTCCCGACGAAAGGGGCATTTACATCCTCAAAGAAAGCTTTTTGTTCTCCGACATCTTCAGCTATAAGGCTTACTACAAATTGAGGTGAATATTCATTGAAAAGCCTAATTGCCTCATTCACATCCTTCACCACCACGAGAGTCACTTCAGGCGAGTTCTCCCACTCCCATTCCTTACCAATGTCTTCCAAATGAATAAGCTCAGTTTGTTTTTCTGATACCGGACCTTCTGCTCGTTCTATTAAGGTCTCAGAAAGCCAGCTATCAGGGATGTGCTCAACTGCACTTTCAGTTACATGCAATTTCGGATTCGCATTCCGAAGATCACCCGCTTCTTCCATGGCATTTAGAAATTCTGGAATGAACTGAGGTGCTAACTCAGCACTAATGCAGCAAGTATTAAGAGTGTTGCAAACTTTTCTATCAAGTGAGTTGGAAACAGCGCTTGCGAATTTCTTCGGGTCGGCACTATTTCCAGCGATGACCCATGCCCCACCTGTTCCATGAAGACTAACGGGTATCCCCGCTTGTCGGGCTACAGATCCTAGTTGAGCTACCGCCGGACCTGACCCTCGGGCAACAGCTAAGGCTAATCGTTCATCAGAGAACATGGCATAACCTGCCGAACGTTCGGAACTGTTGACAAGACTTACCGCCCCCTCTGGTAAACCTGATTCGGCAATAGCTGGGTTTAGAGCATATTCAACAATTGCATTCGCTGTTTGTAAGGCATCAGAACCAATCCGGAAAACAACAGTATTCCCTGAGCGAAGAACTCCAGTCGCGTCAGCGAAAACATTCGGTCTGCCTTCAAAGATAAATCCAACAACTCCGAGCCCAGCAGAAACTAGGTCAACACTCCACCCATCATGTTCAATTTGTTCTATGCTGCTTCCTCTTTTGGGAGGTACATTCTCCCAGAGTCGCAAACCAGCGATCATGTCTTCACGCATTTTCTCGGAAAGGAGTAATCGAGTGGTGGAACGCCCTTTGGATTTAGCTAGTTCAACGTCTTCTGCATTCGCCTCAGCTATTTTTCTGAATGAGTCGTCACTCGCAAGCCGTTCTGAGAAAATGGAATAGAAATCAGAAATTGTATTATCGGAGATTGCCCCCATTTTAAGAAAAGCAGAATGTGCGTTTCCAACGGCTTGGGAAGATAAATCCCATACATCTGATGGAATGTGGAGAAGATCACCGGTTGTTTGTACCACAATGAGACGATCGCCGTTCTCAAAAGCTGAAGCGATCTCGTCGGTAACTACCGCAATCTTGTTACCGCCATATGGAATTTTCATCCCAGCGATGAGTGAATCTAGTTCATTGCCCATCTCGGCATGCTATCTAGGGAGAAGGCGCCTCACAAATACGCAAGCTAGGCAAAATACTTTAAGACGCCCAGAAGACATCCACTAAGGTTTTGTAGTTGATTTCAACTAGATTCGCTTAAGTGGAAACCGATTGGAACCCGATACTTAAAAGTGAATTAAAGAAAGACTACTGGAAGGATCTTCAAAGGTTCTTAGTTGAGGAAAGGTCCAGCAACCACGTGTATCCCCCGCACCCACAAGTATTTAACGCTTTCCATTTAACCCCATATGCCAACGTAAAGGTATTAATACTTGGACAAGACCCGTATCACGGTCACGGGCAGGCAAACGGTCTTTGTTTCTCAGTGGAGCCAGATATACCTATTCCGCCGTCTCTAAGAAATATCTTCAAAGAATTGGAAGGTGATCTTGGGATTTCTCCTCCTGAAGACGGTGATCTCAGCCCATGGGCGAAAGAAGGCGTCCTATTGTTGAATGCCACCTTGACGGTTCGGCAGAATGAAGCTGGTTCCCATCAGGGGAAAGGGTGGGAGATCTTTACTGATCAAGTTATTAGGGAAGTTAATAACAAGACAGAAAGAGTAGTCTTTATTCTTTGGGGAGCTTTCGCTCGAAGAAAAAAGGAATTGATAGATCTTCAAAGGCATGTCGTTATTGAGTCTGCCCATCCCTCGCCATTAAGCGCCCATAGGGGCTTCTTGGGAAGCTGCCCGTTCAGTAAGAGCAATAAAGCGTTAAGCGAAGTTGGTGTAAAGCCTATTAACTGGAACCTTTAAGGAGAAGATTCTTCCTCTGTCTATTTGCAGAAGTGCTCTTATAGTGTGCAACACTTAAATCGGTCAAGTCAAAGGAAGACATGGGCGACTATTTCCAAAATGGAGTCATCACTACACTCCACGACTTATCAGGTCATCCCCAGACGCATTTAGAGGAGGATCTCGCAACGTGGTCAAATGATCAGCCAATATCGTTGGTCATTCCTGCGCTGTATAGCGAATTTGAAGGTCCAGCGATGCCGAGGATTATCTCTGAATTAGAAAAAATAAGTTACCTCAATGAGGTAATTATTGGTTTGGATAATGCTGATGCAGAACAATTTAAGCTTGTCAGGAAGCATTGCAGGAACCTTGAGCCACACTGTCGAGTCATTTGGAATGATGGTCCAGGGATGACTGAAATCCGAAAGGACCTCATGTCGCAAGGGCTGGCTTTAGGGGAGCGCGGTAAGGGAAGTAATGTCTGGTTTGCAATGGGATACTTCCTTGCTTCAAAGAGAGGCAAAATTCTCGCCTTGCATGATGCTGACATCCTCAACTACCGGGCAGGAATGCTTACTAGGTTGCTCTACCCATTAGCTAACCCCAGCTTTAATTATGAGTTCTGTAAAGGATATTATTTCCGAGCTGATTCAACTGGTTTCTATGGAAGAGTATCGCGCTTACTTGTCGCCCCATTGCTAAAAGCGTTAAGACATGAAATGGGCGCTAACGAATTTGTTGATTATCTAGATAGTTTCCGATACCCGCTAGCAGGAGAGTTCTCACTCCACGCACGAATTGTCCAAGATTTGCACATTCCTTCTGACTGGGGCCTCGAAATAGGTGTATTGGCAGATGTATTTGAAGCGCTTTCTCCGAGTCAGGTGTGCCAGGTTGATATCGCTAATTCATACAATCACAAGCATCAGGATGTCTCTGAGGATGATCCTTCAAAGGGTTTACATAGAATGGCAACTGATATTTCAAAGCTTATTTTCGCGAAACTGTCTGCGGAGACTGATCAAATGTCACCTGCTTTCTTCAATAACCTAACTAGAACATACAATGCATTGGCTACCAATCTTGTAGAGAAGTACTCCCATAATGCGGAAATGAATGGTTATCCTCTCGACGAACAGCAAGAGTTGCTCCTAGTAGAATTATTCTCAAAGATAATCGGCAAAACAGGGGAGGAGCGAGTATCAACTCCAAAGGAACCACCTTTGATTCCCTCATGGTCCGTGGTAAACAGCAACATGCCAGAAATTTCAAAACGTTTGAAAGAAACTGTTGATTTAGAGAATCAGCGCTAGCCAGCAGCATTTCGTAACGCAGGGATGCTTTCCCCTGAGATGAGTTTTTTCTCCTCAAGCCACAATAGAGTATCGCTGAAACTCTCTGACAAGGGT
>JAYYZG010000005.1:0-3994 GCA_036687775.1 Actinomycetota bacterium
TGAAGAATCCTATGCAGACATCGGTGGTGTTCTGATGGGCATCAATTATGGATTGAACAAAGTACGTTTTATTAATCCTGTCCCCGCCGGATCGAGGGTTCGAGCAACATCACAGGCCGTCGACGTAGCTTTAAAAGGTAACGCTGTTGACATGACCAGAATGATGACCGTTGAAATTGAAGGACAAGAAAAACCAGCTTTGATAGCTGAATGGATTGGCCGTACAGTCTTCGCATGAGTATCCCTGTTGATCGAGAAAATTTGATCCAAACTATTGAAGAGTTTGGAGGGTCCGCTTACTTAATTACCTCTAGCGTTAGTGATCATCCTCATGTAACACATTCAAGTTTTGAAATTAGAGAAGATTCACTTCTGTTTACATTAGGAAAGAGAAGCACAAAGAATGTTGAGCAAAATCCTAGAATTTCAATACTTTGGCCACCAACTGAAAGCGGGGGCTACAATCTCATAGTTGATGGAACCATTGTGAAAACTGACTCCGCAAAGTGGAAAGTAGAGTTTGATTCTGCAATTTTACACCGGCCTGCCGAATTGCTAGTTCCGCGAGCAGATGATGGTTGCGATTCGGACTGCAAACCGGTTTAATTCACTAAAGGAAGCAAATAATGGAATATAAAAGATTAGGTAGAACTGGTCTCAAAGTTTCTCGCTTGTGTCTTGGAACAATGACTTTCGGAAATCAGTGTGATCAGAATCTTTCACACGCTGTACTGGATTATGCATTGGATTCCGGAATTTCGTTTATCGATACAGCAGATATATACCCTGCAAATGGGAAACCAGACCTAGTGGGTGAAACGGAAAATATTATTGGCAGATGGATTCAGCCTAAAAGAGAAAATGTTGTCCTAGCGACAAAGTTTTGGGCACCTACAGGAACAAATCCTTGGCAAGGAGGGTCTAGCCGGAGAAACATTATAGATTCTGTTGAGGAATCTTTACGTCGACTACAGACTGATTACATTGATCTTTATCAAGTGCATTTCCCTGATTATGAAACTCCAATGGAGGAAACCCTTAGCGCTTTGGATGATCTTGTGCGGCAGGGAAAAATTCTCTACGCAGGATGTTCTAATTACCCAGCATGGCTTCTTGCGTTGACGCTTGGGAAATCAGAAAACGCGTCGATTCTTAGATTTGATTCGGTCCAACCGAGGTATAACCTTCTTTTCCGCCAACCAGAACGTGAACTGTTCAAGTTATGTGAATTCGCTGAAATAGGGGTCATCCCCTACAACCCTCTAGCGGGTGGTTTCCTTACCGGAAAACACAGACGTGAAGCACCTGAGAAAGGTTCTAGATTTACGTTGGAAGGTGGTCAGGGAGAAAGATACTTGGAACGATACTGGAGTGAACAGAAACATGACGTAGTTGATGCTCTCAAACCTCTCGCGAAGGAAGCGGGGATAACACTCGCACATTTAGCGGTTGGGTGGGTTCTCGCTAATCCTGTTATCACTTCTCCCATAGTCGGAGCAACCAAACCATCTCAATTAGAGGATGCTGTCAATGCAGTCAATAACCCTCTTGAAGATGACCTTGTTGAAGCTGTTAATGATTTAACTCTCAATTTCCGAAGAGGAGACGAATCTCGCTGAACTAGTTTGTCTAGAGATCTTTTCCTTTTATGAGAAGATCTTTAATGCTCTCCATAATCGTTTCAACATTTTTAATATCATCATCGGAAGTGAGATGGAATGGAGTTCCGAATCTAACTGTAACCAGTGGTTTTTTTAGTTTCGGTATTGGGAATGCTTTCCCTAATGGCCAAGCGATCTCGCTTCCCTGGATAGCAACAGGAACGATCATTGCCCCTGTAGCACGCGCGATCCTTGAAATCCCGGGCCGTCCTTGACCCACTCCCTCAGGCCTTTCTTCGGCTGGAACTAATCTTCCCTCTGGCATGATTGCAACTGCATGACCCAAATTTAATTCAGCTATGGCCCTTTCCTCCGCCTCTTCACGAGTTGAACGAGATGCAGGAATGCAACCATTTCGCTTTAACCACGAGCCGATAACTGGTTTTTCAAACAGATCCGCACGAATGAGGCAGTGACAGTTGATACCGCTTTTTGAAAAAACAGCCCACGCAATGATGACATCAAAAAAACTACGATGATTAGCCGCGAAAAGAATCGGAGAGTTTACTGGCAGTTCAATATCTTCTTGAAAATCATGTCTAGAGAAAATCCGTGAAAAAATCGCCATAAACTTCCCACTTCTTCTAAATGATCGTATTTGTTTAATGGGTTTCATTGGATTTCCCTTATATCGATATCAGTCTTCGGGACTTGCTTCATTTGCTACTTCAAGAACGAAATCCTCAATTCTAAGTTCTTGTTCAGCCGTCTGCCCCCCCATTTTAAGGAATCGGCGCATAAGGTCCCGACCATTTTCTGAATGGTTTCTCTCATTAAACATATTGTTTTCCTCAATCAGCCCTTCAGTGAAGTCAGGAAGTGTTAGCTGAAGAGCCTGCTTACTTGCTCTTACTGCAGCAGGATCAAAACTAGAGACTCGTTGAACAAATTTCTTTACGAAAGAAGTAAGTTCTGCTGAAGGGAGTGACCTATTGAAATACCCCCATCTTTCACCAGTTGCTGCATCAAGATCCAAGCCTCCAACTATTAATTCAATTGCGCGAGGATAACCTATTAAATTTGGCAATCTTTGGGTTCCGCCCCCACCCGGAATAATACCTATTGGGACTTCCATTTGATTCATTCTTGCGGATTCAAGTTCAGCGAAACGTAAATCGCATGACATGGCGATTTCGCTTCCACCACCGCCAACTCTCCCTCTGATAACGCAGATAGTTATTTTGGGCATCTTTTGAAACCTTTCACATAATTCATCAAAAACTGTTAATGAATTTGCGGGTCCTGTCCGTGATTCACTATCTATTTCTAGAAGTGCTTCTACATCAAAATGTGCAATAAAAAAATCAGGGTTACTGCTTTCTAAGACAAGAACTGTGCTTTCTTCATCTTCTTCAGCCCACTGAGAAAACTTTATAAGGTCAATGAGAAGCGATTTTGTGATCAGGTTTATGGGTGGATTATCTATCGTGGCATACAACGCTCGACCATTTCGTCGAACAGTGAGGTGATTGTAGTTCTCTGTTATGGGAAGGTAGTAAGAGTCATCCGACACGAACGATGACCTTCCCCCATGTTTTCCTATCTGCGAGATCCTGAATAGCAGTTGCCCCTTCGGAGAACTCGTAAGGAGGAAAAATTAGTGGATCAACGGCGCCTGTTTCCGCGTGATTCAGAACAGAAACCATTTGATTGTTCAGAGATGCTGGGTTACGCCCTAGAGAAGCTCCCCAATGTACCCCTACGACACTGTAGTTTTTGAGAAGCATATGATTTGCTGGCAAATCAGGTATCCCAGCTACAAATCCTATTATCAGCAATCTCCCATCCCAAGCCATGCACCTTCGCACTTGATGCGTAGTTTCGCCACCTACTGGATCGTAAGCAACGTCAACACCCCCATCGCTTAACGCTCGGACATGATCCACCCAATCTGGTGTTGACTGGTGATTGATAGCATGATCTGCTCCTAAACGAAGTGTTTGCTCAACTTTTTCTTCACCACCAGCAATCGCAATGATCTTCGCTCCGGCCGCCTTACCAAGTTGGATAGCCGCTGACCCTGTACCCCCTGCAGCACCGGTAATTAATAACGTTTCTCCAGCTTGTAGAGAGGCTCGTTCATGAAGAGCGAACCAAGTTGTCCCGTAATTCACAGGTACAGCTGCTGCTTTCTCAAAGGCAAAATTTTCTGGAATTTTCCACAAACCGAATGAAGATGTATTCACTTTCTCCACTAAGCCTCCACCGAGCATCATTACTCTGTCTCCAATGCTAAAGTCTTCAACATCGCTTGCTATTGCAGTTATCACTCCAGCGCTTTCCCCGCCTGGCACCCAAGGTAGCGAAGGTTTGATTTGGTATTCCCCTCTGCA
>JAYYZG010000006.1:0-8854 GCA_036687775.1 Actinomycetota bacterium
TGTACTGTGACATATGACACATCTTCGACTCCAGTGTGGCTGATTTGACCGGGGGGCTATCGGCCACTGTGGAGTTAAACGGGTGGCTCAAAAACAGTCGATGATCACCGGGGGTTAGATCATCGACTGGCCGCCTGTGTCACTCAAGATACTATTTTGATTTGAGTTGGTATAGCCTCAATGGTTTCGTTGTTTCCACAACTCCAACAATGGTCACCGGGTTTCCCTCGCCAAGTAACATCGCAAATACTGCAAGAAATGGTCATCCGTTTTTGTCGAATTTTTCGAATCTTCCCTTTTCTTGATTTCTGTACCATATTGCGGATCGTAGATTCATAATTGCTTCTGACAGGGGATGGTGGAGTGAAATACGAAATACCGATAGGGTAAGCGTTCACGTAATAAATATGAAAAGAGAAAATTCATGACTGATTGTCCGAACCCTGATGGATCAAGCCCACGCCAAACAAGCTTTTCGGAAGCTCCACCTCTGTGTATAGAGGAGGGGAAAACCTATACAGCAAAGATGGAAACGTCTTTGGGAGAAATGATTATTCATCTTGACAGTGTTAATGCTCCGCTCACAGTTAACAATTTTGTTTATTTGTCCCGGTACCACTACTACGACGGACTCATCTTCCATAGAATCATCAATGGGTTTATGTGCCAAGGAGGCTGCCCAGAAGGTTCAGGAAGAGGTGGACCAGGTTACCGGTTCATTGATGAACTTCCAGAACCTGGCAGGTATGAAATAGGTTCAATAGCAATGGCGAATGCGGGACCCAATACAAATGGAAGCCAGTTCTTTATTGTCACCGGAAGAAGCGGAGTAGGGCTTCCTCCTCAATATTCATTATTTGGCAAAGTAATAAAAGGTATAGAAGTAGCAGAAGCGATGCAACAAGTTCCCACGCAACCTGGTGATAGACCGGTTGAAGATGTTGTCATACATTCTGTAACGATTTCTGAAACAGATTAGAAGGAGAAATTTATTCTTCTTCCTCTTCTTCTTCAAGAGTAGGAATGACGATTTCTTGACCAACTTGAATAAGGTTATAGTCGTCGATACCGTTTTCTGCTGCGAGTACTTCAATTGGTACGCCATAACTCTGGGCAATCTGGCTTAGTGAATTCCCAGGTTGGACGGTGTGAATTAGTGGAGCTGGGGTTGGGATAACAACTTGCGCAGTTGGGGTTGGTTCAACCACAACTGGTGCCTCGGTTGTTGTATTATCTTTTGGCTCTCCAGTTTCAGTTTCAGTTTCAGTTTCAACAGTATCGCCATTGTCTTGATTGGCTGGTGGAGCTTCATCAGAGCTTCCCCCTCCGCAAGCACTAAAAGCCAAGACAGCTAAAATCACTATTCCCAAAAATTTCTTCATTCTGACACCTCAGTAAATCCTAGAGGCACGATACCTTACGAAACACGTAAGGTCCAGATCTAATTTTATAAGTTCAACGCGTACCGTTACGTACCATTAATTATTCTTTGATTATGTTCGACTTTGGAGTCCTATAAATCCAACGCAGCTATCTCATAGAGATCTGGGCTGAGATTTGCAGAGAGTTTCCCGTTACAAAAAATCTGTACGTTCCCCAAGGCAGTATTTGTATTCGTCATCGTAAGTGAAAGTGCCGGTTGGCTCTTACTTCCAGTTGTTAAAGTGACCCAACCAGCAGTAAAGCAACTATC
The DNA here is from genome assembly GCA_036687775.1 of Actinomycetota bacterium. GTDB lineage: Bacteria > Actinomycetota > Acidimicrobiia > Acidimicrobiales > UBA8592 > UBA8592. Next base: position 1,694 of record JAYYZG010000006.1, read on the forward strand.
TGCACCTTCAGCTTTGTTTGGATCAAAAGGGCCATTGTGTTCACGCTCAGGGCGAAGTCGCAAACCTAGACAAATACTGCGAAATGCGTAAGCATCTTCCAAGTTCGGGTGATATTCAAGTTGGGCTTTAATGAGACTTGCATCACTTGATTCTCCTTGAATCTCAACGACATTCCCTCTTGCTATTTCTAACCGGACAGGATTCTTTACAATATGCTGTGCTTCGAGGATAAGGTCTCCTGGCATAATAATGATTTCAGCGTTGATGTTGTCTCTGTCAGGGAAGAGTTCAATAGAACCAGATGGCCACTTAGCTAGGATTCCTTTTTCAGAAGGGATACCAGTTTCTTCTTTTCTTGAACAGTCTGAAAGGTCGAAACTGATTTGTGTCCCTGATGAGGACGAAATTAACAAATGTCCGCCGTCATCAAGCAGTCCGTTAATCTTTTTGGCCCTTTGAACAATTCCGGCACTTGTTATCAAATAGTTCGGTTTATTTAAAGTACTGCGACCTATTGCCATCACACGCGCTTCACTTAATGGAAGTTGAGTCATATGGGAATCGTCAATATTTCGCGTCAGGTCGATAACCAGATCAGCCTTTGAAAGAGCTAAAGATGCACTCTTATGATTTAGCAGATCTTCGAACGATTGCCTATTCCCGAATGGGATAGTCAAAGGAATCAATTGGCATCCGATTTTTTCTAATGCCATCAGAACAGCAGATTTAAAATCTTTTTCTGATAATTCGTTACTCAGGACAGTAACCGTGGAATCAGCATAAACTCCGCACAATTCAAATTGTTGCGAAAGTTTCTCAAGCGTTTGCCAAGAATAGATGATGCCTCCTCAGGTAGATACCTCATCTTAAATGAAAACATTTGATCAGGTTGCCTATGGGCTATAGATAATGAAATTTTGGCCGAATTTTACAAGTCAAGACAGCAGAATATGGAAAATTTTTCAGGATAGGCACGCAGATTAGTTCAACATGATGTAGCTTCTTGGCGTGGATAGGACTGATTTCTGTAACCGTGTTGGCTGTGGAAAAGAAGCCGAGGCAGTGCTCCTAATGGTTCCACAGTCAAGAAGAGCATGGATAGTTGATCCAAAACATGAGAAGGCCCTTGATGGGTCACCACTATGCGAAACTCACGTTGGAAGAACAACAGTCCCAGTGGGTTGGGTCCTTACAGATAACCGTTCAACTCCTCGGAAACGCAAGAAAAAGTCAAAGACTGCTGCAAAGAAAAAATCCTCTCCAGCACAAATAATAAAAGATGCATACCCTGAACCGGATCTGAACATTGAAATTCCCATAGAAGATGCGCCGATTCTGGAAGAAGAGGAAAATGCCGGGATTCAGATTCAAGAACAAGAAAAGGTAAATCTTGAAGAGCTCACTTCGGAACCCTTTGAAGAAACATTTCTTCAAGTAGTTCCAGATGATGGGATGAATGAAGAAATTACGCAAGGGTCCTTATGGGATGATGGCTTAGCGGACGAACAAACACAACCCGGTGAAGAAGCTCCTCTTCTGCAACGTGCCTTCAGACTCGTAAGCGAGGACTGACCTAGACAGGTCACCTGTTGTAAAACTTCTTCACAAACGCACTAAGGTCAATGTATATGGTTGATAATGAAGGCTCAGTTACAACAGAGATTAAAGGTCACATTCTATTCATTGGTCTGAATCGTCCCGAAAAGTACAATGGTTATACGCCAACAATGGCGACACAACTAGTCGATGCAATAACGTTGCTTGATGTAAATTATGAATTATGGGTAGGTGTCTTGTTTGGCCATGGAGACCACTTCACTGCAGGGTTGGATCTTCCCAAATGGACGCAAAAAATGTCCGAGAATAACCGTTCCCATACAAATGCAAGTGAGCGCGTTGACCCGATGGCATTGGGAAGAGCATGCAAAAAACCAATAGTTACTGCTGTCCAAGGCATAACATATACCTTTGGGATCGAACTCGCACTGGCTGGAGACATCATCATCGCTGCTGAAAATTGTCGATTTTCACAACTTGAACCAGCACGCGGTATTCACGCAACCGGAGGAGCGACTATAAGGTTCGTCGAGCGAGGCGGCTGGGGAAATGCAATGTATCACCTGCTCACGTGCGATGAATTTAATGCTGAAGAAGCTCACAGGATTGGCTTAGTGCAGGAAGTCGTACCCACGGGCACTGAACTTATTCGCGCCACCGAAATAGCAGAACGTATTTGTGAAATGGCGCCATTAGCTGTTCAAGAGACAAAAGCATCATCTAAACGTTGGTTGGATGAAGGTTTCCAAGCTTGTGTTAATGCCTTTGGGCCAGTTCAAGCACGGTTAATGTCAACCGAAGACGCCAAAGAAGGAGTCGCGTCTTTTGAAGAGCGTCGATCAGCGGTTTTCAAAGGACGATAAGAGCATAAGTTGAATTCCTATTCACCCCGTTATGCAAAGCCACGCAAAGAAGATGGCGACCGTTCGTTTCGGTGGGCAATCTTCGTAGCCTTATTTGCTTTAGGAGCAGCTCTTGGGGCATGGGTCTGGATACTCATCCAAACAGATGAACCGCTAGAAGAGGTATTCGTAACTCCTACAGCGATTCCGATTCCAACTCCGACACCTATCCCTACTGTTGAACCCACACCAGTACCTACTCCCACTCCAACACCTGAACCCGACCCATACCCTGGATGGGTAGATCCAGAGTCAGTAGGGAAGCCATGGGGGACAACAGTCTCAGGGCTATTGACATTCAGAGGCAATCCAACAAGAACTTTTTACGGGACGGGGCCGATACCGAATAATCCAGAAATTAAATGGCAATACCCACAAAACCAGTTGCTTTGTGGCGTGACAATGCTTGATTATCAAAATGAAGAATGGTGCGGTCTTGGATGGACAGGGCAACCAGCTATTTTTGAACGCGGTGAGATAACTTGGGCAGTTTTTGGCGCCTTAGATGGGGCAATTCATTTTGTTGATGCGGACACAGGAAAACAGTTATTGAAACCTTTCCAGACAGATGACATCATCAAAGGTTCAGTTACTGTGGACCCGAATGGGTATCCGATTGTTTATGCGGGCGGTAGGGACGATTTACTTCGTGTCATCGCCATAGATCGAAGTGAACCCGTTGTTTTATGGAGTCTTGATTCCGATACCGTCGAAGGGAGTCTTTGGAATAATGATTGGGATGGAGCCCCGTTAGTTATTGACGATTATCTCTTTGTGGGCGGCGAAAACTCAATGTTCCATATTGTCAAGTTAAATCGTTCATTTGATGAAGAAGGTCTTGTTGCTGCGCAACCTGAGTTAGTTTTTGCAGCTCCAGGTTACGATGATGATTTAATTTTTACTGTAGGAAGCAATGTGTCTATTGAAGGTTCTGTCGCTATCAGTGGAGATACAGCATATTTCGCAAACTCTGGCGGGCTTGTTCAAGGCTGGGACTTATCTCTTTTGTCAGTCGGAGAAGATCCTGTCCGCAATTTCAGATATTGGGTAGGTGATGACGTAGATGCAACAATCGTTGTAGATGAACAGGGTTTTCTTTATGTTGGGGTTGAATATGAGAGAGGGTTTTCTCGTTCATTTCAAGTGGGTCAGATCGTCAAACTTGACCCATCAAATACGGAGGACCCTTTAGTTTGGTCGATTTTTGACAATGAGGAATTGCCAGATGGTGTTTGGGCTACTCCTGCTCTCCATCAAGATATTCTTATTGTGGCAACTGATTCAGCACGATTAATGGGGATAGACCGTCTTACTGGTGAAATCCGTTGGGAGTTTCTGATACAGGGTCCCTTGTGGAGTTCGCCCGTAGTTGTAGATGATGTTCTTTTGCAAGCTGATTGCGAAGGGTACCTCAATGCTTTTGACGTAAGTAATGCAACCATAAGACCTCCTCTTCAATGGAGGATTCAAGTTGGCAATGGTTGTCTTGAAGCCACTCCCGCAGTTTGGGATGGCAAGATCATAATCGGAAATCGAGATGGGAAAGTTTTGATGTTAGGTGAAAGCTCCCAGTAAAAAGATTTAACTTACCGATCGTCAAGAAAGGGAAATCGTTGACGCGTCTCGGTCACAATCTTTTTTTCTACTTCACCCATTAGTACCGTAGGCGTGTTTGTAGGAGCTGCCGCAACGCTTTCCCCCAAAGGGTCGAAAAGGCAACTATCGCCGGAATATTCTATTCCGTCTCCACTTCCGATTCTATTAACTCCAAATATGTAGGACTGATTCTCAATTGCTCGCGCTTGGAGAAGTGATTTCCAGTGGCTGTTTCGGCTTTCTGGCCAGTTCGCAATGACGATAAAAAGGTCAGTTTCTTTAGCTAAATTCCAAAATTCAGGTGCGAATCGAAGATCGAAACAAACGAAAAAACTTACATTTAATTCTTTAACCTGCAGTGTTAAATTTTCTGTACCAGCTTCATAATGGTTATCTTCTCCAGCGAAAGTAAACAAGTGTTTTTTAGCGTATTGATTGATTGAACCATCTGGGTGAGCAACGATAAGGCAATTCTCAGGGCTCTCGGAAGATGGCTGGAGGGAAGGCACTGAACCACAAATCGTCACTCCTGTCTGACGGGCTTGCTCAACTAGAAAGGAACTGCTCGGACCACCCTGATTTTCTGCGATTTTAGAAGTATTCATCGAAAATCCAGTACTAAATAACTCTGTTAAAACAATAAGTTCTGCACCGTTCGAAACGGCTTCTTCAATCATTGGCTGCAAGATGGTGAAATTAGCTTCAGGATCTTCCCAAATAATGTCGTGTTGAATTCCTGCGATTTTCATTTCTTTGCCCCTAAACCTTGAAGTCTTGAGACCGCAGTTTCCAGAACTGTTAATTTTTTGCAAAAAGCGAAACGAACGAGAGACTCTCCTTCCCTTTTATTGTCATAGAAAACAATATTAGGAACAGCAACAACCCCACATAATTCAGGTAAATCCAGACAGAACTGTCGCCCATCGGAAACTCCGAGCGGTCTGATATCTGCAGTGATAAAAAAGGTACCGGCAGGTTTGAAAACAGTAAAACCAGCATCTTCTAGACCATCTGATAGACAGTCTCGTTTCTTTACCATGTCCATGAGAAAATCATGAAAGTAAGTATCTGGAAGTTCAAGAGCAGAGGCGATTGCATGTTGAAAGGGAGCTCCATTGACGTAAGTGAGAAATTGTTTTGCGGTTCTAACAGTATTCATTAGAGCAGGCTGTGCACATATCCACCCTATTTTCCATCCGGTGAAGCTAAAGGTCTTACCTGCAGATGAAATTTGAATTGTTCGGTCCCGCATTCCTGGAAAAGAAATCAGAGGTTTATGGGAACCTTCAAAAACAAGATGTTCATACACCTCATCACAAATGGCAATGATGTCATGTTCTTGACAGATTTCAGAAATTAGAAGCAGTTCTTCCATATCAAAAACCTTGCCTGTCGGGTTATGGGGAGAATTCACCAGTATCGCTTTAGTATTTGGGCTTACAGCATTTCGAAGTTCGTCTGGATCAAATTGGTAACTAGGAGTTCGCAGCGTCACGACACGTCTCGTTGCTCCTGCAAGAGCGATAGAAGCAGCATACGAGTCGTAGTAAGGTTCGAAGGTAATGACTTCATCACCGGATTCACAGATAGCGAGCAGCGAGGCTGCAATACCTTCTGTTGCCCCTGCTGTAACTAATATCTCAGTCTCAGAATCAAAATCAAGATCGTAAAAACGTTTCTGGTGAGCAGAGATTGCTTGGCGAAGTTCGAGTATGCCCAACCCTGGTGGATACTGATTCTGCCCATTGCGAATTGCAGCTACTGCCAATTCTGCGATTTCAGACGGTCCGTCAGTATCAGGGAATCCCTGACCAAGATTAATAGCGCCTGTTGTAGTAGCAAGGGCAGACATCTCAGCGAAAATTGTTTCTCCAAATTCCCGCAAGTTTGATTTGATGAAAGGATCGCCGAGATGGTTCACATCCATAGGCTAGCCGCAACATCTCGGTAGATAAACCGAAGTTCAATGGTGGAAAGATTTTATTCCATTAAAAATTTTCTACGTTCCCGTTCAACAATCCTACGAATCTCGCATTTAGTCACATGGTCATTTACGACGCCCATAGCTTGCATGAATGCGTAGAGCGTGGTTGGACCTATCCATGTCCAACCTCTCCTCTTTAAATCCTTACTGAGCTCTACTGATCGTTCAGTTTGAGAAGGAATAATCTTCTTAACATAGTTACTCTCCTCTACTAATTTTGATTGTGTATAAAAGTATTGAGCTAGCGAACCTTGTTCTTCTATGAGCTCGAGCGCTTTTTGAGAATTGTTTATGACGGATCTGATTTTCCCTTCATGCCTGATGATTCCCTCATCGGAAAGTAGGTTTTTGATTTCCTTCTCTCCGAATTTTGAAACAGTCTCTAAATCAAAATCATGGAAAGATTTCCGAAAGTTTTCTCTTTTTCGAAGAATGGTGATCCATGAAAGCCCTGATTGGAAACCTTCAAGACTGATCTTTTCAAAAAGTTTTGCGTCGTCGGTTTCTGGGAAACCCCATTCTTGATCATGGTAATTGACGTATAGTTCATCATTTCCTGACCATCGGCATCGAGTCACACCATCGGAACCAGTTAGGCAGTCATCGGTCATAGTGAAACGGTAGTTAAACAACCATTGAAACGCATTTTAAAGTTTGTTTTATTTCTCTGTTCTGAGTTTGATTTCCCAACATGTACTTACTAGAGATAAGCAATGGCTATAAATATCCCGACCACGCTTGATGATTTCACCGCCGATTGGTTAACACAGGTTTTCTCGGCTGAAGAAATGAACTATGCCCCTGTTATTTCAGTTAATGCTGAACGTATCGCTGTCGGGGAGGGATTCCTTGGGGAACTTGCACGACTGCACTTAAGTTATGGCGAAGGAACCCTTGGGCCGCCAACAGCGATAGCGAAAATACCGACAACAGATGGATTGCTTAAGCCATTAGGGGTCATGTTGGGCGTGTATGAACGCGAATCACTTTTCTACGAACAGGTAGCTCCTCAATTAGCAATCCAAAAACCAGATCTTTATTACAATGGGCGTGATAAAGAAAATGAAAATTATGCCTTATTGATGGAGGATGTCGGTCGTTATCGCTCCGGAGACCACCTC
>JAYYZG010000007.1:0-22552 GCA_036687775.1 Actinomycetota bacterium
CAAGCGTACATTGGCGATTAGGTTGAAAATAGTTACTCAAACAACTGGAATCTTTACAATGACATGCGAACCGGTGCTACACGAGGCATTATACAGAAGTGGATGATTCTGGGAGAAACCTTTTGAAAGGGAAGTGGGACCGAGTCGTCCTAAAAGTTTCCGGCGAAGCATTCGCTGGAGATGCCGGTTATGGGATAGATGGACATGTTGTCCAAGAAATTGCCCGCCAAATCGTTAAGGTAAAGTCTGAATTTGATATAGAGCTAGCCATTGTTGTCGGGGGTGGCAACATTTGGCGCGGAATGGCAGGTTCTGGAGCAGGTATGGACCGAGCTCAGGCTGATTATATGGGAATGTTAGCCACAGTAATTAATGGACTTGCTCTTCAAGACACCCTTGAGCAATTAGGTCAGCCAACGCGAGTGCAGACAGCGATTCATATGAGTCAGGTCGCAGAGCCTTATATTCGCCGACGCGCGCTCCGACATCTAGAGAAAGGACGAGTAGTGATTTTTGCTGGAGGAACTGGCAACCCGTTCTTCACTACTGACACCACAGCCGCTCTCCGAGCTGTGGAGATTGAAGCAGGAGCTATTCTTAAAGGTACCCACTCGGGCATTCAGGGTGTTTACGATGCTGACCCGCGAACGAACCAAGATGCAAATCTTTTGGATGAGATTAGCTATATTGATGTACTTAGCAAGGGACTGAAAGTAATGGATTCAACGGCAATTTCGCTCTGCATGGATAATAACCTCCCCATTGTCGTCTTTGATCTGATGGGAGATGGAAATGTTGGTCAAATCCTTGCGGGGGACTCAGTAGGGACTGTTGTTAGTTAGGTGACTTATGAGCGATGAACTTGTAGATCTAGTTCTTTCTGAAACAGATGAGAAAATGGAGAAGGCTGTAGCTAGGACAAGACATGAATTCTCAGCTATTCGGACTGGGCGACCAAGTCCGGCATTAGTAGAAAGAATCTTTGTCGATTACTTCGGTAGTGAGGTTCCTCTTCAACAACTTGCTAGTTTTTCAGTTCCAGAGGCGCAGTTGCTAGTGATTTCACCATTTGACAAAGGGGCTATAGAAGCTATAGAGAAAGCTGTTCTTCTGGCGGACTTGGGTGTGAGCCCATCAAATGATGGATCTGTTCTTAGGCTGAATTTTCCGCCATTGACTGAGGAGCGTAGAAAGCAATTAGTCAAAGTCGTAAGGAATCTAGCTGAAGAGGGAAGAGTGGCAATTCGCGGAGTTAGACGTTCTGGTCGTCAAGATCTTGATGCTTTAGGGAAAGAAGGTGATATTTCCTCAGATGAAAGTAAACGAGCTTCTGAGAAAATCGATACTTTGACTCGTAAATATGAAGACCAAATTAATGCAGCACTTAACCAGAAAGAAGCCGAGCTGCTAGAGGTCTGAGCTAAGCTAACTAAGAGTTCTTGGAGGGCACATGAATACACCAGAAGACCGAGATGGAGAGCGAGAAGAGCAGACAGGGAGTCATGGGCTGCCTCATTGGACTGAACCAGGGACCGGACAAACACCGGCTGCCTCCAGAGAACAGTCTGAAAGTCCAGATACATGGTCAACGCTTAGCGATGGACCACAGTGGGCCGATGTTCCTGACGCATCGGGAGAAAGCCCAATCACTAAAGCTCCCCCTCGGGTTGACCTTACTATTGGTGATGATACGAAATCAGAAGATTTCTTTTCTTATGACAAAACTCCCGATCTAGCCGAAACTACCGAATCAATTATTTCCGAAGGGAAAAAATCACGTCGTTCAGGGGTAGGGTCAAAAGAAACTATTACGAGAATCTTTACTGGAGTTATTCTTGCCGGCATAGTTATCCTTTGTCTTGCTATAAGTAAATTAGTAACGGTCATACTGATTTCGGTGATGCTAGGAATAGCGGCGACGGAGTTGTTCCAGAGTCTCTTTAAAGTTGGTTGGCAACCCCCGACCCTTGTTGGTCTTATAGCTTCAATTGGAATGCCGCTAGCAACGTATTGGCGTGGTGAAGGTGCTATCGGTTTAATTCTTTTCCTTACTGTTCTGACTGGGGCACTTTGGTACCTTCTCGGTATAGGAGGAACGCGACCTGTTCCAAATTTAGCGGCGATGTTGTTTGGGGTGGTTTACATTGGCGTGCTTGGGTCTCATGCTGTGCTTCTGCTTGATGACCCTAAAGGGAAAGGTCTTTTTCTTGCAGCGATCTTTCTTGCAGCTGGCTATGACATAGGTGGCTACTTTATAGGGCAAGCTTTAGGGAGATCACCGTTAACAGAAGTTAGTCCAAATAAAACTATCGAAGGGCTACTCGGAGGGACTGTTGCGACAATTGGTGTTGGTGTACTGCTGTCAGTTTTTAATGTCGGACCATTTGATGGTGACCCATTTGGATTCTCAAATGCCTTATTGCTTGGGATAGTAGTTGCGATTATCGCCCCTGTCGGCGACTTGGCAGAGTCATTGATTAAGAGAGATTTAAAAATAAAAGATATGGGCACAGTTCTTCCTGGGCATGGAGGGGTCTTAGACAGATGTGACACCTTGCTGTTCGTACTCCCAACAGTGTTTTATATGGTTAAAATAATGTCCTAAATTTGTTCGCGTGTTTTCGCAAGAACGAATATTATGTTTAAAATCCAGATATGGTCCTAAACTTTGAAAGATGACTAGTGTCGCAGTACTGGGGTCAACCGGTTCTATCGGAACGCAAACCCTAGATGTTATTAGAAGCAATCCAGAAGATTTTTCAGTTGAAGTTTTAGCAGCAGGATCTTCAGTAGATTCAGTGGTGAAGCAAATTGAAGAATTTAAACCTTCATCAGTTGTAATGGCCAATGCTGAAGCATGCGAAAAAATAAAATCTGAATTTGACTCTCTTCAGGTATATCACGGTAAGGAATCCCTAGAAAAAGCTGCTACCGAGAGTGATATTATTGTTAACGCCATAGTCGGTTTTGCTGGACTTCCTGTCACTCTTTCTGCACTAAATGCTGGTAAGCGCCTTGCTTTAGCGAACAAAGAATCATTAATTGCGGGTGGACCAGTAGTTCGAAAAGTTAGAGAATCCACTAATGCAGAAATCATTCCTGTTGATAGCGAACACTGCGCATTGCACCAATGTTTGCGAGGCAATGGGGTTAATTCAAATAGATCTGTAAAGAAACTCCTCTTAACAGCTAGCGGAGGGCCATTTAGAGAATGGACTCATGATCAGTTAAAGCAAGTGACTGTGGAAGACGCCCTGAATCATCCAACCTGGAATATGGGACCAAAGATAACTGTTGATTCTTCAACTCTGATGAACAAAGGACTTGAAATTATCGAAGCGCACGAATTATTTGGAATTCCATATAGGCAAATTGATGTGGTCGTGCATCCGCAGTCTATTGTTCATTCAATGGTTGAGTTCATTGATAGTTCAGTCATTGCCCAGTTGTCGATGCCTGACATGCGCTTGCCGATATCTTATGCACTTCAGTACCCGGAACGTGGGCAAGCTTCTTGGGGAGAAATTGATTGGAAGTCCCTTAACAGGCTTGATTTCGAAAAACCAAACGAAGAAATGTTTCCTTGCTTAAGTTTGGCCTATGAAGCTGGTCAAATAGGAGAAACAGCTCCAGCTTGGTTGAATGCGGCGAATGAAATAGCAGTTGAATCGTTCTTAGAGGGATTAATTGCATGGACGCAAATCTCCGAAGTCATTCAACGAACACTAAATGAATGCGATGGCAATTTAGCAGAAGTAGAGAATGATATATATGCAGCAGATGAGAAAGCAAGGGCTATAGCAACTGAGATAATAGAAAAGCTATAAGTATGACTGGAGAACTTGAACCCGTATTAGAAGAACCACCGAGACCTTCGAACCTTGAAAAAGAGAAAGGAAGCTCTTCAGTTGGGTTGATAACAATATTTGCTCTACTAACTGCACTCGGGGTTAGCGCTGGGAAAGCTGGAGTAATCGTAGTTCTCTCTTTGGTCGCAATGCTTTTCCTTCATGAACTAGCGCATTACCTCGTTGCAAAAAAGGTCGGGATGAAAGTTACCGAATTCTTCATAGGGTTCGGGCCGAAAATCTGGTCTTTTCGTAAGGGTGAAACAGAATATGGATTAAAAGGAATACCAGCTGGCGCTTATGTTCGAGTGATTGGGATGAATAACCTTGACCCAGTAGAGCCTGAAGATGAAAGAAGAACGTACAGGGATTCAAAATTCCATCAACGTTTATTTCTAGCAAGCGCTGGATCAATAATGCATTTCCTCATTGCTCTAATTCTGCTCTACATCGTCTTAGTGGGGAATGGAATTAAAGTTGATGAATCTGAATGGACCGTCAAGGAGATTTTGAAAAATGGACCGGCTGAACAGATGGGAGTTGAAGCAGGGGACAAAATCGTTTCATTCAACCAATTTCAGGTTGAGACATGGCCAGAATTCACTTCTTTAATAGCTGGTTCACCGAATGAATTCGTCTCATTGGAGATTCTAAGAGATGGAACCACGTACTCTTTGGAAGGCCAACTTGGAGAACTTGAGAATTCACCGAAGGGTCGGTCTCAGGGAAATGGCTTTCTAGGAATTGCGAGAAGCAAGTTCCCCAACACAAGGGTTGACCCAGGAAACGCAATCATTGAAACGGGGAAAGAATTTGGTTATCTTACGAAGGAGACAATCCTAGGGCTCGGGAAATTTTTTAGCCCTACTGGTCTTGGCAGTTTTTTCTCTGATGTATTCGAAATAGGCACAACAAGCACTGAGGATGAAATCTCTAGCTCAATCGGGAACGAAGAAGGAAGAGTGGTCTCAGTTGTAGGAGCTACCAGAATTGGGACACAGCTAACGGAAGCTGGATGGCCAGGATTGCTACTTTTTCTAGTGACGATAAATGTTTTCGTTGGGTTTTTTAATCTAATCCCGTTATTACCGCTTGATGGCGGGCATATAGCAGTTGCGATATATGAGCGCTTGCGGAGCCGAAAAGGCGATCGTTACCATGCGGATGCGTCTAAACTTCTGCCCTTGACGTACGCTGTAGTTTTCGTCCTTATAGTAATAGGGGTCGCGGCAATATATCTTGACATAGCTGACCCAATCTCCCTCTAGAATGAGAAGTAATGCGAAACTCATCACAAAATATTAGAAAGAAAACGCGCCAGATCGTTGTGGGTGATGTACCGGTGGGAGGTGGGGCACCAATCACAGTCCAGTCAATGACGACAACTAAAACTGCAGATGTAGAGGGGACCTTGCAGCAAATTTACGCTTTAGCTGCTGCGGGAGCTGACATCATAAGGTGTACGTGTAATGATATTGCCGCTGCTGAAGGTCTAGCTAAGATAGTCCCTCGATCACCGATACCCGTAGTTGCTGACGTACACAATCAATACAAAATGGCACTTGCAGCTATTGCGTCGGGTGTTGATTGTCTCCGGTTGAATCCTGGCAATATTAAAAATCCTGAGCATATAAAAGCCGTAGCTGAGCGTGCAGGTGAAAATGCGATTCCAATTCGGATAGGGGTTAATGGAGGTTCCTTGCATCCAGATTTATATAAGAAATATGGTGGAAAGGTGACTCCTGAAGCAATGGTTGAATCAGCTATGACTGAACTCTCGTATTTTGAAGAAGTTGGTTTTGAAAATGTAAAGATTTCAGTTAAAGCTTCAGATGTTTCCCTGATGGTTGATGCCTATCGGCAGTTGAGTGAAGTAACCGATCACCCGCTTCATCTTGGAGTAACGGAGGCAGGACCTCCACCATCTGGGTTAATCAAGTCAACGGCTGGGATCGCAACATTACTTCTTGAAGGTATCGGAGATACGATCCGATTCTCTTTAACAGCAGATCCTGTCCAAGAAGTAAAAGCAGGTCGTCAACTGCTGGAAGCGCTTGGATTGCGTGAAAGAAAGAATGTTGATTTAATTGCTTGCCCAAGTTGTGGACGAGCGGAGATCAATGTCTATGAAGTGGCTGAAAAAGCGCAAACTGCTTTTGAAGAAAAAAAGATACCACTCCAAATCGCGATCATGGGATGTGTAGTGAATGGGCCTGGAGAAGCAAGGGACGCTGATTTAGGCATTGCAGCTGGGAACAAGCGGGGCCATTTATTTGTTAAGGGTAGAAACGTTGCTGTGGTTAAAGAAGATGAAATGGTTGAAACTCTTGTCGAATGGGCAGAGTTCATAACTGAACATGGGGTAGAGGCAGCTCTTGAACGAGTGGATCTTGAGAAAGCTCAGAAAGAAGCTGAAAGAGACAGAAAGGATTTGCTTGCAGAACACGGAGACGATGTCAACGAAGATCAGAAACGGGTTGATCTTATAAGAAAAATTTAGGTTCCTCAGAATAGCGTTCTAAATACTTGAGCTGATGGAACTCTTGTAATCAAGGATATAATGGAAAGGTCTTGAATTCCTAAGGAAAAAAGGCGTGGGGAATCCCACGCCTTTTGTGGATCTGGGCACAATTTAAAAAAAATATGATTAGAAAGGAGAAGAAATGAGCATAGTGGGAAAAGTCACGGAGCTTGTTGCGAATCTTCTCCAATCAACCGATTATTGGCTTTATGATGTAGAGCAGAATGCGGGCATTGTTAAAATCACCGTAGATTCTTCAACTGGTGTGACATTGGATCAACTAGCTGAAATTAATCGCGAAATTTCGCACGCGTTAGATGACAAAGACCCGATTCCAAATAAATACACATTAGAAGTATCAAGTCCTGGACTAGAACGAAAGTTAAGGACAAGAGATCACTTCCTAGGTGCTGTTAATGAAAGAATTACCGTAAAACTAGGACCGCATGTAGATGGGGAGCGCCGATTTGAAGGAGTGTTAAAAGAGGTAGGTTCTGATCTTTTGACCTTAGAAAATGAAAACACTGAAAAGTATGAAATCAAAATTGAAGACATAACGCAAGCAAAAACAGTTTTTGAGTGGGAAAAAAATCCAAAACCTGGGAAACAAAGTACGAAACCTAAAGTTCCGTCAAATTCAAAGTAGATAGGGAGAGTAATGAATGCTGAAATGAAAGAAGCGATTAACGCAATAGCAGCTGACAAAGGAATGAAACCAGAAGTCCTCTATGCAGTCCTAGCTGATGCTTTGGAGTCAGCGTATAAGAAAATGCCTGAAGCCTATGAATATGCATGGGTTACGATTGATCCTGACACGATGGAATACAGGGTCATAGCGCAAGAACTCGACGATGAAGGTGAACCCTACGGCGACGAGTTCGAAGTCACTCCAGATAACTTTGGGAGAATAGCTGCTTTGGCTTTCAAGCAAGTTCTTGTGCAAGGGATACGTGAAGAAGAACGCGAGCAAAAATATGAGGAGTATGCCGGTAGAGAAGGTGACATAGTCACAGGCATTATCCAACAGAGCGATAGCCGGTACACGTTATTGGACCTAGGTCGCGTTGAAGCTCTTCTACCTCGAGCTGAGCAAGTCCCAAATGAACGCCCTGATAGTAATACTCGTATCAAGGCTTACATCGTTGAAGTTCGGAAAACCGCAAAAGGTCCTCAAATAGTTGTGAGTCGGACACATCCTGGTCTTATTAAACGTTTATTTGAATTGGAAGTTCCTGAGATCGCTGATGGAATTGTTGAAATCAGATCTTGTGCGCGCGAGCCAGGCCATCGAACGAAAATAGCCGTTTGGTCTAATGATCCCAACGTTGATCCTGTCGGAGCTTGTGTAGGGGCTAGCGGAGCGCGAGTCAGGATGATTGTCAATGAGCTTCGTGGTGAGAAAATTGACATCGTCCCATTTTCTGAAGAGCCGGAAGAATTTGTTTCAAAAGCGCTTTCACCTGCCAAAGTCAAAGAAGTTCGGATAGATATGGATACTGGGACTGCGGATGTAATCGTCCCAGATTATCAACTGTCATTAGCCATTGGGAAAGAAGGGCAAAACGCAAGATTATCTGCTCGATTGACTGGCTGGAGGATTGATATCAAGTCTGAGACCCAACAAGCAGAAGAAGATGCATATGAAAGTGTTGATTGGGCGGAAGGGGAGTGGGTTGTTGACCCTGAAACCGGAGAGCAAGTATGGCAACCAGCTGAAGGGGGCCCAGCATTATCAGCTGAAGAATGGGAAGCAAATTCTGAAGCTGATTCGGGTGAAGAGTCTGGTGATGATTCAGATGAGGTTATTTCTGAAGCTGATTCAGGTGAAGAGTCTGGTGATGATTCGGATGAGGTTATTTCTGAAGCTGATTCGGGTGGAGAGTCTGGTGATGATTCAGATGAGGTTATTTCTGAAGCTGATTCGGGTGAAGAGTCTGGTGATGAAGTAGACGACCAAATAGAAGATAATGGTGTTAAGGTCGAAGATTCTGCCGAAGAGGATGGACTCGAAGATACAAACGGCTAATCTATTGAATCGGGAAAAGTGACAACGAGAAGCTAATGAGAATATAGGACAAACGAGCCAATAGGCTCGAGAATAAGAGAAGAAAGTAAATTGCCAGCAAAAGTACGTGTCTATGAACTCGCCAGAGAATTGGACATAACCAATAAACAAATAATTGCTTTATGTGAGTCCTTAGGGATAGACGCTAAGAGTCATTCATCAAGTCTTGTCGAAGTGCAAGCCGATCGAGTCCGAAAAAAAGCTGAGAGCGATGGTTTAGTAAAATCAAAGCCAACTTCTGGCAAAACACAAACTGAAACAGCCAAAGAGGCAGAAGGTAAGGGATCAAAAGGCTCTGGAGGTAAAACAGTTTCTAAATCTGTTAGTTCCAAAAAACCGCCACCTAGGAAAACAAAATCCCCTAGTGTGGAACCAGCACAAGGGACAGAGAAACCAGTTGTAAGTTCAAGGAAAATAACTGGAAAATCGAAAAATCAAGATGCCCAATCCCAAACTGCTCCTGAAGTAGAACCGAAGAAACCAAGTAAGCCGTCAGATCAATCATCTACTGACGCATCATCAACGCCCGCGAAAAACCAACCAACGGATTCACCCCCTCGGTCAACAACTGGAAAGCCGATTCCACCCCCCCCATCTCCTCGGTCAAAATCAGGAAGACCAATTCCTCCTCCTCCTGGAAAGGGAGGGAGAGGACCAATACGAACAGATGAAAAGACTAGACCCAGCTACCCACGCCGACCAGGCGGACAGCCTTCAGAAGGTCCGAGGGGGCAACGGTCAGGAACTGAAAGACCTCGAGGTCCAAGACCAGATGGTGGTCCTGTCGCACCTTTCTTCCCGAAGGCAGGTGCTGATGGAAAACCTTCAGGTGGAAAACCTTCAGGTGGGAAACCAGGCGGAGGGCGCCCCGGTGGACCAAATCAGAGGCCGCAAAGAAAAAAGAAAAGCAGGAGGAGAAGGAGGCAGGAAGAACTCCAACCGATGGACACACCTGCCTACACCCCTGAAGATGCTCCCGTGCCTGAAGGAGAGGTCGTAATTGAGCGAGCGTCATCCTCAATTGACGTAGCTCCAAAACTAAACAGGACAACTGCTGATGTGGTCAGATTCCTAATGGAACAAGGAGAAATGGTCACTGCTACCCAATCTTTGACAGATGACATGATTGAATTGTTTGCTGCGGAGATCGGGGCAGAAGTTCGGCTAGTTGACCCTGGTGAAGAGCAGGAAATCGAATTACAAAAGAAATTGGAAATACTAGATACTTCTACGAAAACAGAGAAATTACCGCAGCGACCTCCGGTGATAACTGTTATGGGACATGTTGACCACGGGAAAACTAAGCTACTTGACCAGATTCGTCAAGCAAATATTGTCGCTGGAGAAGTTGGAGGCATAACGCAGCACATAGGTGCATATCAGGTGCAAGTTGGCGGCCAATTACTAACGTTCATTGATACTCCAGGACACGCTGCATTTACAGCCATGAGAGCCAGAGGAGCAGAAGCCACAGACATAGTTATTCTCGTCGTAGCCGCTGATGATGGGGTTATGCCGCAAACTATTGAAGCGTTAAATCATGCGAAAGCTGCAGAAGTTCCCATCATTGTTGCTGTGAATAAAGTTGATCTTGAAAGCGCTGACCCTCAAAGAGTCCTTGGTGAGTTAGCAGAACATGAACTCGTTCCAGAAGCATGGGGTGGTGAAACAATTGTTGTTGAAATCTCCGCCTTGGAGAATATTGGTATCCCTGACCTTTTGGAAAACCTTAATTTATTGGCTGAAGTCGAAGACCTTAGAGCATCTCCGGAAGGGAGAGCCTCTGGAGTAGTACTTGAATCACATCTTGATATTGGGCGCGGTCCAGTCGCTACAGTACTTGTCCAGCGTGGGACACTGTCGGTAGGAGACCCTATCGTTGCTGGACCTTCATGGGGAAGAGTTAGAGCGCTTGTTTCCGATACCGGAGAACAAGTTAAGTCAGCTGGCCCATCGCGCCCAGTTCAGGTGCTAGGGATGTCAGATGTTGCTATCGCAGGTGATGAGTTTGTCGTAGCACCTGATGAACGAACAGCTCGAGATGTTGCTGATACTAGAGAGCATTACCACAGAGTTGCCTCAATAGGGCGTGACTCAACGTCCGGTTCTGGAGGTGGAAAACTTGAAGACCTCTTTAGTCAAATAAGTTCCGGTGAGCAAGCAACCCTTAATCTAATACTCAAAGCTGACGTGAATGGTTCCCTAGAAGCTGTACGAGAAAGTATAAAGAAACTTGAAAGAGAAGAGGTAAAGGTCTCATTTGTCCATGTTGGGGTTGGGGCGATAACAGAAAATGATATTCAACTAGCAGCAACTTCGAATTCTACTGTTCTGGGTTTCAATGTTCGGCCGGATCGTAAAGCAAGAGAAATGGCAGATCAGGAACAGGTAGAGATAAGAAATTATGAGATTATTTATAAGTTACTTGAAGATATAGAGTCAGCCATGGTTGGCATGCTCGTGCCCGAGTATGAAGAGATAGTTACGGGAGAAGCTGAAGTAAGAGAGATCTACAGAATCCCACGAATTGGAGCAATCGCTGGCTGTTATGTGCTTGATGGGAAAATCACGCGTGGGTCAAAAGTTCGGTTCCTCCGAGAAGGAGCGATCATCTGGAAGGGCGATGTTGCTTCTCTTAGAAGATTCAAGGATGACGTCCCGGAAGTAGCAGCAGGCTATGAATGTGGAATTGGTCTATCGGACTTCCAAGACTTAAAGAGTGGTGACATCATAGAAACCTACGAAGAACAAGAGATTGAAATAGCCTAATTTAATAGGTTTAAAATAGTTTTGGGAATTTGCAATGGCTAGACGGCGCACAAATAGAACAAAAGACTATCAGCGAAGTGCTCGACTTAATGAGTTGCTTAGAGAGGTGATAGCTGAAGAGCTAGAAAAAATTGATGACAATGAATTAGAAATGGTTAGCATCTCAGCAGTTCAAGTGGACAATGAACTTACTAAGGCCCGAATTTATCTTTCTACCCTTTCAGAAGAACCAGATTTAGTCTTAAGTCAATTGAATCGCTATAAGGGGAAGCTGCGGAAAGCCATCGGAAACCAAGCAAGGATTAGAAGAGTCCCTGAATTGGTTTTTGCTATTGATCCCGCAATCACAACTGGCGGGAGGATAGAAGAAATTCTTTCCCAGATTGAAGCAAATAAGAACAGAACGCTAAATGACGAAACTCAGCCTTAAAAAAAACGGATTTGCCATTATTGATAAAGAACCTGGTTGGACAAGTCATGACGTCGTAGCGAAAGCAAGAAAGATACTTGACACAAGAAAAGTGGGTCATTCAGGAACACTTGACCCCCCAGCTACCGGCATTCTTATCCTAGGTGTCGGTAAAGCAACTAGGCTACTCAGATTCATTACAGATTTACGCAAAGAGTATGTGGCGACAATGGTCATAGGATCTGAGACAGACACGTTAGATGCTGATGGTGAAATTACTGAAACTACGGAAGCCTTCCCTTCCTTACTGCAACTCCAAGAAAGTGCCCTCGCTTTCATTGGGGATATTCAACAAGTTCCTCCAATGGTTTCAGCTATAAAAATCAAAGGAAAACGTCTTTACGAATTAGCACGTGAAGGTAAAGAAATTCATCGAGACCCGAGGAACGTGACAATCCACAACATTGAAATAAATCAGTTGTCAGAAAACAATGTGTACCAAATAAAAGTTTCCTGTGGCTCCGGTACCTACATCCGCTCTCTCGTTTCTGACATTGCAAAGAAATCAGGATCTTTGGCACATGTTGGTTCTCTTAGGAGGACAGCGATCGGTTCTTTCGGTGAATCACTCGCAAACCCAATTGGCGGAGTGCAAGTGATAAGCATGTCAGAAGGGCTTCGTGATTATGACAAGGTAGAGGTAAGCGATGACGTAGGTGCAAGAATCAAAGTCGGGTCAGTCATGGGAGCAGAGCAATTGGGTATCTATTCCGGTCGCGGTCCATGGGCGATTGTTAACGGAAATGGTCAACTACTCGCAGTGTATGAGAAGTACAACCACGATACGGTTAAGCCTGCTGTAGTAATCTCACAGGAGTGAGGGCGATGGTCAGAGTAAGATCCGAAACAAAGATAACTAGGCTATGACTGGAATCAAGATAATCAGAGACGGCGAGGGTTTGCCTGAATCCCTACCTGGGACGGTCGCAACAATTGGAGTTTTCGATGGGGTGCACCTTGGCCATCAAGGACTCATTGCTTTGGTGGTGGATAAGGCCAAATCGTTAGGGCTTTACTCTGCAATAGTAACATTTGATCAGCATCCTACTCAGGTCACAAGTCCACAGAATGCACCTAAAACGCTTACGAAACTTGATAGAAAGTTAGAACTTTTTCAAGAAAATGGAATTGATTATGTATACCTAATCAAGTTTGACCAGAAAAGATCCGAAACAAAGGCCGTAAAGTTCTTTGAGCAAGTTTTTGTCGCAGGGGTAAATGCGAAATTCCTTTACGTCGGTGAAGATTTTCAATTTGGCTACCGGAAGGAAGGCGATGTAGCGCTTCTCAAAGAAGAAGGCAAAAAAAATGGCATTAGTGTCTTGGGAATTCCGTTGATTCAAGACCACGTAAATGATGATGTACCAATTTCATCAACAGCTATAAGGAAGAACATTGAGAGTGGAGAAATCCTCCTTGCCAATATAAAGCTTGGACGCATGTTCGAATTGCAAGGAAAAGTTATCACTGGAGATGGTAGGGGAAGATCTATCGGATTCCCTACAGCGAATTTAGCTGTCTCTGAGCAATTAATAGTCCCCGGAGAAGGTGTGTACGCTGCCTGGTATGAGAGAGAAGACAGTTCAAGAGTGAAAGCGGCAGTGAACATTGGTCGCAGGCCAACATTTGAAGAAAACGCTCAAATCTCTTCAATTGAAGCGCATTTGCTTGATTTCGATGAAGACCTTTATGGGGAAATCGGTAGGTTGCTATTCGTGCAAAGAATACGCGAAGAAAGAAAATTTTCGGGAGTTCAAGAGTTTCAAAACCAGCTTAAAGCAGATATATCCGCTGTCAGAGAAATCTTGAATCAATAATTTGAAAAAGTGAGAATAGTTTCGGTTCTTCTCTAGTAGTCCTTTACGCCCGATTGTGGTTACAATACAAAACGCTCAACTGTTCGACAATCGGCATGAGAGCAGGGTCAGATACCCAAAAGGAAATAAAATGGCTGCAAATTTGAAACCAAAAGACACAACTATTCAGGAACATAGACTCCATGAGTCAGATACTGGTTCCCCTGAGGTGCAAATAGCGTTACTCACAGACAGGATTGATCACCTTACCGAACACCTTAAGGTTCATAAAAAAGATCACCATAGTCGCAGAGGGCTACTAATGCTCGTAGGTCGAAGAAGAAGAATGCTTGATTACGTCAAAAAAAATGATGTAGAAAGATACAGAAATCTGATTGCCAAACTGGGATTACGACGATAGAGAAATCTTTAAGGTAAGATTAAGAAAGCTCATTTAACTGAGCGAAACTGAAAAGAAAAAAATATCAACAACGAATGGTCAGCTGCCAGTTGAAAGAGCCTGATAGGAACAGACCCCTTCAACTGGGAAGCTGGACTCCGATGTTGATGTCCGGAGGATCGTCCTCGGGCAAATAAGTGAGACATTGTCTCAAAAGGAGTACAAAATGGCGGAAGCCATAATAGTCAATGGCGCAGTTGGTGCCGAAGACAAAATAATGACACTAGAAACAGGTGTATTGGCGAATCTTGCCAATGGCGCCGTAGTAGTAAAAATAGGAAACACCACAGTTCTTGTTACAGCAACGTCAAATAAGAATGTTAGGCCAGGGACAGATTTCTTTCCCCTAACAGTTGACTTCGAGGAACGTAGTTATGCGGCAGGGAAAATACCCGGATCATTCTTTAGGCGAGAAGGAAGAGCGAGCGAAACAGCAATTCTGGCATGTCGTCTTACTGACAGGCCCCTACGACCATTATTCCCAGAAGGTTTCAGAAATGATGTCCATGTGGTCGCAACAATATTAGGAGCTGACCAAGAAAACCCGTATGACGTTCCTGCTATAAATGCAGCTTCAGCCGCATTATGCATTTCAGACATACCATTTCAAGGACCTCTAGGATGTGTTCGAATAGCCTATGATCAAGATGGCGAGTGGATTCCTCACCCAACGTATGAAGAAGGGGAGCAGGCAACATTTGAAATGGTTGTAGCTGGACGTCTCCTCGAAGACGGAGACGTCGCTGTGATGATGGTGGAAGCAGGAGGTACTGAGAATTCGTGGAAGTACTTCCAAGCTGGAGCTCCTAAGGTTGATGAAAAGGTGCTGGCAGAAGGATTAGATTTTTCTAAAGGACCCATCAAAGACGCTATAGCCCTGCAAAAGGAACTAATTGAAAATGTCGGGGCAGCAGAAACAATGGAATTCGTTCTTGCAGTTGATTATGCACCTGAAATCATGGACGCAGTTCAAGAAGTAGGTTCAGAGAAAATTGCTGCCAGTCAACAAATTGCTGATAAAGCTGAACGCGGTGAAGCAGAGGCGCAAGCATCTTCAGAGATCCTTGAAACTCTTGTTGAGCGGTTCGCTGACATAGAGAATGCACAAACCCAAATTAAGGCAGCGATTCGTTCGCTAACAAAGTCTCTAGTCCGGAAACGAATAGTCGAAGAGGGACTCCGTATCGATGGAAGAACTCCAACAGATCTTCGTGGCCTTTCATCAGAGGTTGGGCTCTTACCTACGGCTCACGGTTCAGGTTTGTTTCAGCGAGGTGAAACTCAGGTGCTGAATATTACGACACTTGGAACTAAGCGCATGGATCAGATGATTGATGGGATTGACCCTATAACTCGGAAGCGTTACATGCATCACTACAATTTCCCTCCATTCTCAACTGGGGAAGCAGGATTTATGCGAGGACCCAAGCGTCGAGAAATCGGTCACGGTGCTTTAGCTGAACGAGCTCTTTTACCAGTTGTTCCGAGCGAAGACGAATGGCCTTATACCCTAAGGTTAGTATCAGACGTAATGTCCTCAAATGGTTCAACTTCTATGGCATCTGTTTGCTCTTCAACGCTTTCTATGATGGATGCTGGTGTACCAATCAAGTCCCCAGTAGCAGGTATAGCTATGGGCCTCGTGTACGCAGAGGGAAAATACACCACACTTACTGATATTCTGGGGGCAGAAGACGCCTTCGGAGATATGGATTTCAAGGTAGCGGGTACATCTGAATTCATAACAGCGCTGCAACTTGATACCAAGATTGAAGGTATCCCTGCAGATGTGCTATCGGCTGCGCTGGATCAAGCTAAGGATGCCAGAATGCAGATTCTGGAAGTCATGGCTGGAGCTATTTCAGAACCTCGGGAAGATGTTCGTGATGTGGCGCCAAAGATTATTAGCTTTGAAATACCTCTTGACAAAATTGGCGAAGTGATTGGACCTAAAGGAAAAGTTATTAATGCCATCCAGCAAGAAACTGGAGCAGAGGTCATTGTCGATGATGATGGCGTTATGGGAACAGTCTCTGTAGCCGGAACTGACCGAGATGCAGTTTATGAAGCTGAACGTCAGATTAATTTAATTCTTGACCCACCCACAGCAGATGTCGGGGGAGTGTACGACGGTAAAGTTGTGAATATCACTAACTTTGGAGCCTTTGTAAACATTCTGCCAGGGCGTGATGGCCTTCTCCATATCTCGAAAATCGGTAGAGGAAAAAGAATTAATCGAGTAGAAGATGTTCTAGAACTTGGGCAACAAATTGAAGTTCAAGTTGAAGATATTGACCCAAATGGGAAAGTCAGCCTTGTTTTGACTGGTGATGGCGAATCTAAAGAATCTAAAGAATCTGCCCCATCAAAGAATGAGGACACTGAAACTTCCGAAAAAAACCAAGCAAGTTTTGAAGATGAGTTTGAGGAAAGTCTTGCTGAGGAACTCGGTGATCTAGGGCCTGAAGCTATTGGCGGCAATCGGCAGTCCAATGGGAATAGGCGAAATAAAGGTCGTGGTGGACGAGGTAGGTAGCTAATTTTGGCTCCTCGCTAACCTTTTCATTTTAATATGCCCCTGATGGGGTTCACTCATGGCAGAATTAACGTATGACAAAGATTAGAGTTGGAGTAATTGGCGCAGCTGGGCGGATGGGAGCAACCGTTTGCCAGGCAGTTCTTAACGACCCCTCAACTTCTTTGGAACGCGCGGTAGATGAAAAATCGGTCGGGAATACGATAGATAATAGTGAAATAGAAATTCAGGGAAACCTCTCTAACCTTGAAGATGTAAACGTTGTCGTTGATTTTACAGTGGCTGATGTATCACGAGAAACCCTTCCTTTTCTTGCAGAAAAAGGTATTCACGCAGTGGTTGGAACAAGCGGTCTAGACGAAAAGGACCTCCAGAATTTAAGGGAATGTTTCACGCAGAGTAATTGCATTATTGTTCCCAATTTCTCAATAAGCGCTGTCCTGATGATGAGGCTTGCCGAAATTGCTGCACCCCACTTTGACACCATAGAAATTATTGAATACCACCACAACGAAAAGATTGACGCTCCTTCCGGGACTGCAATAGCTACAGCTGAAAAACTGCAAGCCGCATCCAAGGATCTTCGGGCTGACCCGACTAGCGACATGGTTCTTGAAGGGGCCCGAGGAGCTAAGGGCGGGACGCAGATCCCTATCCATAGCGTACGCATGGAGGGGATGTTGGCCCATCAAGAAGTTCTTTTGGGGACACTAGGTCAGACATTGACTATTCGACAGGATAGCTCCGATAGGTCTTCATTCATGCCTGGAGTTATTATGGCTATTAAGGGAATCGGTAGATTAGAAGGTGTAAATGTCGGCCTTGAAACCTTAATGGATGTCTAAAAGAATTCTCATAACCATACTAGTGATCGTCGCAGTAGTGACAATGGTAATTTTAGGATTTTGGCAACTGGATCGTCACTCCCAAAAAACTGAAATTAACGAAAGAATAAACTCAAGGTTAGTGCAACCATCAATTGATTTGAATAGGTTCATCCTTGAAAGTCCTACTCTGATCGCAGCTTCAGAGTATGAGTATCGTGCCATAACTGTCTCGGGGAACTATAAACAGTCTGACAGTATCCTTGTTAGAAATCGATCTTTCAATGGCATGCCAGGCTTCTGGTTACTTACTCCTCTGGAGCTAAAGAACGGGTCATTCGTAATCATTAATAGGGGGTGGATCCCTATCTCTGCAGAGGATTACCTAGATTCCGAAACCTCAGCCGTAGAGATAACAGGGCTTTTTCGAAAAACCGAATTAGCGAAGGGTCTTCAGAAAGCCGACACAGAGGAGAAAGATCTTGACAGCCTAGGGAGAGTAGACCTAATTAGATATGGAAAACAGTTAGGTTACGAAATTTTCCCAATGTATATTCAACTAACTGGGCAGAATCCAGGTCAAATAGATAACTTTCCTAGGATCTTGGATATACCGGAGTTTAAAGAAATGCAGCATTTGAATTATGCGGTGCAGTGGTTTATTTTCGCAACTATTGCGGCGTTAGGTTATCCCTTAGTGATTTATAGAAATAACAAGAATCGTAATAAAGCTCTAGGTCAATCTGACATTCCGATTGACTATCTCTAATTCAATAATTGCAAAGAAATAGTCGCAGGACTGCTAGCCTCCTTAAAGAAGATGAAAGGAAAAGGTATGCCTAAGTTTGGAAGAGTACTCACGGCAATGGTTACGCCTTTCACTGATTCGGGTGATTTGGATTTGGAAGAGGCGTCTCGACTCGCGCGGTGGCTAGTCGAAAACGGAAATGACGGCCTTGTGATTGCGGGAACTACTGGCGAGTCACCAACACTTACGCATGATGAACAAGTTGCTCTGATAGAAGCTGTAGTTGAAGCGGTTGACGCACCTGTCATTGCGGGAACGGGAAGTAATGACACCAAGGCTGCAATTGAGTTGACCAAACGAGCTGAAAAGGTTGGTGCAGCAGGAATTCTAAGTGTTACCCCCTATTACAACCGACCGCCACAAAGTGGACTAGTAGCGCACTTTTCTCGTATCGCAGATGAAACAGAACTGCCAGTTATGTTGTACGACATCCCTGTTCGTAGTGGTAAAAAAATAGAAACCGAAACATTGTTAGAGCTCGCACATACTGTAAGCAATATTGTCGCTTTGAAGGATGCAGCTGGAAACCCTGGCGAAACAGCCGTATTCCTCTCAGAAGCGCCAGAAAATTTTGAAGTATATTCTGGCGATGATTCGCTTAACCTTGCCCTTCTAGCAATTGGCGCTGTTGGGGTTGTCGGTGTCGCAACCCACTGGACAGGGAGAGAGCATCAAAACCTTGTTAAAGCGCTCTTTGACGGGGAAATCGGACAAGCTCAGCAGATAAATGCGTCTTTGCAGCCATCATTTGCTTACGAGTCAACCATAGATGCGCCTAACCCTATCCCAGCGAAGGTAATGATGAACTTACTTGGCTTCAATGTAGGCCTTGGGCGTCCACCAATGGATGTGATACCGGAAGGACTACAAGAGTTAGCAAAAAGCGTTGTTTCCCAGACCTTAATTGGGAAATCAATGGAAATTTCATAAGACGATTCTCGAATTTATGAATGACAGCGTTAGCGTTACTTTCCTAGGTGGACTAGGTGATATAGGCCGAAATTGTGCGGCAATTGAATCTCGGAACCAAATTCTACTCCTTGACTGTGGGCAACTTTTCCCTGATGAATTAATGCCTGGAGCTCATTCAGTTCTACCCGATTTTAGTTATTTAAACGGTCAAACTGAAAAAATAGTTGGTTGTATTGTAACCCATGCCCACGAAGACCACATCGGCGCATTATCACATGCACTCCGACTAACCGAATTTCCTATTTATGGATCATCATTTACGTTGGGGATGGTCCGGCATCGCCTGAATGAAGCAAATTTGATGGGGAAGACAGAACTAGTTCCAATACAGGATGGTGATGTTGTCAGTATCGGTGATTTTCAATGTGAATTTTTACCAGTGACTCACTCAATCCCGAGAGGGCTCATTTCAGCTATTAGCACTCCGCAAGGAATCATCCTCCATTCAAGTGATTTCAAATTAGACCTCAACCCCATTGATGGAAGACTCACCGACCTAGAAAGAATTGCTGAATTATCAAGTGACCCTGGAATTCAGTTACTCCTTTGTGATTCAACGAATGCCGAGATACCCGGTAGCAGCATTTCCGAAACAGATGTAGGGACAGAGTTGAGAAAAGTTTTCGAAATCAATAAGGATAAGCGAATTATCACAGCATGTTTTTCAAGTCATATTCATAGAGTTCAGCAGATAGTTAGAATTGCCGTAGAGCAAGGAAGAAAAATAGCAGCTTTAGGTTTCTCTATGAGGAGAAACGTAGGCTTAGCTAGAGATTTAGGGATTCTTTCTCTATCGGAAAATGACCTTATTGATATTTCTGAAGTGGATTCTTATCCACCAGATGAAATTTGTGTGATAAGTACTGGTTCTCAAGCAGAGCCTAGGTCGTCGTTAGCCTTGGCAGCGAATGGGAATGGGCGTTGGTTAAACATAGGGCCCGAAGATGCAGTGATTCTTTCGTCGCGAACGATACCCGGTAATGAAAAACGCATTGGGAGAATGATAAACAGTTTAAATAGTCGAGGAGCAATGGTTCTCAGCGCTGATTTTTTAGATATTCATACGAGCGGTCATGGCCAGCAAGATGAACTTGCAGCTCTTCACGAGGCAGCTAGTCCAGAATGGCTTACTCCTGTGCACGGAGAATATCGGCACTTAATAGCACACAAAGACCTTGCGATTAGAAATGGTATGGAACCTGAAAAAGTCCTAGTTGCAGTGGATGGAGACCAAGTCGTGCTAGACGACGACGGTCTAACTTTGCGAAAGAAAGTATGCGAAGGGGCGTACGTATTTTCCCAAGGTTCAATAACGGAAAGAGAACATGGTGTTTTTTCCGAGCGAGCAATTCTGGGCGACGAGGGTTGCGTCATAGTAAGTTTGACGGTCGATCTCCGAAATTGTGTAATAGTCACCGGTCCAACTGTTGTAAGTAAAGGCTGGTTAAACGAAGGAATCGCCAAAGAATTCGAGGAGGAAATTGAAGATATGGTGCTCGAAGGAATTAATGCTTTACTTGGTGACCATGGCAAAATTACACAAGATTTACTCAAGCAAAGGGCTAGAAGAGTTACTGGAGGATACGTCAATGAGAAAACTAAACGACGGCCAATGATCATTCCAATAGTTAACCTAGTATGAGATAAAAATAAAGGGGAGCTTCTTAACTTCACGAGTCATCAGCTATACCCAAAAAACCATGTGGTTAGTGTTACCGTTGAGCTTATTGTGGCTAAATCTAAAGAAAAATCTGACAAAACTTTAAAATCGTCCCGCAAGAACGGGAATGCAGCAAAAGGAGTGAGTCAGAGAGAAAAAATATCTAAGAAAAATAGATCAGAAGCGCCTACAAAGTCAGGTAGGTCTATTACCCGTGTTGCCGGAAGAACTTTCCGATCAGCATTTTCTGGCCACAAAACAGATCTAATAAGCCTTGGATTGGTTGTTATCGGGTTAGTGGCAGCTCTTGGTTTGTATTTTGGCACAGCAGGGATAGTAGGGAAAGCACTCGGACCCTGGGTATTCCGTTCAATTTTTGGATTCGTCGGATACGCCGCTCCGGTAGCACTTATCGTAGCTGGGATTTATTTAACATTTGAAGTTCCCATTAAAGATGAATCAGTAGACCAGCAAGAAGCAACTATCCGCTTCGCTCCTGTCTCTATAGGGGGGCTATTTGTGTTCTCAGCGGTCTGCGGGCTTTCACATTTAAACAGTGATTCAGGTAACTATGGGTTTTCCAATATCGGAGAGCTTAAAGAAGGCGGTGGGATGCTTGGCTACCTAGTTGGGGCTCCTCTTCGTGCTGCATTTGAACAAGTCGGTGCAACATTTGTGCTTGTAGCTATTGGTCTCATAGGTGTCATAGTGGTTACAGGGATGACTTTTCGAGAATCTTTGTCTAAGGTTTGGATCCTTTTCCGAGGCGTATTCAGAGCAATTTCAAATGCGATTTACCTTGCAATGGGGGAAACTCGGGAAGAGATCGCTCAACGAAAAGGAGCTTTTAGAAATCCACTTATCCAAATAGACGGAGAGGCTAGACCTGTTGGGAAGGGAAAGAAAACTACCAAAAAGTCAAAAGAAGAAGCAGTGGCTCCCGTTCTTAGCGAAAAGGGAGAAGCATCCAATCAGGTTGAAGCTGGAGAATCTGAAAACAAAGAAAGTAAAGCGAAAAGTCCAACTTCCAAAAAAGATGAAGACCCAATAACAGCTGGAGAGCAATTAGAAATAGAATTAGGGCCAGCCGCGAAAGGCTCAGTTTGGAAATTGCCATCAAATAAGATTCTTGTACGTTCCTCAGCTCAAGATGTTAATGAAAAGCTCGTTGAGGAGAGAGGGCGTGTTCTTGAAAGGGCACTAGCCGCACATGGGGTTGAGACACGTTTGGTGGGAATGGTCGTAGGGCCAACGGTTACTAGATATGAATTGGAGCTAGGCTCTGGAGTGAAAGTCTCAAGAGTTACTACACTTCACAAAGATATTGCTTATGCGATGGCTTCTGCAGATGTCAGGATTCTGGCACCTATCCCCGGCAGGCAAGCAATTGGTGTAGAAGTCCCCAATAATGAACGTCAAGTAGTAGCACTAGGTGATGTCCTGAGCTCGATTGAAGCCCAAAGAGCTACTCATCCACTGGAAGTAGCAATCGGAAGAGATATCAATGGACAAGCAATCGTTATGAATTTAGCGGAAATGCCACACATTCTGATAGCTGGGGCAACCGGCGCCGGGAAAAGTTCGTGTATCAACAGCATCGTTTCCTCAGCTCTGATGCGGTCAACCCCTGAATCCTTGAGGATGATCCTTATTGATCCTAAGCGTGTTGAAATGTCCCAATACGAAAGAGTGCCGCATCTACTCACTCAACCAGTTGTTGACCCGAAAAAAGCTGCGAATGCTTTGCAATGGGCCTGTCGCGAAATGGATCGCCGTTATGAACTCCTTGCAGAAGTTCGATTTAGGGATATCGCTGGGTATAAC
>JAYYZG010000008.1:0-6660 GCA_036687775.1 Actinomycetota bacterium
ACATAGCCCACGCCTTAGGAATGGATCCAATAGAGTTTAAACGGCGCAACTGGGTTAATGTAGGGGATGAATTAAACATCGCTCCACACCTAGGCGAACGAGCTGTTGACCCAGAAGACATTGAGGAATATCCCCGGATAACGTCCAATGGCATTGAAGAATGTGTCGCTCAAGGTAAACGAGCCATCGGATGGCACCGAAAGGAAGATCCAGATTGGGTAGCTCCCAAAGAGCAACCGAACATCAGAAGAGGCCTTGGATTCGCCTTCTGTATGCACGGGACAGCAATACCATTTCTAGACATGGGTGGATGCAGCATCAAAATTAATGATGATGGGTCATTCAATATGCTGGTCGGAGCAACAGATCTCGGGACAGGAGCCGATACCGTACTAGGGCAAATAGCAGCTGAAGTTTTAGGTGTCCCTCTGAGCGACATCCAAGTATATTCCTCTGATACAGATGTGACCCCGTTCGATACGGGAGCATACGCATCCAGTACAACCTACATCTCTGGTACCGCAGCGAAACTCGCTGCTGAAAAAGTCCGAGAGAGGCTTAAGGAACGGGCAGCGAAGATGCTAGGGGTAAAAGAACCCTGCACAATTGAATTACGAGACAGGAAAGCTTATGCCCCAGACGGGTCATTTGTCTCCATCGAAGATATAGCTATGGAAGCCTTTCACCTTGAGGACCATGAACAAATAATGGGTACTGCTTCCTATGTTTCTCCTGAATGCCCAGCCCCTTTCGCCGCACAATTCGCTGAAATCGAAGTTGATATTGAAACCGGTCAGGTAACTGTCATAAAGTTAGTGATGGCTGTTGACTGTGGTGTGGCCATCAATCCAGTAACTGCATCGGGTCAAGTAGAAGGAGGAATGCTGCAAGCTTTGGGTTACGCGCACTGTGAGGAATATGCCTTTGATGAAAATGGGCGGATGGTCAATGACAGTCTAGGACCATACAAAATCTATAGAGCAGACGAAATGCCAGATTTCGAAGTATTTCTTATTCAAACAATGGAAGACTCGGGTCCCTTTGGAGCAAAGGCAGTTGCTGAGATACCTAAAGACGGAGTTGCCCCAGCGATCAGAAATGCTATTCTGCAATCAACGGGAGTAGCGATTAATGAGATCCCATTTACTCCCGAACGAGTATGGAAAAAAATACACGAAGCTAGAGACTAAACACGATGGGTCGTTTAGAGGGTAAAACTGTTTTTCTAACCGGTGCAGCCACAGGAATCGGGTCATCGACTTCCCAACGCCTAGCCTCTGAAGGGGCCTCTCTTTACCTTGTCGACGTTCACGAGGAGGAATTGGTAAACACCGCAGAGCTTTGTACAGCCATCGGAGCAACTGTTAGATACATGGTGTGCGATGTGTCTGAAGAAAATGACGTCATTAAAGCAATTTCAGAGACGCTCAGTCATTACGCGAAGTTAGACATCGTAGTAAATATCGCCGGAATGCAAATTTGGCATCATTCACACGAGCACCCTCTTGAAGATTTTGAAAGAACACTTGCAGTGAATCTCTCAGGAACTTTCTTAGTATGCAGAGAAGCTATCCCGCACCTACTTAAGACAGGTGGGTCCATAGTTAACACCGCATCAACGACAGCATTGGCAGGTATCCCGTACTCAGCTGCATACGCTGCTAGCAAAGCGGGAGTTCTCGCGCTTACGAAATCGTTAGCAGTTGAATACGCTAAACAAGGGCTACAGATTAATTGCGTAACCCCTGGCGGAATAAAAACTGCGATGTCAAAAATGCCACCAGTGGAGAATCCAGATATGGATTTACTTCTAAGACAAAGCCCACTCGGGCGTTTCGCGGAGCCTGAAAGCGTCGCTGGCTTAATCGCATACCTCGTTTCAGATGAAGCACGACACATTAATGGAGAGTCAATTCGTGTAGATGGGGGAGCGCTTTCATGACCGTAATCCTCGCAGAATGGGTAATTACTTCAGCTAAGAAACCCCCGCTTGAAGCAAGTGGAATCCGAATCGTGGACGGTGAAGTATCTGAAGTTGGACCAAATACAGACTTAATACAAAAATACCCTGAGGAAGAAACCATTGATGCGAGTGGGAAACTCGTGCTCCCTGGTTTCGTGAATGCCCACACCCACTTGTATGGGGTTTTAGCACATGGAATACCAGTTGAGCATCCACCAGAAGGCTTCTGGGAGTTCCTCAATGACTACTGGTGGCCAAAAGTCGAAGACTCCCTTGACAAAGAGATGATAGCAGCAGCTACCAAATGGGCTTGCGGAGAAATGCTCCAGTCAGGAACGACAACGTTCTTCGATATTCTTGAGGCACCTAACTCACTTCCCGGTTCATTACTTATAGAGCGGGACATCGTAAATGAAAGTGGACTTAGAGTGATTCTTAGTTTCGAAGCAACCGAACGATCCGGTGATCAAATCGCCAAACTGGGAATACAGGAAAACCTAACCCTGCACGAAGCGGCAAAAGACGATGAGCTCGTTTCAGCGATGATGTGCCTCCACACAACTTTCACATGCTCTAAGGATTACATTACACAGGCAGCAAAGTTAGCGAAAGAGTATGGACTTGGACTCCATGTTCACTGCAATGAAGGAATGCACGAAGGAATTTGGTGTGAGGAGAATCACTCAAAACGCCCATTAGAACTTTATGAAGACCTTGAGGTAACAAATCCAAGTTTCTTAGCAAGTCAATGCGTGCACCTTTCAGATAAAGAAATGGAAATTATTGCGAGAAATGAAGTAAAGGTAACTCACATGCCGTTGGCGAACTGTGAGGTCGGAGGTGGAATTGCCCCTATCCCAGAACTGCTAGAGGCCGGAGCAACTATCGGGCTAGGAAGTGACGGGTATATTAATGACTTTTATGAAGTGATGAGAGGAGCCTTTCTTATTCATAAAGCCAGATTGCGCGATCCAGGAGTCATGCCCGCAGAGAGCGTTTTGCACATGGCAACTACAGGCGGGGCGAAAGCCCTAGGGCTTGACAATGTCGGTGAATTAGAGGTCGGATTTAGTGCCGACCTCCAGATAATTGATGCTAAATTCCCAACCCCCACTACGCAGAAAAACCTCGTTGAACAGGTTGTTCTGTGGAGAAACGCCACCCATGTAACGGATGTAATGGTTGCTGGTAAATGGCGAGTACGAAACGGCAACCTCGTAGATGTTGATACTGAAGCGACAAGAGCTGCGCTTCACGAGCAAGCAGAGCGGCTGTGGTCAAAGTGAAAATACTTGAGAGACTCCTTTCAGCTGTATCTGAGCGGAAACCAGTTTCGCTCTGTACGGTTATAGATTCAAATAGATCTGTTCCTCGAAAAGCCGGAGCGAAAATGCTTGTCTTTGAAGACGGATCAACATACGACACTATCGGCGGTGGTGAAATGGAAGCGCGCGTCATAGCTGAAGCCCTCAAATCAATAAGAGAAAACAAACCACGTAACTTAAGCTACTCACTTGTAAATCCAACTATAGGAGATCCGGGAGTTTGCGGAGGAGACGTACAAATCTATCTGGAGCCTTATATGCCACAAGTGACCATATACATAATCGGAGCAGGACACATAGGAAAAGCAGTTTCTGAACTCTCTCGATGGCTTGGATACCGAGTCATTGTTTGGGATGATCGAACAGAAGTTGTTAACGAACTTGACGGAAAGGTCGAAGCGCTTTCCGGACCACTTATTGACGCCTTATCCGTTGAGCCCATAGATGAATACACAAGAGTCGTTATGGTGACGCGGAACGCAGAAGTAGATACAGAAATACTGCCTACGATCCTTGCTACTCCAGCTTCCTATATAGGTGTGATGGGAAGCAGTCAGAGATGGAAAGTCGTTAAAGAGGCGTTAGTCAAACAAGGTGTTCCGCAAGAGGATTTAAATCGACTTTCAACTCCTATCGGACTTGATATTTCTGCTGAAAGCCCTGAAGAGATAGCTATTTCAATCATGGCAGAGGTAATTGCTGGTGACAACGCAAGCTAAAAAGCTCTGTGTAGTGAGAGGAGGGGGCGACCTTGCTACAGGAGTTATTTCAAGACTTCACCATTCAGGTTTTCCCGTTATAGTCACCGAGCTGGATCAACCGTTAGCGGTACGAAGAACCGTCTCTGCTGCAAGTGCCGTGTTTGAAGGGATCGTGCGCATAGAAAATATGGAGGTGCATCTAACCAAATCACCATCAGAAGCTATACAAAAAAGCCTCACAGGTCTAGTAAGTGTGCTGGTCTCGCCACTGATCCCGGATGTAGACGCAAAAATTGTTATCGATGCTAGATTGGCGAAAAAAAATATTGACACACAAATCATAGATGCCCCTTTAGTCATAGCCTTAGGACCAGGTTTTATAGCGGGACAGGATTGCCACATGGTGATTGAAACGAAACGAGGCCATGACTTAGGTCGAGTTCTGAGAGCGGGCAGCGCCCTACAGGACACCGGAATTCCTGAACCAGTAGAGGGGTATGGAACGAGCCGAGTGCTCCGTTCTCCCGAGACAGGGTACGTAAACTGGAACGTCCAAATAGGCGACCGGATCTCAGAGAGTCAGGTTCTGGGAAATATCAACAAAAAGGAAATAACTGGACCATTCAATGGTCTCGTACGGGGATTAATCCACCCGTCTGTAAGAGTAGACAAAGACTTTAAAATAGGTGACATAGACCCAAGAATCTCCACAAACTGGAACCGAATTTCCGATAAAGCTCTTGCAGTAGGTGGGGGAGTGCTGGAGGCGATTCTCTCATGGAATCAATAATCCCCCTCAACTCAATAGCTGAAGCTTTAGGGCTCATGGATTCTGAAGCAGGCCACCACATTTCTCTCGTAGGAGGTGGAGGGAAGACAACACTATTGCACGCAATTGGGAGCCAAATTCAGGGTAAGCGAATCCTTACAACTACTACAAAGATGGGGTCCGATCAGAACAATGGAATAAAGACTCTTATCAACCCTAATCCAAGTGAAATACTGGAAATAGAAGATCAGGCAGTAGTCATCTGGAAAGAAATTCAGGGTCCCAAAGCGATAGGGGTTGAAAGGAGTATCTGTGATGAATGGTTCACGATTGTCGACCATGTCATCGTAGAGGCAGATGGGTCACGGAAGCGGCCGTTCAAGGCACCGGCCGATCATGAGCCGGTTGTCCCTTTGACCACGACTCTAATGATCGTCACTATAGGTAGTGACGCACTCGGTAGGGTAATTGCTGATCAATGTCATCGCCCATTACGAGTCGCCGCTCTAGCGGGCTGCGAACCATATCAACGACTAGACCCCTCAAGAGCTGCCAAAGTTCTCTTATCAGATAGGGGAAACCTGAAAGAGCTCCCAAAAGGATCAGAAATGAAATTAGTTGTAACAAAAGTCACGGAAGAGAATTCCCATATTGTTGATGTCCTGGAAAGCTGCATAAAGTCAATTTCTCCAACACAGGAGATCTTCGCGGTAACGTTTGATGAAAAAATCGGAAAGTCTAAAAATGGTCAGCCCTAGCATAAATGTGATACCTGAATGTCCCCTATCGGAAATAGTAGATATAGCGAAAGAAGCCGAAGCCCTTGGGTTTGAACGTTGCTGGGTTTATGACGAAGGATTAGAAACTCGAGATGTCCACGTAGTCATGACAGCGATAGCCATGGCTACTAATAAAATAGAAATCGGCCCTGGAATTACTAACCCGTATACAAGACATCCAGGACAAACAGCAGCTGCGATTGCAACCCTGAACGAATTAAGCCATGGTCGCGCGTTCCTTGGAGTTGGGGCAGGAGGATCACTCACACTCAACCCACTAGGAATTAAACGGGAGAAACCACTAGGAGCGGTCCGGAACATGATTGAAATAGCGAAAGAGCTCTTCTCGGGACAACAGGTTTCCTATGAAGGCCCAATTGCTTCCCTGTCCTCAGCAAAAATAGATTACGTAGAATCCGGAATTGAAGTTTGGTTGGCCGGACGAGGACCAAAGATGCTTGCAATGGGAGCCGCGCTGGCCGACGGCGTTATGCTTGATTTCATTTACAAACCCGAGTTAGACAAATACGTGAAAAGAATCACCGATCATGGTGAAGCGAAAATCTGCTACTCAACTGCGATAGTTACGGAACAAGAGGATCTAGAGTTCGTTCGCCCTCATATGACCTATCGGCTTGTAGATGCCCCTGACAGCGTCAAAGAAGCAATTGGTATCAAAGACGAACAAGTAGAAATAATCAAAGAAGCTATGAGTCAAGGGTTAAATATAGCTGCAAAACACGTTCAAGATGAATGGATAAAACCATTTATAATTCAAGGGAATATTCAACAATGCCGAGAAGAGATAGAGGAAATATGCTCAACGAATTTAATAGATGAATTTCTAGTTCCAATGTTCGAGATGGCAGACCAGAAAAAATACTTGAATCAAATCGCTAAAATTTTCTCCAGTTCCTAACGCAAAGGTTCCGGTAAAGAACGCTTAAGAAAATTACCATGGCTGGAGCTGCCAACGAATTCCCGATTTCTAACAACAAAACTGCCGCGACTAATCACAGTTTCTGCTTGCCCCTTTACTGACATTCCTTCCCAAACAGAGTGATCAACTGCCATATGGTGGCTAGAGACACCAAGAACGTGTTCCGTATCAGGGTTATAGATA
>JAYYZG010000009.1:0-25762 GCA_036687775.1 Actinomycetota bacterium
CAATGTTAACGCTTCATCTAGGCTATTGGGATGTTAGCGAATGACTTGCGCGACCCAGTACCTACTGCGTACAACCATTTGATAAATCTTTTGGAATGCTTGCCAACGGATTTAATTGAAGATGAGAGCATTGCCGGCATAGCGGAAGGACGAGAACGATGGCCAGTATGGCCCACTCCGTTACTTGCTAACCTTGTTGGACCCCCAAGCGTTCTCTTAAGAAAACTTGATTTACGGTGGCTCCACCGATTTGAAACAACAGTTTTGTTATTAAATCAGTTATCGCAAATGTTGGGTGGCCCTCAAGGAGGACCCAGTGGGCTTTCGCTGATAGTCGAAAGAGCGCCGCTGCTAGGCCACAGAGGTTGGGGGACTACCTCCGCTGGAGGTTCATGCAGATTGATAGAAGCAAAAGATAAAACGATTGCTGTAAATCTCCCACGAGAAGATGACTTTTTGTCAGTACCTGCATGGCTTGGGAAAGAGCCCAAAGAGGATATGTGGAAACTCATTGCGGAAGAAGCAGACTTGCAGCCTGCTCAAACTCTGATAGAACGAGCAGGTCTACTAGGCATGGCAGTTTCCTCTGTTGGTGAGGCAACGGGGTACAAAAATAAAATATATGGATCAGGACAAGCAATCCAGCTTTCGCAGAGACCTACAGTTGTTGATCTTTCAAGTATGTGGGCTGGACCTCTCTGTGGGTGGTTTCTAGCACGAAATGGAGCACGAGTTATCAAAGTTGAATCAGCCCAACGCCCAGATAGAGGGAGAAAGAGCGGCGCACCTTTCTATAAGCGCTTAAACCATGGGAAAGAAATTATCGAAATTGATTTCCTGTCTAAAAGTGGAATCGGAAAGTTGCAGAAACTTGTTCGAAAGGCTGACATAATAATAGAAGGTTCAAGGCCGAGAGCGCTTGAAAGTTTGGGTTTGTACGCTGAAGAAGAAGTTGAACGTGGAGCTATCTGGTGTTCTATCACTGGATATGGTCGAGAGAAAAACCCAACAAGGGTTGGTTTCGGCGATGATGCAGCCGCAGCAGGGAGCCTTCTCGCATCTGTAGATGATTCGCTATGGTTTATCGGTGATGCGGCTGCTGATCCCATAACTGGAACTACGGCAGCGATTTTTACACTGGGATTGTGGATCACAGGGGAATCAGGTTTAGTTGACGTGTCTTTGGCAGGCTCAGTTAACGCCCATACATTAGGGAAGTTATCCGCCGGAGAAATTTAGAAAATTTATTTTCCCGAAGAGAGCATGGCTAGTTCACTCGTGGATCAGGCGGGTAATTAGATAGCCAAGACATAGGACCTTCTTGCCTTCGAAGAACCATAGACCATAGATCTTCTGTTTTTTCCCGGAATATGTCTTGAGGGTCTACATCAACGACAAACCATGCGTTTGCCGCTAACTCTGCTTCCAATTGCATCGGTCCCCAACCTGAATACCCAATATAGGGTCGTAAATCGACGAGGCTGGTAGGCAATTCTTTAGGCCCTAATCCCAAATCAAGTACACCTATGTTGGCAAAGATGAATGTTGAACTGTTATCAGTTTCGCCAACAAATCGGCCTAACCCCATGGCAGAATTCGTATCAACTGGCCCACCACAGAAAACGGTAGAATTTTCAAAATTTTCATTTTCCCAATGTGGCAATAAGGAACCGAGGCTTTCCTTCGTTGGCTGATTCAGTATCAACCCGATCGCTCCTTCATCCCCATGCGTTATAACGAAAATAACGGCGCGATCAAAATTAACATCACCCATTAGTGGGCTAGCGACTAGAAGTTTGCCAGTAGTGTTCAGAGTAAGTTTCCTATCACGTAGTCAAGGCTCTTAGTCAATAAACGCACGTCTTCAAATTCAATCGCAGGGAACGTAGCAATGCGAAGCTGGTTTCGACCTAGTTTCCGGTAACCAGCAATATCAAGAATTCCATTCTGTCGGCAAATATCAATTACAAGATCTGCCTCTACTTCTTTTGCTAAATCAATGGTGGCTACTACAGGGCTTCGTAATTCCTCATGGTTCACAAATGGTGCCGCAAACGGGTGTTTATCGGCCCAGTCGTAAATGTGAGCTGAAGAGCGGTTAGAACGCTCTGCAGCCCAGTCCAAACCGCCATTGTTGTTCATCCAATCAACTTGATGAACCATTAGAAAAATCGTTGATAAGGCTGGAGTATTATAGGTCTGGTTCTTTCTACTATTAACCAGAGCGGTATTGATATCTAATCCTGCCGGTATCCAACGATTAGATGCCGATATCTTTTCTATTCTATTGATAGCGGCAGGAGAGCACGCTGCTATCCACAACCCCCCATCGCTACCAAAACATTTTTGTGGGGCAAAATAATAACAGTCAGCTTCAGAAGGATCCCATATCATCCCACCTGCAGCTGAGGTAGCATCCACAAGTACTAAAGCATCGCTCGCCGAAACATCAGGAACTCGCTCAATGGGGATTGAAACTCCAGTAGAGGTTTCATTGTGGGTTAGTGCATAAGCATCAACATTTGATTGCTTCAAAGAAGGTGCATCTCCTGGCTCTGACTCAATGATTTCTGGATTGCCAAGGTGGGGAGCCTTAGCTACCGCTTGAGCAAACTTTGAAGAGAACTCACCAAATACCAGATGCTGGCTTGAACTCTCAATTAAACCGAAAGTTACGGCATCCCAGAAAAGAGTACTCCCGCCATTCCCAAGAATAATTTCCCAACCTTCGGGAAGTGAAAACAACTGGGCTAGCCCATTTCGGAGCCTCCCAACCATGTTCTTTACCGGATCCTGCCGATGACTTGTCCCCAAATACTTTTCAGATATTTCCGCCAAAGCAGTGATAGCTACGCCCCTAACAAGAGAAGGACCGCTTCCGAACCGCCCGTCATTGGGGAGTAGTTCATCTGGAATGATAAATTCTTTATCTAAAGTCACCTAAAAAAACTACTCTTTCCTAGGTGTTAAGTGGCGTAGGCAGATAGAAATTAAATAATCTGTAATCTTTACGTAATTGGGCCATCATTGAAACTAGAAACCATTGGAGGGATCAGTGTCCACAGAGTCTCAAATTTCCAAACGAGTCGGAGCGATAGCGCCATCAGCGACCTTGGCAGTTACGTCAAAAGCGAAAGAACTTAAAGCAGCTGGAGCTCCTGTAATTGGATTTGGTGCTGGCGAACCAGATTTTCCAACACCTCCACATATTGTCGAAGCAGCTATTAAAGCATGTTCCGAACCATCGAATCATCGTTATAGCCCAGCAGGTGGCCTACCAGATTTGAAAGAAGCAATAGCTGAAAAGACGTTACGGGATTCTGGGTTGCAAATCTCACCTGATCAGGTAGTTATTACAAACGGGGGGAAGCATGCGGTGTACAACTGTATGCAAGTACTGTTAGATGCAGGAGATGAAGTTCTCCTTCCCTCGCCATACTGGACGACGTATCCGGAGCCGATAGCGTTAGCTGGAGCAACAACAACCATTCTCCCAACATCGGAAGAAACTGGATTCCGAGTTTCCGTAGATCAATTAAATGCTTCCCTTACGGAAAGGACGAAAGCCCTCATTTTTGTTTCGCCTTCAAACCCTACGGGTGCTGTATATCCACGAGAAGAGATAGAAGCTATCGGAGAATGGGCAGTTGAAAATAATATTTGGATAATCACGGATGAAATTTATGAGCATTTGGTCTACGGGAACAATACCCATCACTCGTTACCGCAGATAGTTCCACAATGCGCAGAAAAAACAGTCATATTAAATGGTGTCGCAAAAACTTACGCTATGACAGGGTGGCGTGTCGGCTGGATCATCGCTCCGAAAGAAGTAGCAAAAGCAGCAGCAACTTTACAGTCGCATCAAACATCAAATGTCGCCAATATCAGCCAAAGAGCAGCTATCGCTGCTGTTTCAGGACCATTAGATGCCGTTGAAGAAATGAGAGTGGCCTTTGACCGGAGAAGACAATTGATGTTCTCTATGCTTGGCCAAATTGACGGTGTGTCATTGATGGAACCGCAAGGAGCTTTTTATTCATTCCCGAGCTTTAAAGAAATTGTTGGTTCAGAAATCGCCGGAAAAACCGTGCAGAGCACTGCTGATCTCGCCCAAATATTTCTTGAAGAAATCCATGTTGCTCTCGTACCTGGAGAAGCTTTTGGGGCCCCTGGTTATGCAAGACTTTCATTCGCTCTCAGCGACGAAGATTTAATCGAAGGTGTTGAGCGTATAGGTAACCTGATCCGCGGGTAGTTGTGGTGGTAGAACAAACTAAACCTTATGGAAGTTGGGACTCTCCGATAAGCGCAACCTCATTGGTCGATGGGGTTAAGACCATTAACGAGATTAAGTCTGAAGATTCGGATGTTTGGTGGTCTGAATCTAGGCCTAATGAAGGTGGACGCGTCGCGATAATGTGTCAACGAAACCAAGATTCCCCAGTTGAGATTACTCATACAGATTCGAATGTACGAACACGAGTCCACGAATACGGAGGGGGAGCATGGTGGGTTCATCAGACAACCCTGTACTACATAGAATTCACTGATCAGCGAATACGAAAAATAACCGAGGGGAGTCCTCCCATTCTTCTAACTCCAGAGCCTCCGAAAGGTCAAACATGGAGATTTGCTGATGGCCGGGTCACTTCTGATGGTCGTTGGTGCATATGCGTAAGAGAAATCCACCATGATCTTGAAGATTACGCTGTGGAACCAGACAATCAACTTGTTGCGATTGCAACAGATGGAAGCATGCGCATCAACGAACTCGTCGTTGGTGCTGATTTCTATGCATTCCCTCGTCCTTCTCCCGATGGAGAGTTTCTCGCTTGGGTTCAATGGAATCACCCGTCAATGCCGTGGTGGGGGACTGAGCTTTGGGTGGGCCAGATTGAGAATGAGCAGATAGTGAAAGGGCGGAGAGTAGCAGGAAGTGAAGACGAGTCAGTTTTACAACCTGAATGGTCCCCTTCAACGGAACTCTATTTTCTTAGTGACCGCTCAGGATGGTCTAATCTCTATCGTTTTAATGAACTAGGCGGTGAGCTTATTATTGGAGGGGAATTTGATATTGGTAAGCCGCTATGGACTTTAGATCAGTCAAGGTATGTGATTAGATCTGATGGAACCGCTATTGCTGCAGCCACTGAACCAAACGGACTCACGTCGTTAGCTACTGCAGCAGAGAAAACTGCACTTGAATGGTCGTCGATACATCAATTAAGGATCGACGGTGATGACCAAGTTCTTTTGCTTGCTGCGAATCACAGCACGAACCCTTTGATTGTTAAAATTTCAGAGCAGCAAGAAATCATTTACGGCCCGAAACCACATTTACTTGACCTTGACTATTTTGAACCTCCCACCTTGGAAAAGTTCCCAACTTTTGATGGAAATCATGCATATGTTCGCTATTACGCCCCTGCCCACCCTTCATTGCAAGGACCAGCTGGTGAGAAACCTCCATTATTGGTTCTCGCGCATGGAGGACCAACCGGTTCATCTCGAAACGAATTATCAATGGCGTTGCGTTATTGGACAAGTCGCGGATGGGCAATAGCTGACGTTGATTATCGTGGCAGCACAGGTTATGGACGAGCATTCATGGAGTCATTAGACGGAGAGTGGGGGAAAGTAGATGTTGCAGACTGTGTCGCTGCAGCACGTTACCTCAGTGAGCAAGGAAAAGTTGATTCAGAGAAAA
Organism: Actinomycetota bacterium; assembly: GCA_036687775.1. Classification (GTDB taxonomy): domain Bacteria; phylum Actinomycetota; class Acidimicrobiia; order Acidimicrobiales; family UBA8592; genus UBA8592. The sequence goes on from JAYYZG010000009.1 coordinate 5,711, forward strand.
TAGCCATTAAGGGAGGAAGTGCTGGGGGGTTCACGGTTCTTGCTGCCCTAGCTTTCTATGAAGATTTTTCTGCTGGCGCCAGTAGATATGGAGTGGCAGATTTAGAAATACTGGCAAGAGACACTCACAAATTTGAATCACGGTATCTAGACCGCCTTATTGGGGAATATCCCCGCCAAAAGGAGGTATATGTTGAAAGATCTCCCATAAACCATACGGAGAAATTCATGAGCCCCATGATTATCTTGCAAGGTTCTGAAGATGCTGTTGTTCCGCCCAATCAGGCTGAACTTGTTGTTGCTGCACTCAAAGAAAATGGTGTCAAGCATTCATACTTGTTGTTTCCAGGAGAAGGGCATGGCTTTAGGGAAGCACAAAACATTGTCGCTGCATTAGAAGCCGAGTATTCATTCTTCTCACAAATATTTGGATTCGAATCACCTGATTCCATAACACAGGTTGTAATAAAGTAATCGACCTTCCTACCGTGCTAATGCTAATTGTCGGCTCATACCCAATAAAGTTCCATCCTGGTGCCATATACGCCCATCTTCTTCAAGAAAACCTTCGGAGGCATGTGTCGTTGAAAAATGAACAAGTGCCCAAAAATCAGGTCTCCAATTGACTGAAGCTAAATCCGCTCTTATGTGCACTGTTAGGTCAATCGTTGGGACAAACTTGAGTGTAGGAAATGTTGCGAATATGGGTGGCGGAAGTGCATCTGCGATAGCAACAATCAATGATGAAGACATTGGGGTTTCCGTTGCTGGGCGAATCCACCACGTAAGATCTGGAGCTAATGTAGCGGGGTCCTGTGAGTTAACTGGGTCCCGGTTATATTCAACTGAACGAATCTCCCACTGTTCATGGAGTCGGGTCGGTTTTTCCGTTAATCGGACTCCAGAAGGGCATGAGCCAGGCGATGGGACTTCTGGCATAGTTAAAGTCGGGTTTCCAACTGTTTCGCTGCTGAGAGCCCAAGCCCCAGTAGCAACGAGTACAGGTACGTCCTCCTGGATCATCACTAGTCTTAAGAAATCAACAGATTTCCCACTTCGCACTGTCTCTACTTTTATAACTATCGGTCCGAGTTTCGGAGGTAGCAAATAATGGACAGTTAGGCTCCGTAATTGACGTGCGGCCTCGCCAACATGAAGATCGCCAGCGGATGCAAGTAGCGCACCTAAGTATCCTCCATTTGGACCAGCAGCTATCCAGTAATGATCAACAATTTCGGCAGCGAAAGAACCGGAGCCAAGGACTTGCAAAGCTATATCATCGTGTAATGCCATTTAATCTTCTGACTCTTCCTTTACCGATTAGGAGTAATCAACCGCTTCCCATTGGTACGCATGATCTGCTTAATTTCTTGATCAGAAAATCCATCTAAGTCTTGCGAAAAGTCCATAGGTACAGCTAACCCTTCAGCATGGGGGTAGTCAGACCCGAACAGGATATGCTCTACTCCTATCTGATCTCGCAACTCGGACAAATCATCTTCATAGTATGGGGCTACCCAGATATGTTTTCGAAATGTTTCCACAGGGTCTTCCGCAAAAGCATAACTAGCCTGTTTGTAAGCCTTTGAGAGTCTTCGCATCAGCCCACTCACCCAATCTGATCCGTTCTCAATTGTGCAAACACGAATGTTAGGGAAACGGCTAAAAAGGCCGCCACTAATTAGTGCGGCTACGGTATCAGCGATATTTGAATAGTTAAGAAGCCGTTTCAGCGGGTCATATTTGAACGCTTCAAACTCCGTTGATAAACCCCAGTGCCCGAATAGGAAATCGTAACCAGCATCACCAGCATGGAAAGCGACTGTAATTCCAGAATTGCTAACTCTTTCCCAAAAATCATCGAAGTAAATATCAGCGGGATTTTTCTGCCCATCTGATGTCGTGACAGCTGATGCTCGTAAGTTAATCACACGCACATCGTTATCTAGAGCGAATTCAAGTTCGCTAATAGCATGGTTGACATCCGAAAGTGTTATGTATGCTGCTCCAAATATGCGTTCCTGATAACTGAAACCCCAATCCTCAGCTAGCCAGCGGTTGAAAGCAGTAAATGCAGCTCGCATTGCGGGAAGGTCATTCTCCAATGCTGACTCCATACCAACCCCTAAAGTTGGAAAAAGAAAACAACCCTCTAGTCCCTGTTCATCAAGTTGAGCAATTTTGGCATCTTTATCTCGGTATTCTGGGCGGTTTATGATCGGCTCCAATTCGCCGAATGCGTCCCTCATGTTTGAAACAGAAACTTTCCCACGGAAATAATCATCTAGACAGCCTGGTTTTGCTATTGGGTCAAAGGTCGGATTCGGAATGAAACGATTGATCTGACCCCCAACCATTAAGCGTTTTTTCCCGTTTACTGAGACCCATTGCATCGCGCGTTGTGCGATAAGAGGATCCATGTACCTTGTGAAAGCATCTTCGGCTTCGTAATAGTGGTGATCACAATCAAATCCTTTGAAGTCCAAGTCAGTCACAAATAATCCTCCCCATGCAATTATCTGATATTAGCGCCCTAGATGGAAATCATTAGAGATGGAAATCACTACTTTGCGAATCAGATCTAGCTACTTTTCCTTATGCGTTCGTTTCTGACTCAAGAAGATCTAGATTAGATACATGTTCCGAGTTCTTGTCACTGAGAAGATATCGCAATCTGGTTTATCACATTTGGAAAAATCAGGTTACGAAGTTGATATTCAGTTAGAACTGGATGAAGCGAAACTTCTTGCGGCAGTAAAAGGTGCGAACGCGGTCATAATCCGGTCGGCAACAAAAATTACAAAAGAGGTAATATCGCAAGGGAAAGAGCTTGTAGTAATCGGAAGGGCTGGCATTGGACTAGATAACGTTGATGTCGCAGCTGCAACTGAGCAAGGGATAATGGTAGTCAACGCTCCCAAGTCAAATACCCTTTCAGCAGCTGAACATACAATGGCACTCCTTCTTGCCCAAGCACGGAATATTTCACCAGCGAATGAAGCGCTTCGTAATGGCAGGTGGGAGAGAAGCAAATGGACAGGTGTTGAACTCGCAGATAAAACTCTTGGAATTATTGGTTTGGGCAGGATAGGAAAACTCGTAGCTCAACGTGCTCTATCTTTTGGGATGAAATTAGTGGCCTATGACCCTTTTGTTGCTCCCGAACGAGCAAAGCAACTTTCTGTTGATCTACTTTCCCTGAAAGAATTGATGGAAACCTCGGATTTCGTAACAATTCATGTAGCGAAAACACCAGAAACCATTGATCTGATTTCAGAGAAAACCCTTGCGTACGCTAAACCAAATCTCCGCATTATTAATGTGGCTAGAGGCGGCATCATTAATGAATCAGATCTAGCCGATGCCATCGCATCAAAACAAATCGCTGGCGCAGCACTAGATGTTTTTGAAACTGAACCCACAACACATTCCCCACTCTTTGAGCATCAAAACGTGGTTGTTACTCCGCATTTAGGCGCAAGTACCAGAGAGGCGCAAGAGAAGGCAGGGACCACGATCGCAGAACAAGTAGATCTAGCCTTACAAGGAAAATTTGTTCCCTTTGCAGTAAATGTTTCTGCGTCAGAAGCAACTGAAACGGTCCGTCCTTTTTTGCCGCTTGCTGAGAAACTCGGTTCATTATTTACTGGCTTGTGTCCGGACCTCCCCGAAGTTATAACAATAGAATTTGCTGGAGAAATAGGTGGTTACGATAACAAAATTACTGAACTTTCTGTAGCGAAAGGTCTTTTAGCTGGGACAGGACAAACGGTCTCTTTTGTAAATGCGTTAAGTGTGGCGAAAGAGCAAGGGCTAACTATTGAATCAAAAAATACTACGACCGCATTTGATTATCTAAACATGATAAAGATAGAAGGTGGGGAGCATTCAATTGCCGGCACTGTTGTAGGGCTCAAAGGTGAGCACCGAATTGTGATGGTTGATGCACACACTGTTGATGTCCCTCCGAGTGAGCACATGATTGTACTTAGGAATGATGACCGGCCTGGGGTGATAGGTAAAGTAGGCACAATTCTTGGAGAGAATGGAATAAATATTGCTGACATGAATGTAGGGCGAAGCAAAGATGGGTTAGGGGCTTTAATGGTCATCTCAACTCAGAATCCGGTCCCTCAGACTGTAGGTCAAAAACTTATAGACACAGATGGTGTCACAAAGTGCTCAATTATCAATCTAGAGATTTAAGAAATTTTTAATCTATCGTTGAGAGGGTCTATAGCCGTCAGCTTCAGCTGCTTCTGTTGAGGCATAACATCGATCCGGTATTGTCCGGTCGTAAGTATTCCCGCCAGGGACATGGTACAAGCCACTACTATCTTTGGCCTTAACTGGGTGGGAATCGGGGCAATTTCCGCTTTCATCGCAGACAAGCCATTCCCTTGGCTCTACAGGGCTTCCATCATTTGGTTCTACTACTTGAGAAGGGTTATCTGAGTCAACAGTGACGATAGGCGGCCAAGGCAGGTCTTCTTCCTCGGAACTCTCAGTTTCTTCTGATGAACGGCTGCGGAGCCAGGAAACCAAAGCTCCTATTACCGCAGCCACAACGGCAAGTTTTAGGATGCGTCGAAATACTCTCATACAAATACATCTTAGAAGGTTTCAACGAAATGCGACAATGAAAATCCGGATATAGTGAAACTCCCAACCCTTGCTCTTCCTTTATTGGAAGAGACAAAGTGGGTGCGTCACGGATGTGGCGCATCTACTATTTTTAAAGACATAGCAAACTATCGTGTTCTATCAGTACCCAATCGGAATGATTGTTTTGACCTCAAGCTGGTTTGTTTCTCCAAGGGCTAGAAGGTCATTGGACTGGATGCGACCCCAACTCATAGTCCAAAGTGATTCATCAATAAATAAACTTCTCTGAATTTGTAACTCCCAGTTATATCCACCTGAGGGCCAACATTGTTCAATACGGTCGTTTGTGTCAGCATATAAAAATTAGATCAAGTCTTCAGCCAATTCGCCGAAGTAATTATCAAGTTCAGTGACGGGGATACTTTCACAGTAATTATTTCCGTAGCCCCCATCGGCCCCTTCGCTGCAGAGTTGAAGTACTGGTCCGCCTTCAGAGAACTCTTCAGCAAATTCTTCAAACGATGTTCCAATCAAAATATTAAGATCAATTATTTCACAATCACTGGTTTCGTCTATTTGGAGCGGTTCGTGGCTTATTGCTCCAACTTCGATTATTTCACCATTTTGTTGGATATCTAGTAAGACAGCACCATCATCCCCATTCCAACTCTGTACCGGCAAGACGACCAACCGATCTCGAATCTGAAAGGCTCTATGGTCGTATTCAGCTGGGGAGTTCGTATCATCTCGAGTCCAGGTAGAAACTTCAATCGGGTTACTTGGGTCCGAAACGTCAAACGCGCTTACCTTCAATCCAAGAATTCTTCCTTCATCTGTCGCATTCTGCCCAATTCCTAAGACAAAATTGCTATCAATGGGATGAAGATAAGTAGAGAAACCTGGTATTTTTAACTCGCCAACAACGAGTGGATTTACCGGATCGCTTAGATCCAAAACATAAAAGGGGTCAATTTGCCGGAACGTGACAGCAAAACCAATCTCATCGAGCAGGCGGACAGAATACAAAGATTCCCCTTTGCCTAATCCGCCAACCTGACCAACTTCAACCAAAGCATCACCTTGTTCTTCCATGACGATCAATTGTGACTCACTTAAATCCTGTTCACTCCATGGAGAACCAGTCGTCGTAACGATACGGAGTCTCTGATCATACTCATCCATAGAGAATTGGTTAAGCAGGCTTCCATCAACTTGGCCTGAAGCAATATATTCTGCGGGATTCCCAACGCTAATTGAGAAAGCATGGATATCAGTTGAATATGAATCCGACCATGTTCTGAAATCGTCTTCAGTTACTTCATCTTCAACCCACTTAGTTGTCGCTATATAGAAACGATCCAACGAGGAGTAAACTGTTTGACCGCTTGCCAACACGCCGACGCCTCCACCGGGTGTGAGGCCTTCCGACAGATCAAAACTAAGGACAGAGAGCACATCAAACCCTGCAAATGCGCTGGGCTGGTGGATTTGGTCGCACTGAAGGAGTGGTCCACTAGAGGTCGTAGCCCCCTTAGAAAGCTCATATGTTGGTACCCAATCTTCCAAAGAGGTTTCTTCAATAAGTTCTCGATTAAATCTTGTGGCTCTATCTTCGGACCCTGGGTTGGATGGATACACCCATTCCAGATTGCTCGGGGCACTATTCACAGCCATCCGGACGCTATCCCCAACTAATCTTGCGCTGAGGTAAGAGCCACTTATTGACATCTGGCCGGAAATTTCCAAGTTGAAAGGATCAGAAAGGTCAACCTCAATGATTTGGGCAGTCGGCTTGTAATACCCAGGAGGCATAACCTCCATTGCCATTTCACCGTCTTCAATGGAAACCCCATCTTCATCTGGCATCGGGTCAACATAAGAATAGTTATCACCGTTGGCCAAAAGAAAAGCCCGATCTCCTTGAATGAAAAGCTCAAACCCATAAGCGTTCGACTTAATTTCAATCTGATCCGTTAAGGAACCATTTCCCCCATTTACGGCAATGTAGGAAAGAATTCCATTGTTAATAACTAATATCCGGTCCCCATCCGTTTTGATGATATCTGGTTCATCAACGCCTAACTCTTGAACATTCGTTCCAGTGAAACTCCCTGTATTTGATGATGATTCGGCTTCACCAGAAAACGGGACGGCACCATCTAGTGCCATAGCAGAATCAACGGCGATCTCTGGCTGATCTGCACGAAAAACTCCATCATTGAACCAGATCGGATAACCGCTGTTATCTAAACCGTAAGGGCCAACTCGGTCGGAAGCTTCTTCCTTGAGATGCGAGAGTAATTTGTCACAACTGTCAAATGGAACAAGTCGATTTACTAACTCAATATCTCCTGGTTCTAGATCTACTTGACCAGTTGATTGAAACGGTGATTGCGAACTTGAACAACCAATAAGGAAAAGCCCGGCCAATAATGTAATCGCTAAAATTCTTCGCATAATCACTTCCCTTTTTAGATGATATGACCATCTGACGTATCCGAGGAGTGATTAGTTCCCATTTGGACTATTTTTTCTAGATTGGACTTTGGCTAGGAAGCCATTCCCCACGACTTGATTCAAAATCCTTAATCGCTTCAGCATCGTTTAGAGTTATGCCGATGTCGTCAAGACCTTTCAAAAATCTGTCTTGCACTGAACCTTCAAGTTCAAACTCTATGGCAAGACCCAACTGAGGCACTTCTAGGGACCGTTGCGCAATATCAATAACAAAGTGAAGATCGGGGTTTTGACCCACTTCGAGGAGCAATTGATTTCCTAGATGTGAATCAATTTCTATTGGAACAAGGCCATTTTTCGTAGCATTATTCTTAAAGATAGGACCGAACCTTGGCGAGATCACCGCATCAAAACCTGCTTGCTGAATAGCCCAAACTGCATGCTCTCGCGACGAACCAGTTCCGAAATTTGGACCAGCTATGAGAATGCGGGCGCCTGCATATGCTTCATCATTGAGAATAAAATTTTTATCATCACGCCATTCTGAGAATAACCCCTTCTCAAAACCCGTTCTTTCAACACGTTTAAGCCAATCACTGGGAATAATCTGATCTGTGTCTACATCAGACCTATCAAGCGGGACAGCAGTACCTTCGATAAGAATAACTGGTTTCATTAAAGTTCCTCCGGAGTTGCAAAACGCCCAGCAATTGCACTTGCTGCCGCTACACGAGGAGAAACTAAATGAGTTCTCCCCCCACGGCCTTGCCGTCCCTCAAAATTACGATTACTGGTACTTGCAGATCGTTCACCAACGGTAAGTTTGTCAGGATTCATCGCTAGGCACATTGAGCACCCCGGCTCTCTCCAGTCAAAGCCGCTCTCAAGAAAAATCTCATGGAGACCTTCTCGTTCAGCGATTTCTTTAACCTTTCTTGAACCAGGCACAACTAAAGTCCTCACTCCTTCTGCAACTTTTTTCCCTTTAACAACTTCAGCTGCTGAGCGTAAATCTTCAATTCTACTATTTGTACAACTACCTATGAACACCGTATCCACAGCTACGTCACGCATCTTTGTGCCAGCGGTTAATCCCATGTAATCCAAAGCACGTTGAGCGGCTTCTTGTTCAGCAGGGTCCTCAAAATCATCAGGTGTAGGGACACATCCAGACACAGGGATAACTTGACCAGGGTTCGTTCCCCAGGTGACCTGTGGAGTGATCATGTCACCATTAAGAATAATTTCTCGGTCAAAAACTGCATCTGGATCTGTTTTAAGCCCATTCCAGAATTGGATGGCTTTTTCCCACTGATCTCCTTTAGGAGAATGTTCGCGACCTTTCAGATAGTCATATGTGGTTTGATCAGGTGCTATTAGACCTGCTTTGGCTCCAAATTCAATCGCCATATTGCATAAAGTCATTCTTCCTTCCATCGAAAGGGTTTCAACTACCGAACCTCGGAACTCGGCAATTGCACCGATTCCGCCTCCTGTTCCTACTTCTGCGAGAACTGCTAACACAACGTCTTTAGCTGAAGAACCGAAAGGGAGTTTTCCATTAATAGTTATAGACATTGTTTCTTGCTCGGGTTGGGGCAACGTTTGCGTCGCTAGCACATGTTCCACCTCACTTGTGCCAATCCCGAAAGCAAGCGCCCCAAAAGCACCATGCGTTGATGTATGGCTATCGCCGCACACAACGGTCATACCCGGTTGAGTCAAACCTAACTCAGGTCCGATAACGTGCACAATGCCCTGATTCGGGTCACCCATCGGGTAGTTCGTAATCCCAAATTCATCTGTGTTATTCCGCAATGTCTGGATTTGTTTGAGACTTACTTCATCTTCAATTGGTTGGTCAATATTCTCAGTAGGCACATTGTGGTCTTCTGTAGCGACGGTTAAGTCCGGTCTACGGACCGTCCTTCCATTCATTCGTAACCCATCAAAAGCCTGCGGTGAAGTAACCTCGTGAATCAAGTGCAAATCAATATAGAGCAGGTCAGGTAAGTTATTCCCTGACCGAACTACATGATGATCCCAAATCTTCTGGCTTAACGTTCTTCCCACAGCGCTCCTCAAGTTATTTGTAGTTTACCGATAAGGAAACAATTAACTATCAGAAGAGTTCTGACAACTCACAATTTCTAGATCAGAAAAATCATTGTAGGGAAGATCACTAGATCGAGCCCATAACTGTGTTGCTGGTGAATCAGGATCTCGGAAAGCCACCCATGTCCCTGACGCATTTTTGCCACTCAGCAAAGCGCTTGGTAGGGATTCAATTTGTTTTAACGGCATCCCATCTCCAGCACATTGATAAGCATTTATGATATTTGTTTCAGAATTCGTTGGGATTAAAACCTGTCCTGACCCTGTGTCGGTATCGAATTGATCAAAAAGGTAAAAAGCGAGGAAACCTACTCCGACAAGGAGAATAAGAGATGCAAGGGTTCCGACAATTAGTCGTGGCCAATCAGTCCCTAAATAATAATCGTTTGGGTGATAATAATTTGAAGGCTGGCTTCTTCTCCGCTGTGACTGGTTTTGAGTATCTTTCTGAACTGTCGTTCTCTTAATTTCCGGTGGGGGTACTGATGGTTTTGTTGGGTAAAGACCCCGTCTTCTAGAGGAGATAGCTGAAGTCGCTTTATTTGGAACTTGCCTAGGGGGGGCAGGGTAAAGCCCTTCATCATCACCCGAATCAATAAGTTCGTCAGTTTCATCCACTGCGAATAGATCATCTATTGGTTCGTTCACCGTTTCATTAAATTGTTCTTCAGATGCCATGAATAGAGTTTTGCCTAAAAATGCACTCTAGTTAGGTATAGAGAGCTATTCGATCGCTACAACTTTTACTTTGAGGACCCCACCGGGAGCTTCATACTCAACAATCTCATCAACCTTACTTCCCAACAGGGCTTCACCAAGTGGAGAAGTAGGCGAAGCAACCTCTGCATCTTCTACCCTTTCTTCAATTGATCCCAAAAGATATCTTTCTACATCGTCATCGCCTACATACTGAATTGAAACGATAGACCCAGCCTGAACAGTATCGCCACCTTTGGTTTCATCAACAATCTCAGCGTTCTCTAGAATTGAGGAAAGGTGGGCGATTCGACCTTCCATTTTCCCCTGTTCTTCCTTAGCTGCATGGTAATCTCCGTTTTCAGATAGGTCACCTAACTCTCGCGCTGTCTCAATTTTCCGGGCTATATCAATCCGACCTGTAGTCGTCAGGAGCGTAAATTCATCTTGAAGACGGTCATAAGCCGCTTGTGAAAGTTTCTGCACTTGTGTCATAGGGGAAAGGCTACCTTTGTTTTAGCGTTTGCGATTCGGAAATTAGCTGCGAGACTGAAGGAGAACGAAAAAAGTACAATAAATGAAACCTTTTGATTCTAGAAACACGAAGGAATCAAACAGAATAGCTAAACAAAAAAAACATGAATAAGGAGTTGTTGTGGGGCACAAAATAGGAGTGATCGGAGGGGATGGTATAGGCCCTGAGGTTATCAAAGAGGGTCTGAAAGTTATCAACGCTGCGGGTATAGATCTTGACATCCTTGAATACGACCTAGGCGGCGCCCGTTACCTGAAAGACCAGACAATTCTTCCAGATACAGTTCTTGAGGAATGGAAAGATTTAGATGCTCTGTACCTAGGCGCTGTAGGGACTCCAGAAGTCCCACCAGGAGTTATAGAAAGAGGTCTTTTGCTTAAAATGCGTTTTGAGCTTGATCTTTATATAAATTTGCGTCCATTTGTTGCCGCATCAAATGATGATTCTCCCGGTCATGATTTTACTGTTATTCGAGAAAACACTGAGGGCACCTATGCAGGAGAAGGAGGTTTCCTTCGTAAAGGAACAAATTATGAGATCGCTACTCAAGGTTCAGTTAATACTAGGCATGGTGTTGAGAGATGCATCCGGTTTGCATTCGAACTTGCAAATAGTCGGGAACGCAAACACCTCACACTCGTACATAAAACAAATGTCTTAACGTTTTCAGGCGACCTTTGGGAACGAACATTTGAAGATATGGCACACGAATTTCCTAATGTAGAAACGGAATACAACCATGTTGATGCAGCGTGTATCTATATGGTGCAAGACCCTCAAAGGTATGATGTGATTGTTACAGATAACCTATTTGGAGATATCCTCACCGATTTAGGGGGAGCGGTTTCTGGAGGTATAGGACTAGCTTGCTCAGCTAATCTCAACCCAGAACGGACTTCTCCTTCAATGTTTGAACCGGTACATGGTTCAGCACCCGATATCGTGGGAACGGGGCAGGCAAACCCGACTGCCGCCATATTGAGTGGAGCGTTAATGCTTAATTTTCTTAAAGAAACAGAAGCGGCACAGAAAATAGAAATAGCTTGTGCTAACCCTGAAACACAAACTGGAACAACAACTGAAATCGGTGACGCGATCGCCGCTTTGGTTTAGGAACAAAGAGAAGGTAAAGAAATGCCAATAGAACCAACAAAAAGTATCTGGATGAATGGCGAGTTAGTCCCATGGGAAGACGCAAAGATCCACGTCTTAACGCACACCCTTCATTATGGAACTGGGATCTTTGAAGGTATTCGTGCCTATGAGACAGCAGACGGTCCAGCAATCTTTCGACTTACTGAGCATATGGACCGGCTTATTAATTCAGCGAAAATTCTCGCTGTGCCGATGCCATACACTTCCGAGGAACTACAGGAAGCAGCGAAACAAGTTGTTCGTGACTCTGGTTTGGCTAGTTGCTACATTCGCCCAATTGCCTACTACGGCTATGGAGAAATGGGTTTGGCGACAACAGACTGCAAAGTAGATGTTGCTATAGCATGTTGGCCTTGGGGAGCGTACCTAGGTGAAGATGCCGCTACCAAAGGTGTTCGAATGAAAATATCGTCTTGGGTTCGTCACGACCACAACATTATGCCTCCAGCTTCAAAAACAACTGGGAACTACGCTAATTCCACGCTGGCGAAAATGGAGGCATTGCAAGCAGGATATGACGAAGCGATCATGCTTAATAAAGAAGGGTTAGTTGCGGAATGTTCTGGTGAAAACCTTTTCGTATGCCGTAACGGGAAGATAATGACCCCACCTCTAGTATCTGGGGCGTTAGAAGGGATCACACAACATACAGTCATGTCCTTCGTGAAAGATTTAGGCCATGAAGTCACATTCGAAGCTTTAGCGCGTTCTGATCTCTATACGGCAGATGAAATATTTGTTGTCGGGACCGCAGCAGAGGTAAGTGCTGTAAATAGTGTTGATGATCGTCTAGTGCCTTGCCCTGGACCCATAACGCAACAAGTAGCATCCCTTTACGCAGATACGGTTCGAGGGAAAAACCCAGATTACTTACATTGGTGCGAGGTGGTCTAATGTCGGATGCTTATCCGCAATCCGTTGAGATCTATGACACAACGCTTCGTGATGGAAGCCAACTTGAAGGTATCTCACTTACTGTTGAAGACAAACTGCGCATAGCAGAGCAACTTGACCTGCTCGGCGTTCATTACATAGAGGGTGGTTGGCCAGGTGCTAATCCTAAAGATGATGAGTTTTTTGAGAGAGCTCACAAAGAACTTCAATTAAAGACATCTCAATTTGTAGCTTTTGGGTCAACAAGGCGAGCCAAAGGGAAAGTTGATCAAGATCAAACACTAGCGAATCTAATATCAGCAAATACAGATATTGTTTGCATCGTTGGGAAATGTTGGGATTATCACGTAACAGAAGCCCTACAAACATCACTTGATGAAGGTGTTGCGATGGTCGCTGATTCGATTGAATATCTAGTGGCAAATGGTAAAAGAGTTTTTTTTGATGCGGAACATTTTTTTGATGGCTATAAAAATAACCCTGAATTTTCACTTCGTGTTTTGGAAGCAGCATCGATCGCCGGAGCTGAACGATTAATTCTTTGTGACACGAATGGTGGTTCGTTACCGCAGGATGTTGCTAATGCGGTGACAGCAGTTACAGCTCATTTAGATACTGGAGTTGGAGTCCACCTGCACAATGACGCTGGTTGTGGAGTAGCTAATGCACTAGCTGGTGTTTCTGCTGGAGCGATACAGGTTCAAGGAACAATCAATGGGTATGGGGAACGTACTGGAAATTGTGACTTGGTCGCAATAATCGCAAACCTCACATTGAAAATGGGGATTGCAACAATACCTGAAGAACGTCTTGATTTACTTACTCCTGTTAGCCACCATGTTGCAGAACTGGTGAACATAACTCTTAATCCGCAGCAGCCCTATACGGGTGCCTCTGCCTTCGCCCATAAAGCAGGATTGCACGTAAGTGCGATCTCTAGAAGACCAGATGCCTATGAACATATCCCTCCAGAAAAAATAGGCAATGGAACTCGGTTTCTTGTTTCTGAAATGGCAGGACGTTCAACGCTCGAACTTAAGGCTAAAGAAATCGGGATTGATCTTGACGGGAAAATTCTAGGTGACGTTGTTGAAACTTTGAAAAAGCTTGAATATGAGGGATACCACTTTGAAGTAGCGGATGCTTCGCTTGAACTTCTCATGCGGGGAGCAAGTGGATGGACACAAGATTTTTTCAAATTAGAGAAATTTCATGTTGATATGAATCACGTGGGCTCAGGAAGTCGCGCGTGGAATGAAATTTCCGTTGATGTTGCTACCCGTGCGGTGGTGAACCTCAATGTCAACGGTGAAAGGACAGTTGGGGTCGGAGATGGCAATGGTCCAGTCAATGCAATTGATACAGCCCTACGTTCGGTCCTTCTTGGTACTTATCCGGAGTTAAAGGAAATCTCACTCGTTGACTACAAAGTCCGTGTGCTTGATACCGAAAAAGGAACTGGAGCGGTTACGCGTGTTCTGTTGGATAGTTCAAATGGGGAAGAAACTTGGACAACAATCGGTGTTTCAGAAAACATTATTGAGGCGAGTTGGCAGGCATTGGTAGATTCCATCGTTTACGGTCTTCTCCATTCACCGGCAACAAAGTGAATTAGGCTAGAGAACTATGGCAGCTCCGCGCTATGTCCCAAATCCTGTGCAACAAAAAAAACATTATCAATCTGCAAAGAAAACAAAACATGAACCTGGCCTGCTTCGCCCTGCAGAGATTTCAGTAAACCAGTCTGAGCGAGCAGGGACAGGAAACCCTGGTCCAGACCAAGGCTATGCGCTCCGACTCGTGAAAGCTTTCAAAGACCACGTGTCACTTTTCTCGAAAGAAAAATGGGAGGATGCATCTGAAGTCGCTGTTATCACAGCATTAAAGAGAGCTTCTCTATTTGGAAGAGCACCTTGCCATTACGACCTTGAAGTTGGGTTTAGAGTCTGGGGCTATCTTGACTCGGACCCAGATCAAGACCTATTAGAACTCAGAGTCAGTTACTTCCCTCATATTGGCTCCGAGCATAACTACCTGAAACGAAGGAAGGTAGCTGATGCATTAGAACCTTCCGCACTTCGTCAACCTCTTGAAATAATTAGCCGAAGCTATGAATCAGACTGGCGAACTCTTATCAACCCTATTGAACTCCTAGAAAGTTAGAAGACTTTTGGCTTTAGAATCACCACGTGTTCGCTTTGCTCCAGCACCATCTGGATACCTCCATGTCGGTTCGGCCCGATCAGCGCTCTTTAATTGGTTGTTCGCAAAAAGGTTTAGTGGAACATTTATTCTTCGCATAGAGGACACTAATGCGGATCTCGCTAAACCAGAATTCTATCAAGCTATCACTACACCTCTTGAATGGTTGGGATTGCGATGGGATGAGGGCCCTTTCTACCAGTCCGAAAGGACAGAAAAGTACATTGAGGCTGTAGCGAACCTTATCGACTCAAAACTCGCTTATTGCTGTGAATGCACTAGAGAGGAGATTGATACGAGAAATAAAGAAACTGGATTTCAAGGTGGGTACGATGGCTATTGCCGCAATCGTGAAGTTAGCGATGGCCCTGGAATTACTATTAGATTCATGACCCCAAAGACTGGGATTGTCGAAATAGATGATTTAGTTCGTGGGAAAGTGGAATTCCAGAATAGTGAATTAGAAGATTTCGTTATTCGTCGCGGTAATGGAACACCTGTTTTTCTCGTAGCCAATGCGGTAGATGACGCAGACATGAGGATCACTCACGTTATTCGAGGTGAAGATCTTCTCAATACGACTCCAAAAGTAATTCTGTTGTGGGAAGCCCTTGACTTTGGGAAACCACCCAAATACGCTCACCTTCCGTTATTAGTCGGAGATGACCGGAAAAAACTTTCTAAGCGCCGCCATTCCGTTGCGCTATCAGATTTCCGAAATCAAGGAATCCTCCCAGAGGCGATGACTAACTATCTCGCTTTACTTGGGTGGGGGCCACCAGATGAAAAGGAAATCAGGCCGATACAGGAAATGATTGACCTATTTGATCTTGAGAATGTGAATAAATCCCCAGCATTTTTTGATGAAAAAAAACTACGACATATTAACGGGGAATACATTCGAGCACTTCCACCAGAAGATTTCGTCACATTAGCAATCAGTTATTTTGAAGAAACCGACTGGCAACCGACAAACCTAAATCGGCAAGCATTGGCAATCCTTGCCCCAGATTTGCAAGAACGAACAGAAATTCTCGCTGATCTTAAACCACTTGTTTATTGGATTTTTGAAGAGAACATTCCGGAAGAAACAAATGAGAAAGAGCTCAAAAAAATCGGGAAAGCGATGCAATCCGAAAAAGTAGCAGAGGTGCTTGATCTTGTTATTACGCAATTGAAAGATTGTTCATGGGATGAGAATTCCATAGGAGAAGTAATTAGTGGCGTGGGGGAAACCCTTAGTGCTAAATCACAAGTTCCTGTCCGGATAGCGGTCACTGGGAGAAGAATTGGTTTACCTCTTTACAAGCCCATGGCAATTCTAGAACGGTCGCTGATCATACAACGATTGATTGACGCAAGGTCAAAATTAGCTTAGGAATTGTGGTGAAGTTTTCGGAACAAGATTCAACCGATACGGGACCAAGTTCATTCGCCAAATCTAAAAAGACAAGCAAATACGCCAAAGTTTTCTCTACTTCATGCCTCGCTTTAGTTCTATTGGGTATTGCATACCTTGCAGTGACATTTACTCAGGTCTGGTGGCAAAGCACGCGTGATGAAGTCCGTGAAGTCGATGCGATAGTTGTTCTGGGTGCGGCGCAGTGGGATGGAGTCCCTTCTCCAGTTCTTGAAGCACGTTTGCAACATGCTCTAGATTTATATGATGCTGGTGTAGCTCCCTTTATTGTTACCACTGGGTCAAAACAGGTAGGTGACCGATTTACCGAGGCATATGCGGGGCTCACGTATCTTCTGGAACGCTCAGTTCCCGAGAGTGCAATCCTTGTCGTCATTGATGGGTCTAATACGTTCCAGTCGCTAAGCGCTACATCAAATGTTCTTGAGAGGGCCGAGATAGGAGATAGAGTTCTTCTTGTTTCCGACCCATACCACGCTTTGCGTGCGAAGGAAGTAGCTCGAGAGGTTGGTCTTAAACCTTGGTTCTCACCTACGCAACTTGATAGTTCGTTCAGTCAACTCTTTCGGGAAACTATAGGAACTTCCGTGGGGCGAGTGATTGGCTTTCGTAGAGCAAGCACGTTAAGCGAATGAGTACCCCGTACGGGATTTGAACCCGTGCTACCACCTTGAGAGGGTGGCGTCCTAGGCCGCTAGACGAACGGGGCAGGAACTTAATTATTATCCTAGTTGCTCGGGGAGGAGGACTTGAACCCCCAATGACTGGATCAGAACCAGTTGTGTTACCAATTACACCATCCCCGAAAAATGTTTTTTTTAGGTGATGGATCAGCCTAGCGACATGATTAACCCCAGCCCAACACTGGAAAGCTATTCACTAAAAAATTTTTGTACCTCTGCTTCTGTCTTTAGAAAATCAAAAGACATGCCAAAGACTGGACCTGGATCAAATTTTCCTCGTTTGCCACGGTTCTCAGGGGATATATATTGTTTTTTTGTTGGATCGTTGGGCAAAGGGCGTAAAAATTCTTGACTTCCAGTGCGTAAAGCACTCAACCCTGTTTCGAGGATTTTACGTATCTGAATTTTTGTTTCGATTGCAGTTGATTCCCCGTTTACCAAAAAAGAAAAATGCGGAGACCATGCTCCACCAATTTTTTCTTCATCCGTGAGATTCCCGTAAACTCCTGATTCTCCAAGATTTTGGCTACCTCGGAGAGTCAACCACCACACAAGTACATGTTGGATGTAAGTCGCTATTAATTGTGGTAATTCAACTGAATAAAAAGAACCGGATTTTTGTGAAGAGTTATCAGCGACTGAAACAGATAGAACTGGGCCGATAGAAAGCTTGGAATAGGAAAGAAGTAACGTTGCCGTCATTTCCTGATCATATTTTTTAGACCGTAGCATGTCGCGAAACTGCCAGCGGAAATGGGTATGTTGCGGGTCGTCCACTTCTTGTTCATCTTGTGATTTAGCCATTACCTCACAATAAAGGTGTGATGTGACAGGTGACCCTTGACCTGATCACAGGAAGTTCGTGTGTTAGGCGTTACCATAGTTGAGCCATAAAGTATCAACTGTTTTGAAGGTTAAATCAATCTAATTGTTGTCTTGAGAGATCCTCAAGGTCTGGCCAACCAGCAGTTTCTTTGCTCAAGTCGAAAATAGGTTAATCAGTATGTCTACAAACTTCTCTAGTCTCGGAGTGCCAGAATTCATTTGTGAAGCGCTTGCCCGTCAAGGGATCCTGGAACCATTTGAAATTCAAGAAAAAACTATTCAGGAAGGCTTGGAAGGTAAAGATATTTGTGGAAGAGCACCTACAGGATCTGGGAAAACTCTCGCTTTCGGAATACCTCTCGTAATGAGAACAAAAGCATCAAAACCCCGAAATCCACAAAGTTTAGTTCTCGCACCCACTAGAGAATTAGCTGAACAAATCTGCAATGAACTTCGATCTTTCGGTGGCAAAAGAAACATTTTCGTTGTTTATGGTGGTGTTGGCTACGGTCCGCAACGAAAAGCATTGTCCAAAGGAGTTGATATTCTTGTCGCTTGCCCTGGTCGGCTAGAAGACCTTATTGAGCAAGGGGAAGTAAATCTCGGGTCAGTACAACAAGTAGTTATTGATGAGGCTGACCGAATGGCCGATATGGGATTTATGCCAGCGATCTCTCGAATCCTTGATCAGACCTCAAACAAACGGCAGACCATTCTCTTCTCAGCAACTCTCGACAGAGAAGTGGCGCAATTAAAAAAACGTTATCAACGAGACCCGGTTATGCATGAAGTGGGAGAGCGAACTCCTGATATTACGAAAGCAACCCATACTTTTATGATCGCGAAAAAATCAGAGAAATCTGTTGCTGCTGCCGAAGCAGTAAAAGCTATCTGGCCTGCGATTGTCTTTTGCAGGACCCGGCATGGTTCAGACCGCTTAGCGAAACAGTTGAAAAAATTAGGCGTGGATGCAGAAGCGATTCACGGGGGGAAGAGTCAACATCAACGAAGGCGAGCTCTTCAGAACTTCACTAATGGAAGAGCGCAAACGCTAGTAGCTACTGATGTTGCGGCTCGGGGAATCCATGTTGACGGAGTTGAACTAGTAGTTCATTATTACCTTCCTGAAGACCACAAAGCGTATATCCACCGTTCAGGACGCACAGCTCGAGCAGGGAATGAAGGAATAGTTTTTTCTATTATCCAACCCGAGCAAAAAAGAACAGCGAAAAAAATGCAGACTCGGTTAGGGATCAATGAAGCGATACAAAGAATAGAACCCGAGCAGTTATCTGAACTTTCACCAGAGATTTCAAGGAAAAGCAGAACAGAAAAACAATTAGGACAGAAATCAGGGGAAAGATCGAAACCAGAGAAAAAAGCCACGCACGGGGAACCATCAAAGAAACATAACGGTCAGAAACCAAAGAAACGTTCAAAGGCTTCACATCACAAACCTAAAAGAAAGAATTCATCAAATAAGAATAAGAAAAAAACGAATAACAAACATGTAAAGAAACATGCTTCGCAGAAACCAAAATCAGACAAGAATAGAAATCAGAACAGAAAGAAATCCTCACCAAAATCCAGTGGTCGACCCAATCGGAAAGCCCGTCGTGCACACTTGCAACCATCAAACCGGTGAACAATAGGTATCAGCGGTTAAGAATTGCCTCTTGTAGATAATTAGGTCTCTGCTTTAGCGGATTCCAGCTCATTTCGTTTACTTCTCAGATAGCTACTTGACCCAAGTCCGAAGAACACAATAATCATTCCCAAGCCCTTGATCCCTGAAATTGTTGCTTCTAGGAAAAGTACGGCAGAAACGGTGGCTGTAACAGGAACCAGCAGCTGAAGAATACCGATCAAGCTAAGAGGTGTTTTCCCCTGAGAGAAATTAAGAAGAACGTGACCTACTCCCGGTATCGAAGCAACTGCGAGAATTTGGACGATGTCTCGTTCGGTTTGAGGCATAACCCCTGCTCCAGCGAAAAGCATCATGGGAGTAAGGATAATTCCAGACCATATGAAGTAACCGGTCATGAATTCAGCGACTCCAAGTTTCGTTAAAGCTTTTTTCGCGAATGCGAAGTAGCCGGCTCCTAGAGTGATCCCTAACAAAGCAACGAGATCGCCACTGATTTTCCCGCTCCCATCACTTGTGCCAGCTAAGACTATGATGATCGCTCCTCCAATAGAGAAAAGTGATAATCCAATATCTCCAGAGGTAATTTTCTCTGAGAAAAAGTAGTAACTCAAAAAAATAACAATTAATGGTTGTAATGAACTGATAAGGCTTGCGTTTATAAGACTTGTTATTTGGGTGGACCAAAAAAACAACCCGATGGCTGAGCCGAAGCATATTCCTGCCGGAGCGCACAACAAGAAATTACGCCAAGTAAATTTTTGTTTCTGTTTAAGAAGAACGTAAAGGCCTAAGGCGGGTACGGCAATCCATGATCGCCA
>JAYYZG010000010.1:0-9236 GCA_036687775.1 Actinomycetota bacterium
TTGCTTAGGCTTCGTTCCTATTGATGAACGGATTTGAGTAACTTTTAATTCCATCGTTAACTCTTCTCTAATTCCCGAACGTTTCGTTCAGACTCTTTGTATGCTTCCAACATTCCAGTTGGAACGAATTCTTCTGCGGCAAGTCCTCGAAGTTTTGCTATTTCATCTGGTCGTTGGAGATTAGCTAGTCCATCAATAGTTGCTCGGGCAACGTTGATATGATTCGGAGATCCTAATGATTTACAGAGGACATCTTTGATTCCTGCCTCTTCAAGAATTATTCTTGCTGCTCCACCTGCGATAACACCAGTTCCTGGGGCAGCAGGTTTAAGAAGTACCCGACCTGCACCAGTTTCGCCTATTACAGGATGCGTTACAGTTGAACCTGCCATAGCTACTCTAAATAGATTACGTTTTGCTTCTTCAGTTCCTTTTTGGATCGCCAAAGGAACTTCTTTGGCTTTCCCATAACCTAAACCAACACGTCCTGCGCCATCTCCGATGACCACAAGGGCAGTGAAAGAAAATCTTCTACCTCCCTTGACAACCTTTGCAACTCGATTGATATGTATTACCCGTGAATCACGTAATTCGCCAGGTGCTTTCTCTTCATTTAGTTCCATTAGAATTCCAATCCTGACTCTCTTGCCGCTTCCGCTACTGCTGCGACTCTTCCATGATATTTAAGTCCACCTCGATCAAATACGATGCTGGTGATACCTGCTGCTTTAGCTCGTTCACCTATAAGCTCACCAACTTTTGTTGCGGCTTCCTTGCTGCCTGTGTTTCCTGAACGGATTTCTGGTTCCAAGCTTGAAGCTGCGACGATTGTATTTCCTTGCCCATCATCAATTATCTGTGCGGAAATATGCCGATTGGAACGAAAAACAGCCAACCGGGGTCTTACACTCGTCCCGTGAATTTTTCGTCGCAGTCGATTATGACGGCGAATTCTTCCTGCTCTTTTATGTTTTGCTGCATCAACCATAAGAAATCCTTACTTTGCTGTCTTTCCGGCTTTTCGTATTATTCTTTCACCGACATAACGTATTCCCTTGCCTTTGTATGGTTCAGGTTTCTTCAGCGCCCGAATATCAGCAGCAACCTGTCCAACAACTTGCTTATCGATGCCGGTGATACTGATTTCTGTTTGCGATGGAACATTGAATTCTATTCCTTCAGGCGCGGAGAAATTCACCGGATGGCTAAAGCCGAGCTGTAGTTCAAGGGCATTTTTACCTTTCGCCTGTGCACGATACCCTACGCCAACAAGTTCTAGCTCTTTTTGATAACCATCAGTTACCCCAATCACCATGTTGTTTATTAGTGATCGGATAAGACCGTGAAGCGCCTTTGATTCCCTCAGTTCATTTGATCGAGAAACAACTAAAATATCCTCTTGCTTCTCTACACTGATTCCTTCAGGTAGTTCTTGGCTTAAAGACCCTTTAGGGCCTTTTACCTCTATAAAAGATTCACTAATTGAAATTTCGACACCTGATTTAATTTCAATTGGGGTTTTTCCTATGCGGGACATTATCTTTCCTTCTTTACCAGACGTAGCACAATATTTCGCCACCCATTCGGCGTTTACGTGCTTCTCGATCGCTCATTAATCCTTGGCTAGTCGAAACCACAGCTACTCCTAGCCCACCCAGTACTCTCGGGATCTCATTTGATTTTGAATAAACCCTAAGCCCAGGTTTGGAGACGCGTTTTATACCTGAAATTACTCTTGATCTAGATGAGGAGTATTTCATTTCAATGGTCAGTGTCTTACCGGGTAATTCATCATTTTCTGAAACATCAAAGTCATTGATATACCCTTCTTTATGGAGAAGAGTAGCTAATGATTCCTTAAGTTTTGATGAGGGCATGGCCACATCATCATGCATTGCAGTATTAGCATTGCGGATTCTAGTTAGCATGTCAGCTACGGGATCTGTCATCGTCATTTACCAATTACCTCCTACCAACTAGCCTTTGTAACACCTGGTAAATCTCCAGCATGTGCAAGTTCACGCAGGCAGACACGGCAAAGACCGAACTTGCGATAAACAGATCTTGGTCGACCGCACCTTCGACACCGTGTGTAGGCCCGTACTTTGAACTTTGGTGTTTTACGTTGTTTATTTACGAGAGCTTTTTTTGCCATATTTAATTCTGTCCTTCTATTCGGAATGGGAATGAGAATGCATCAAGTAGTGCACGACCTTCTTGATCAGTCTTTGCTGTAGTAACGATTGTGATATCCATGCCTCTTGTAGCATCGATTTTGTCGTAGTTGATTTCTGGGAAGATCAGTTGTTCTGTGACTCCGAAAGTATAGTTTCCGTTCCCGTCAAATGACTTCGACGAAAGTCCTCTGAAGTCACGAACTCGGGGGATTGCTAGATTGATAAGCCGATCAAAGAACTCATACATCCGATCCCCTCTTAAAGTAACTTTTGCACCTATTGCATTACCTTCTCTTAATTTGAACGCAGCAATAGATTTTTTCGCACGTGTCAGCATAGGTTTCTGGCCAGTAATGATGCTCAAGTCAGAAATAGCTCCTTCAAGAAGAGCGGATCGGGTAACTGCTTCTCCTACTCCCATATTCACTACGATCTTTGTTATTTGCGGTACTTCCATGATGTTTGACTTGTTGAGTACCTCTTTTAGGTCAGCTCGTATCTCATTGACATACTGCTCTTTAAGTCGGGGAACTAACGTTGTTGCCATTAGAGATCAGCTCCTGTTCTCTTACAGATTCTTACTTTTGTTCCGTTGGAATCAAATCGATATCCAACACGTGTTGGTTTACCATCTTCTGGGCTAATAATTGCAACATTTGAAGCATCAAAGGGCATTTCTTTATCAATGATTCCGCCTTGCATTGTGTCTCGAGTTGGTCTCTGGTGTTTCTTCGAAATATTCACGCCTGTGACAATCAGTTTCCCCTCTTTAGGGAATAGGAAAGCGACTTCACCTTCCTTACCTCGATCTTTCCCAGCAAGAACCACGACTTTATCTCCTTTTCGGATTTTCATTTATAAGACCTCCGGAGCTAATGACACGATTCTCATGAACTGTTTGTCACGAAGTTCGCGTCCAACTGGACCAAATATGCGGGTTCCTCTTGGTTGACGAGCTTCATTGATGAGAACAGCGGCGTTCTCATCAAAGCGAATGTATGAACCGTCAACTCTTCTGTTCTCTTTTTTCGTGCGTACAACGACGCATTTAACTACATCACCCTTTTTCACTTGGGCACCGGGAATGGCATCTTTTACAGTAGCCACGAAGACATCACCTATAGTTCCGTAGCGTCTTTTCGACCCACCGAGAACTTTGATAACTAAAACTTCTTTTGCTCCTGAGTTGTCAGCAATTTTTAGACGTGATTCTTGTTGTATCATCGTGCACGCTCCAGAATTTCAACGAGCCGCCATCTTTTCCTTTTCGATAACGGACGAGTCTCTTGAATTCGTACTCTGTCTCCGACATTAAGATCATTTTCGCCATCATGCACAAACAGTTTCTTCGTTCGTTGAACCGTCTTGTTGTATCTCCGGTGACGCACTCGGTCGACGATAGCGACAACTGCCGTTTTCTCCATGCCAGTTGAGACAACTAACCCTTCGCGTACTTTCCGAGGGTTTGCTCTATTTGGGGTTTCTTCAGTCATCAGTTTCCTCCAATGCTTCAGCAGCTGCTATCTCTCGGGTTCTCAGTTCAGTCATAGCTCTTGCTACTTCTTTTTTTACTTCTTTTATCCGGCTGTAATTATCCAATTGGCCAGTTACAAGCTGGAAGCGAAGATTGAATAATTCTTCTTTCGCATCGTTGAGAGTCTCTAATAGATCACCATCACTTATCTCAGTAAGATTTTTTGCCATTAGAAACCTTCCTTTCTACTAACAAATTTTGCTTTTATAGGAAGTTTTTGGATCGCGCGACTTATTGCTTGTTTTGCTACTTCCTCATCGTTATAAGAAAGCTCGAATAATATGCGACCGGGGCGAACAACAGCCACCCACCTTTCAGGGTTTCCTTTACCTGAGCCCATTCGAGTTTCTGCTGGTTTTTCCGTGACGGGTTTATCTGGGAAAATATTGATCCATACTTTTCCACCACGTTTAATATGACGCGTCATCGCGATACGGGCAGCTTCAATTTGTCGAGCGGTTATCCAACCAGGTTCAAGAGCTTGGATTCCGAAATCTCCAAAGGTTACTTCATTTCCACCTTTAGAGTTTCCTTTCATTCGCCCTCGTTGGTGTTTCCGGTGGGCGACTTTTCTTGGCATAAGCATTAGTCTGCCTCCCCAGGTCTAAAGATTGGGGTCTGGTTTTTTGAATTTGTAAGTTCTGCTATCTGTTCTTCTTCGTCAAGGAGCTTTTCAAATTCAGGATCTGCTTCTTGGACGAGAGGTACAAGTTCTTCAGTTTCTGCTTCATCATCTGTTTCGGGAGAGGCTTTTAGTCTTGCAGCTGAAGAAGATACGACTTGCTTAGCTTGACTTGGCCCAGAAGTTTCGCCTGCAGCCATAGCGGCTTCTCTCGCTATTTTTTCTTCTGCTTGGACTTTGTACGGGAGTATATCCCCTCTATAAATCCATACTTTTACGCCTATTCTGCCATACGTTGTGTGAGCCTCTCTAAAGCCATAGTCAATATCTGCTCGTAACGTGTGTAGAGGGACACGCCCCTCTCTGTACCACTCCGACCTTGACATTTCTGCGCCACCTAGTCGCCCAGAGCACTGTACCCTGATCCCTAGCGCACCTGCTTTTTGAGCATTTTGAACAGCTCTTTTCATTGCTCTTCGAAATGCGACGCGCCCAGCTAATTGATCAGCAACACCTTGCGCAATTAGAGCAGCATCAAGTTCTGGTTGTTTTATTTCTTGGATATTTAGTTGAACTTTTGGATTTCCAGTAATTTCGGTTAAGCCTGCTCGCAGCCGATCTGCTTCTGCGCCTTTTCTCCCAATCACAATACCGGGGCGTGCTGTATGGACATCAATGCGCAACCTGTCTCTGGTTCTTTCGACTTCGATTCGTGAAATAGCTGCATGTGGCAGTTCAGTCATTATGAAATTCCGGATTTCCCAGTCCTCTATAACAAAATCTGCGTAATCGCGATCAGCGAACCATCGTGACTTCCAATCAGTTGTGACACCTAGACGAAAACCATAGGGGTTAACTTTTTGACCCATTACTCATTCTCCTCGTCGTTGCTATCATCATTCTGTTTCATTTCACTCTCTTCTATGGTTTCTTCTGACTTGCTTTGCATACTGTTTGGAAGTCGAAATCCGGCGTTTTCTGCAGCTTCAGGACTTGTAAACCAAACGTCTGCTTTGGTTCTCCCGTAGAACGATGACTCTTCGGGGTGATAAATTTTCTTAGCTTTCTTTCCTTTAATTATGTATTCAGGCCCAGGGGCAGATCCGTCTTCTAGAGCTTCAGCCGATCCTGGTCCGAATGGTTCAGATCCGGAATCTGTTTCGGTAGATTCAACGTCTAGGTTTTCTTCTACCGAAACTTCTGTAGTTTCATGATCTTCTTCAAGAATTGACTCTTCTAGATTCTCAGAATCTTCGATTACCTCTTCATCATTAGTTTCTTTAGATTTCTCTACTCGTCGGCGACGTGATTCCGATGCGCTTTCCTGATTTCCGGAACCTTTTAGTAGTGCTTGCTCTCGTATTGAATCAAGTTCTTCTGGCGTGTAACGGCCGAGAATAATCGTAATGTGACAGGTTCTTTTACGAATTCTTGTTGCACGCCCTCTAGCTCTAGGTCTCCAGCGCTTAAGAGTAGGCCCTTCATCGGCATAACATGCTGCAACAAAAAGTTCTTCCGAAGGTATATTGTCATTATTCTCTGCATTAGCTGCAGCGGAATCAAGACATTTCTGCACTGTGTCACTGATTCTTCGTTCAGAGAACATCAAAATATCAGTAGCTTCGGCGTATGATTTCGTTCTGATTAAATTTAAGACTTCTCTAACTTTATAAGCCGAGGAGCGAACATATTTTACTTGAGCACGCGTTCCTGGACGTTCGTTAGTCTTTGTTGCAGTCATATTTAGCGAACCCCTCGTTCTTGACCTGCGTGAAATTTGAATGTCCTTGTAGGAGCGAATTCCCCAAGTTTGTGCCCCACCATGGTCTCAGTAACGTATACGGGAACGTGCTTTCTTCCATCATGAACTGCGACAGTGTGGCCAATCATGTCTGGAATGATCGTTGATCTCCTTGACCACGTTTTAATTACTTCTTTAGAACCCGACGAATTCAAGACGTCAATCTTCTTGAGAAGATGGGCATCTACGAATGGTCCTTTTTTTAGACTTCTTGGCATATCAATTCCTTTATCGGCGTGAGCCTCTTGTTCGACGGCGACGGACGATTAGTTTCTGAGATTGTTTCTTCTTACTTCTTGTGCGAGATTCTGGTTTGCCCCATGGTGAAACTGGGTGACGACCACCTGATGTTTTACCTTCGCCACCACCATGTGGGTGGTCTACTGGGTTCATGGCAACTCCACGAGTTTGTGGTCTTTTGCCTTTCCATCGATTCCGACCAGCTTTCCCAATTTTAATGAGTTCATGTTCCGAGTTACCAACTGAACCAACAGTTGCCATGGAGTCAATCGGGACTCTTCTCATTTCCGTACTAGGGAGACGAATGGTCGCGTAGTTTCCTTCTTTTGCTACAAGTTGCACACTTGAACCAGCGCTGCGAGCAATCTTGCCCCCACCACCTGGTCGGATTTCAATATTATGAATAACGGTTCCTACTGGTATGTAACGAAGAGGGAGGGCGTTTCCTATCCGAATCTCTGATCCCTGCCCAGACTGGACTGTCTCGCCTACTGCCAAAGAATTTGGTGCCAGAATGTAGCGTTTCTCACCATCATGGTAGTGAAGTAAAGCTATTCTGCAAGTTCTGTTAGGGTCGTATTCAATTGAGGCAACAGTAGCTGGGACTCCGGGCTTATCTCGTCGGAAATCGATCTGCCTATAGAGTTGTTTATGTCCGCCCCCTCTATGACGAGACGTCTTCCGTCCATAGTTATTTCGACCACCAGTTTTCGGTTTACTTGTTGTGAGAGATTTCTCAGGAACGCTCTTAGTGATTTCAGAGAAATCAGCTTGCGTCTGGAATCTTCTTCCTGGACTGGTTGGTTTACGTCTTCTAATAGCCACTACATTCCCCTAGACATCAAATAACTCAATTGAATCGCCTTCAGCGATAGTAACAAGGGCACGTTTTTGGTCTGATTTTTTCCCATAGGAAAAATTCTTTCGATTTCTTTTCCGTTTCCCTTTACGATTCATGGTATTAAGTTTTGTTACTCTCACGCCGAAGATTTGTTCCACAGCTTCTCGAATTTGTGGTTTAGTAGCCTCAGGGTGAACTTCAAAAGTGTAAACATTTTCTTCTATCAGGACGTACGATTTTTCGCTGACGATTGGCTTCCTGAGAATATCTCTGCCGTCTATCATGCAACCTCCTCATTATTTTCTGATTTGCTTTGGGAAATTGCTGCAATTGTAGGAAGGTTGTCTTTTGTAAAGATAACAAAATCACTCACCAGAATATCAAACACATTGAGTTGCCCTATGGGTAGAACATGAACATTTTCTAGGTTCCGAAAGCTCTTCTGAGTGTTGGTGTCATCAGCGTTTATGACTAGGAGAATTTTTCCGGTGGCGCCAATTGCTTTCAGTGCACTTTGAGCTGTCTTCGTACTTGGGGCTTCAAAATCCCAAGAATCAACGATAAGAATGTTATCTGAAGCGGCCCTGTCGGAAAGGGCTGAAAAGAGTGCCAAGCGTTTCATTTTTTTAGGCGTTTTTTGGGAATAGTCTCGAGGTTTGGGTCCCATGGCAACTCCACCGCCTCTCCAATGGGGCATTCGTGATGATCCGGCACGGGCTCGTCCTGTGCCTTTCTGTTTCCAAGGTTTGGCTCCGCCTCCTCGAACTTCGGCTCGGGTTTTTGTGTTATGAGTCCCAGCTCGTTTCGCTGCTAATTGCCCATTAACTACTTGATGCATTACCGAAATGTTTGGTTCTATACCGAAAATAGAATCATCTAAGTCTACGGATCCAGCCTTAGCACCATCTGATTTCAAAATATCAACTTTGCTCACTGGCTTTCTCCCGAACTAACTGGAACCTTAACTGCATTACGGACAACAACAGTTGCTCCGCGTGGCCCAGGAACAGATCCCTTGATAAGGATTGTTTCTCCCTCTGAATCGGAACGGACAACGGTAAGGTTCATGATCGTTGTCTTTTGTGATCCCATTCGGCCAGGCATTTTCTTTCCCTGAAAGACTCGTGAAGGAGTGGCACATTGACCAATTGCTCCAGGCTTTCGATGAACTTTATGAGCACCATGGCTTGCACGTTGCCCAGCGAAACCGTGTCGTTTCATTACCCCAGCAAAACCCTTACCTTTGCTAACAGCAGAAACATCGACAATGTCTCCTTCAGCAAAAATGTCGGCTGCGATTTCCTGACCAATCTCGTAACCTTCTGTATCTTCAACACGAAGTTCAACTAGTTGCTTCCCAGGAGCTACCCCTGCCTTATCAAAATGCCCTAATTGAGCTTGATTGAGATTCTTCTCTGCAGCAGTGCCTTGGGTAACTTGTAGAGCGCTGTACCCATCACGATCTGGAGTTTTTATCTGTACGACTCGACAGGGAGGAACCTGGAGGACCGTAACTGGGATAACACGATTTTCTTCATCCCATACCTGTGTCATGCCGACTTTTTTACCGACAATCGCTTTTCCCATCATGAGGGATCCTCAATCTTTCCTAATGTTTACGTTCTCGTACTTGGATTGAATTTAAATTCGTCTAAGTAGCTTTATTTCTGCGCCAGATAGTTCCAATTTCACTATTGGCTTTCCTGGACATCTGCATGGAGATCGCTCTTACCACACGGGGATCAAGCATACCGAGAGTTAGAGTTATGCCCAACCCTTACATGTAAATGAAACAGGGGAATATCTAGGATCCTGTACGCGACCATCTTGCTTTTTTTAGCTTTTATTTCCGTGTCAGTTTAGAATTACGACTGCTGGATCTTGATTTCAATATCCACTCCGGCCGGTAAATCTAACCGTTGGAGAGAATCCACTGTTTTGGCAGATGGATCTAGGATATCAAGTAGCCTTTTATGGATCCGCATCTCGAAATGTTCACGGGAATCCTTGTACTTATGGGG
>JAYYZG010000011.1:0-18176 GCA_036687775.1 Actinomycetota bacterium
AGTTGTCCTACCAGAAGACCTTGTAGCTCGGTTAGAAGGAAAAAGCAGCCTTGGCCGATTAGGACTCCTCATTCATTCCACCGCAGGATTCGTTGATGCCGGCTGGGACGGGCAATTAACTCTTGAACTTTCAAACGTAGCGAACCTACCCATTACCCTCTATGCCGGAATGAAGATAGGCCAAATAAGCTTTCAACAAATGACTACACCTGCAGAAAACCCGTACGGGTCTAGCTCCATAGGGTCTAAATACCAGAATCAACAAGGACCTCGTCCAAGCCGATATTGGGAAAACTTTGACAAGTAGTAACAATCGGAAGATTCATAAAGCAATCATCCCCGTGATACTCATTGGAATCGTGGTTGGCGCATTTCTCGGCACTTGGGATTTTCTCCACGATCGAGAACGGATACAAGACTTTTTCCAAGACTCCGGAGCCTTTGGCCCCATTATTTACATTCTTGCCTTTATCGCCGCCCAACCTCTCAGCCTCCCAGGCGCAGCATTAATCATTCCAGCAACCTTTGTTTGGACATGGTGGGAAGTCTTCATCTACAGCATGGTCGGCGGTATCATCGCCAGCAGCATCGGATTTGTCGTCGCAAGGTGGTTAGCTCAAGATTGGATTAGGAAACGCCTACCGCAACGCTTTATCAGATGGGAGAAGCGATTCGTTGATCATGCACTCCTATCAACCATTGCACTACGACTTGTAACAGGGTATGCACCAGCAGCAGATTGGTTTCTTGGCATTTTAAAAATTCGTTGGCGCGAATTTCTTATTGGAACGATCATCGGCTTAATCCCGACAGCGTT
Source organism: Actinomycetota bacterium (assembly GCA_036687775.1). Lineage (GTDB taxonomy): Bacteria > Actinomycetota > Acidimicrobiia > Acidimicrobiales > UBA8592 > UBA8592. The sequence goes on from JAYYZG010000011.1 coordinate 818, forward strand.
TCTCTTTGCATACTACGGCGATGACACTGTTCGCTGGATACAAAATGCGCCAGTGATTGCACTTGTAGTTATCGTTGTCTTTATTCTTTTGCTCTCAGGTTTCAAACGGTACAAAAAGCGAACTGAAGCAGTTTAGGGTCACTCTTCTTCGTTCATTAGTTGTTGTGCCTGGTAACGCCAACTAAACCGGTTAAAGCAACCGGGAATCTCGAATTCCTCTTCAATAACAGTTATTTCGTCATTACTTAACGCCGAGATCTGCACGTAGCTAATGATTCCCCGATCATTCAATCGTTGGATTGTGTAGGGATCCATTCCCCGTATAAGGGAAAGATTATCTGGAGTTGAAGGTATCTGTTCTGTAGCTGTTGATCCGGTATCGGTGGAAGTGTCTGAGGTCGTTACCGTAGGTTGAGTGAGTACGGGAGAAGTCCTGACTGGTTGATTCGTTACCCTTTGAACAGCACCTACCGGAGTGGGTTCACCGCTAGGGAGTGGAGCAGATACGACATCAGCGGGAACCGGTTCTGGCGTCGCTACAAATGGTGCTTCTATCGATTCTTGACGAACCTCTTCCAACCGTGCTTCCCCTTCTTCCAGAGCTTCTACAAGGTGGATAGCGAGATCAGCGACTTTCACTTCATCTTCTTCTTTCCCTGCCGCTTTTACTCCATCGTCCATCATGATGTAACAGAATGGGCATGCTGTGGCGATTCTGCTCGCACCTGTTTCCACGAGTTCAAGGGCACGAACGTCATTTACCTTCGGACCGATATCTTCTTCCATCCACATACGGGCTCCACCAGCACCACAACACATACCTTTTGTCCCATTTCTCGGGGCTTCTACAATGTCAACGCCGGAGAGGTTTCCAATAACGTTTCTTGGTGACATATAAATATCATTATGTCGACCTAAATAACAGCTGTCGTGGTAGACGATTCGTTCTCTTAGTGTGGCCTGTGACATATCTAATTGACCGCTATCGATGAGCTGCTCTAACAATTGCGTATGGTGAATTACTTCATAATGCCCGCCAAGCTGTGGATATTCGTTCTTCAACGTATTAAAACAATGCGGGCATTGGGTAATAATTTTTTTCACACCCATACCATTCAACGTTTCTATATTCTGCATAGCCAGCATTTGGAAAATGTATTCATTTCCAGATCTCCGGGCTGGATCTCCGGTGCAATTCTCATCAGGGCCGAGAATACTCACATCGATTCCCGCACGGTGGAGAAGTTTCGCCATCGCTTGGCTGACTTTTTTGTTCTTATCGTCAAAACTTCCGGCGCAACCAACCCAGTAAAGCCATTCTGATTCAAATGGGTCGCCGCCAGCGAGAACAGCGATACCTTCAATGTCACCAATCCAATCCGCTCTTTCTGTTTGAGAAATAGACCAAGGATTACCGGAGTTCTCCATAGCACGATATGCATTTCCGAGTTCCGCTGGGAAATCTGATTCCATCAAAGACTTGTATCGTCGCATGTCCAGTATCTTGTCAAGGATTTCAATATTCACCGGGCAGATTTCATCACATGCCTTACAACTAGTGCATGCCCATAATTCATCATTGGTAACTCGATCAAACATCCAATTCGCTGGGACAGTAATTTCTGAATCCACTCCTAGTGGCGGAGTAGTTACTGGTTCGCCTGTCGCAGCCATAACTTCACCAGTTTTAAGAACGATTTCTCGAGGGTCTAAAGGTTTACCCGTCGCGTGTGCAGGACACACTGAAGTACAGCGTCCACACATTGTGCAGGCATCAGTATCAAGAAGTTGTTTCCAGGTGAAATCTTCAATGACGGAAGCTCCGAATGTTTCAAGTTCTGTTTCCATTAGGTTCGGAAGTGGTTTCATCGCTCCCTTAGGACGGTCACGATCTTTGAGATACATGTTCAACGGAGATGTGAAAATGTGTCGAAGCATCGTAATCGGGAGAAAGATAAGAAACCCGATGAAGAAGATCACATGGGCATACCACCAGACCTGATGCCAACCACTCAGATTCCCAAAACCATCAACGAGATTCGCGAGCGGGTAACCAATGATGGACCATTTCTCAAAATCGGGTTCATTAGCTAAAGCTATCCTGAATCCTTCAGCACCAAATCCGGTTACTCCCAGACCGAAAAGGAGTCCAAGCCCAATAGCATGATCACCTTTTGATTTGATCCGGATCCGATAAGGGCGGAACCGGCGCGGCCCATACCTGCGAAGTAACGCCCAGCCGACCCCTATTAGGAAAAGCGCCCCAGCTGCATCACCGACGAGTGAATAACCCTTATATACGCCCCCATGGAGGAATTTAAGATCTTCAGGTAACTGATGATCAATTTCTAAGGTTGTTGTTACTCCGAGAAGAATAATAAACGGGAAATACATCAGTGAATGCATTAACCCTGCAGCAGGGTCCCGCATGAGCGTTTTCATATAGAGCCCAGAGCGCAAATTTTTTGCTCGTCGATGGACATTCTTCTTTGTCGTTGACCGATTGTCGGGCTTTCCTCGAGTCCAGTTTTTTACCCGTAGCGAGAAATTCCAAGCGCCATAAATTATTAAGGCTGGGATAATAGAATAGAAAGCAACTTTTGCTGCCGTTGGCACATTCCCAAACACTTCACGGTGAATAGGACTATCGCCTTTCTGATCAAAGATCGTGGCGGCAACACCGGAAAGAGCTGTGAAAACAGCGACAGCAACGCCTAAAACAAGAACCCAATCTTGTGGGCGAAACCGGTTAGATTTTTTCTGTGCTTCCATATCCCTCATTCAAAGATAGACCCTTGAAGGGTCTTAAACAGACTTCTTGATCGTTAAATATGCCTACAAATGACACATGTCACATCAAAACAAGCAATCTATATGTTTACAGATGGAATATAGATAAGTAGCGGTGAGGGATCTCACACTGTTTTCTATGAATTATTTTCTTTAAGAAACGATAAATTGGGTAGATGCTTTTTCTCTATTTATGGAATAAAAAGCATGTCACTGTCGTTGAACATAGTGAAGAACATACAAACCTTGCGCTTAGCGCTGAATAGGAGTGAAAATGGCGAAGGCCGTCGGAATAGATCTAGGTACCACAAATTCAGTTGTTTCTGTCCTTGAAGGCGGTGAACCAACTGTTATTGCCAATGCAGAAGGAAGTCGGACAACCCCTTCAGTTGTTGCTTTCGCCAAAGATGGAGAAGTTCTCGTTGGAGAAGTAGCCAAACGACAAGCAATAACCAATCCAGATAGAACAATTCGTTCCGTTAAAAGAGATATGGGTACGAACTGGTCACTAGATATCGACGGCAAGGAATACAACGCCCAAGAAGTTTCCGCGCGCACGCTCATGAAACTCAAACGAGACGCTGAAGCGTATCTTGGTGACACAGTCACTGAAGCCGTTATTACTGTTCCAGCATATTTTGATGATGCTCAGAGGACAGCAACCCAAGAAGCGGGCAAGGTAGCCGGACTTGAAGTACTTCGAATAATCAATGAACCAACCGCTGCGGCACTTGCCTATGGTCTAGAAAAAGGTGAAGATGATGAGACCATACTTGTCTTTGACCTTGGAGGTGGAACTTTTGACGTCTCAGTTCTAGAAATCGGTGACGGTGTTTTTGAAGTGAAATCAACCAGTGGCGATACCAGCCTGGGTGGGGATGATTGGGATGAACGCGTCATTCAATGGCTTGTTGATTCTTTTTCCAACGATCATGGTGTTGATTTATCAAAAGACAATATGGCCATGCAACGCTTGAAAGAAGCAGCAGAAAAAGCAAAAATTGAACTCTCTGCAAGTCAAAGCACACAAGTTAATTTACCTTTCGTGACAGCAACTGATGCTGGACCCCTTCACATGGACTACGCATTGTCCCGAGCGAAATTTCAAGAATTAACCGCTGATCTTCTTGAGCGCTGCCGGAAACCATTTGAACAAGCGATCAAAGATGCAAACCTTTCAACGAGTGACATTGAACATGTCATCCTTGTCGGCGGTTCAACACGAATGCCAGCAGTTACAGAGCTCGTTCAGATGATGACTGGTAAAGAACCGAATAAGAGCGTGAACCCAGACGAAGTCGTTGCTGTTGGCGCTGCAGTACAAGCTGGAGTCCTCAGAGGCGAAGTCAAAGACATTCTCCTATTGGATGTAACCCCGTTATCACTTGGTATAGAAACCAAAGGCGGAGTTATGACCAAAATGATTGAACGAAATACAACGATCCCGACCCGAAGAACAGAGGTTTATACAACAGCTGAAGATAACCAGCCATCAGTGGAAATCCATGTTCTTCAAGGAGAACGGGAAATGTCTCAATTCAATAAAACACTCGGAAAATTCCAGTTAGTAGATATTCCACCCGCTCCCCGTGGTGTTCCTCAAATCGAAGTTACTTTTGATATTGATGCCAATGGCATTGTGCATGTGTCCGCGAAAGATAGAGCCACTGGTAAAGAACAGTCCATCACCATCACAGGCCAGTCATCACTTGATAAAGATAAAATAGATCAAATGGTCGCAGACGCTGAAGCACACGCAAATGAAGATCGTGAAAGAAAAGAACAAGCAGAAATGCGAAATTCAGCAGACTCACTCGTTTATCAAACAGAAAAAATGATTCGTGAAAATGCAGAGAAACTCGGCGAAGAAGAAAAAACTGACATAGAAGAAAAGCTCGAAGGCCTTAAAAGCGCTCTTGAAAATGAAGAAATTGACGTAGAAACAGTCAAAACTGCGATGGAAGAACTTACGGTTGCTAGTCAAGGATTCGCTCAACGCCTATATGAGGAAGCAGCGCAAGAACCAGAAACACCGGAAGAAGATGACTCTGAGGACATCATTGACGCTGAAATCATTGATGAGGAAGAGTAAATAATGGTTGACGAAGTGCCCGCTACAGAAGATAGTGATAGTGAACTTCCCGAAGTTGATTCCGAATTAGAAGAACAAGACCCAGAAAAAGAAAACCCTGAAGAAGACAGCATTGATCATCGAAAAAATCCAACTGTTTTCGCCCTGGAACTGCAAGCTCAAAATGAGGTATTGATTGCGGACCTACAAAGGGTGCAAGCTGAATTTGATAACTTTCGCCGGCAAAGCGCGAAACGGCAGAATGATCTCGTAGAACAGGCTGCTAGCAGCCTCGTGGAAAAAATCCTTCCAGTTCTTGATGCCTGCGATGCTGCGATTCAACAAGGAGCTGAAGATGTTACCCCAATCAGAAACGCCCTTTTGGAAACACTACAAACACAAGGACTTGAACTCATTGCTGGAGCTTCAGTCAATTTTGATCCAGAACTCCATGATGCGGTAATGCACGAAGTCAGCGAAGAGAGCGACGTTGCAATTGTTGCCGAAGTAATGCGATCCGGTTACCTGTGGAAAGGAAGAACGCTCCGGCCCGCTATGGTCCGAACTGCAGGACCCGCCTAAAAGAATTGCAACAAAAAAATCTAGCGAAAGGGGGATACTCGTGGATGTAAAAAGAGAATGGTTTGAAAAAGATTATTACCAAACTCTCGGTGTCCTCCCCGATGCGAAAGAAAAGGATATTCAAAAGGCGTATCGGAAACTCGCTCGAGATCTACACCCCGACCAGAATCCGGGTGATACCAAAGCAGAAGAACGCTTCAAAGATGTGTCCGCCGCTTATGACGTTATTGGTGACCCCGAGACTCGAGCAAAATATGATGAAGCCCGTCAAATGGGACCCGGAGGAATGGGTGGATTCTCATCAAATTTTGGCGGTCAGACAGGTGATTTCTCAGACCTTATAAACAGTATGTTTTCCGGTGGTGCCCCCTTCGGTCAAGCAACGCATCCACGACCACAAAAAGGAGCAAATCAGCAAGCACAATTACGCCTAACTTTTGATGAGTCAATCAGTGGTATAGAAACCTCAGTAACGTCAGGTACACAATCGGGGATGACACAATCAGTTAAAATGCGTATACCAGCCGGCGTTGAAGACGGGCAGAGAATACGTCTCAAAGGCAAAGGAAATGCGGGGTCTCATGGAGGTCCATCCGGTGACCTAATAGTGATTATCCGTGTTTCCCCCCATGCACTCTTTGGAAGAGAAGACATGAATTTGACCCTTCAACTACCAGTCTCATTTCTTCAAGCAGCGCTAGGATCCGATATTCAGGTCCCTACATACCCGAATGGGTCAGTGACGCTCCGACTACCTCCCGGGACGCAGACAGGAAGCACTTTTAGAATCAAAAAAGGTGGCATTCAAGGAGTAGATGGAACAGGGGACCTTCTGGTTACTGTAGAAATAACTGTTCCGCAACAATTAGATAAACAACAAGAAAAAGCCTTGCAAGAATTAAAGGATCTTTTTCCAGAAGACCATAACGACCAAACTTAAGAGTGAATAATTCCCTCATTTTCTTTCCTCTAGACTTTGCGCACAGATATCAAGGCCTTGATATCATGCAGCGAACAAGAGACACCGGAAATTCCTACCAAAGAGACGACTATGGGTACAAGCTTATTAGAAGTAAAAGACCTCACAATGCGTTTCGGCGGTGTTACTGCTCTTAACGAGCTGAGTTTTAATATCGAAGATGATGAGATCTGCGGACTTATCGGACCAAATGGTGCTGGTAAAACAACTCTCTTTAATGTCATAAGCCGGATTTATGACCCCACGTCGGGAACTGTACATTTTGAAGACGATAATCTTCTCAAAAGTTCCGCTTATCAAATAGCAGAAATGGGGATCTCACGAACTTTCCAAAATCTCGCCCTTTGGCCCAGAATGACAGTCCTTGAGAATGTCATGTGCGGAGCCCATGTTAAAGGATCCCAAAATTTTCTATCAGCTATGTTTCGTATCGGTTTAGGCAATGAAGAGCGAGACCTCCAACATTTAGCAAACACTATTTTGGAGAATCTCAACCTTCTGGAATTCGCTAATCATCCATGCGATGGGTTGCCTTTTGGCACAATGAAAAGAATCGAATTAGCTCGTGCCTTAGTAAGCAAACCTAAACTCCTTCTACTCGATGAACCAGCTACAGGGTTAAACCATTCAGAAGTCAATGACCTTTCAAACTTAATAGTTTCAATCCGAGAAGAATTTAACCTAACAATCCTCCTCGTGGAACATCACATGGGTATGGTCATGGGAATATCTGACAAAGTCGTCGTCCTTGACTTCGGGTCCAAAATAGCTGAAGGAACGCCCACAGAAATTCAAGAAAATTCACAAGTCATCTCCGCATATCTGGGAGAAATGAAATGACAAATACTCTATTAGAAGTAGATGAACTCACAGCAACATACGGTCAGATCGAAGTTCTCCATGGCATAAAATTCCACGTGCAACCAAATGAAATCGTCGTGATTCTTGGTGCGAACGGAGCAGGAAAAACAACAACACTGCGAGCGATCTCTGGCATGGTTGGAACAACAGGAAGCATTGCATTCAATGGGGACAGCATCATTGACCTGGAACCTGATTACATTGTTCGCAAAGGTATAGCGCACGTACCTCAAGGAAGAGGAACATTCCCAGAACTAACCGTTGAAGAAAACCTGAGAGTAGGCGCTTTCATCCGTTCAGATAACGAAATAAAAGCAGACTTGGACTCCTGCTATGAAACATACCCTGTGCTCTATGAACGACGAATGCAATCAGCGGGCTCACTCTCAGGAGGGGAACAACAAATGCTGGCTGTATCCCGAGCTCTCATGTCTAAACCAGAACTGCTTCTCCTAGATGAACCATCATTGGGACTAGCCCCACAAATTGTTGAAGGTCTCTTTGAACGATTCAAAAAAATGAATCAGGAACTTGGAACGACAATGCTTATCGTTGAGCAGAACGCCCAAATAGCTCTGGCAATGGCCGATAGAGGATACGTACTGGAATCCGGCGAAATCGCAGTTGAGGGCGAGGCAAACCTCCTTGTCAACGATGACGCGATACGAAAGGCATACCTGGGAGGCTGACATGGATCTTTTTCTTCAAAGACTTTTCGATGCACTCACCAACGGATCAACATATGCATTGATAGCTGTAGCGATGGTCCTCATATTCAAAGCAACAACTCTCATCAATTTCGCGCAAGGAGAACAAGCAATGCTCGGAGCATTTATTGTGCTGCAGCTATGGAAATGGGGAATCCCCATGTGGGGGGCTGTCGTCATAGGAATGATTTTCTCAGGAATCCTAGCAGCTTGCTTAGAACGCACTTTCATCAGAAAATTCGACCCAGCGGATCACCTTCCACTTGTAATCATCACACTCGGTTTGTTTCTTGTCATTAATGCTGTCGCCGCCATCATCTGGAGATTTGACCCCCTTTCATTTCCACAACTATTCCCATCAGGAAAAGCCGTAACGATCGGTAATGCTAGATTGAGCTGGTATTCAATCTTTGCTTTCGGAAGTTGCTTACTGGTTCTGTTTATTCTCCAAACCCTTCTTACTAAGACAAAGATCGGATTGGCCTTTAGAGCAGTTTCTTCAAATTTGGAATCAAGCAGACTTTGCGGCATAAAGATAGGTCAAACACTGCAATTTGGTTGGGCATTAGCTGCCGCCGCGGGAACACTGGGAGCTTCGATCTACGCCGCTAATCCCGTTTTACAAATAGAACCCACAATCATGCTAAGAGCGCTCATCTTTTCTATAACGGCAGCAGCTTTAGGTGGTTTAGATAGTTTGTGGGGCGCACTTCTCGGCGGATTGACCATCGGTTTCGTCCAAAGCGTCGTCGTGCAATACATTCCATTCATTCCTAACGAAATGACACTCGCCGCAGCCGTTGTTGTCCTCCTCATTGTTCTTACTTTCCGCCCATCCGGATTCCTTGGAACCAAAACAGTGGAAATGGTTTAGAGGCATAATCATGGCGCCTAAAATCACCCTTACAAAAGACACTCCCCAATACCGAAATCTCAGGGCGCTCATGTGGATTTCGATCGTGCTTTTTTTCCTGCTAGTGGCGTTCGCCTACGTCGACGTTGGTTCAATCGCAATAGGTTCCAATAAATACAACTTGTCTCTCATACGCCTCAATAAGGCGATTGCTTACTCGGTAGCTATTCTCGGCCTCCAAGTTGTCGTTGGCTACACGGGACAAATCGCCCTTGGCCAGAGTTTCTTCTTTGGGATGGGAGCATATATTTCAGCGTGGCTAGTTGCAGACCACTCATGGCCATTTTTACTGACACTTCTTATTGTCATACCTGGTTGTTTCCTGATCGGTATGATCCTTGGTTTACCAGCATTACGAATACGCGGCCTTTATCTAGCATTACTTACTTTGGGGCTTGCCGCTCTATTCCCAACAATTGTTAAATTAGATAGCCTGTATGAATACACGGGCGGAGCTGGCGGGAAACTGACGACCAACAAAGTAACGGGAAGTCAATACAAATTCGCGCCACCTTCGTGGCTTCCATTAGATGAAATAGCGCAAGCACTCCAAAATATTCCCCTTGTAGGCGGGTACTTTGGTGATGGACCCCTATCAAATAGGGAAGAGTCACGAATGTGGAAATTCATACTGTTTTCCCTAGTGGCAGCGCTTTGTTTCTGGCTCATCTCTAATCTCATAAAGAGCAAACCAGGAAGAGCAATGCGTGCAGTTCGAGACAATGAAACAAGTGCCGCTGTATCAGGGGTGAATCTCGCTATGACAAAAACAATTTCTTTTGGTATCGCATCCGCGTTAGGAGGAATAGGCGGAATGATTTATGTCGCTGAAGTCGGGATAGCTTCACCTGATGATTTTAGTTCTCTAGTTGCCATTTATTTAATTGTCGGCCTTGTAGTAGGAGGAGTAGGAACGCTTTCCGGAGCTGTGATCGGCGGACTTGTTTACGCTCTCATACCGGATTGGGCCTCTTCAACGCAATCAATTTCATTTGTTCCACAACGGTGGTTGCAAGGCCCCACAGGTTCCTTAATTCTAGGTCTTCTTCTCATTATTTTAACTTTGTTTATGCCTGGAGGGATTTCTACGGCAGCAAAGAAAGTAAAAAACCGTTTTGTAACAATTCAAATGCAGAACAAATCAGGAATAGTTTAGAAACGGTTGCAGAGATTCCGTCTAATTAGTAAGTTTCGTTTATCAAAGTTGGGGGTAACCATGAAAAAATTAATGATTAAATTCCTATGTGTGACAAGCGTTCTTTGCCTTGTCGCTGTCGGTTGCGGGAATGATGACGACGACGCCGCTGGGAATCAGACCGGGGGTCAAGTCACAATTGCTGAAGGCACTATTCTCGATCTGGATGCTTGTCCTGATGATTGGGATTCATCTGAAGGCGTGACGGATAGTGAAATCAGGTTCGGAACATCGCTTCCACAATCAGGGCAACTAGCTGCATTCGGGACAATCGCTTCGGGAATGGAATTTTATTTTGATTATGTGAATGCAACAGACCCCATTGGTGGGAAAGATCTTGTTCTTGTCACAAAAGACGATGCTTATGAAGCAGGAAGAACAGTAGCAAACGTGCAAGAAATGCTCGAAACTGAAAACATCGTTGGCTTTGTCGGGGTTATCGGAACACCGAATAACTACGCAATCAGACCAATCACAGATGAGGCATGTGTTCCACAATTATTGAATCTATCTGGTTTCCCATTCTGGGGTGATCCAGCAAACTTCCCATGGACCGTTGGGAACATCCTCAATTATGTAACAGAGACCAACATCTGGTGTGAAGCAATTGTTGAAGAATTCGGTGAAGGAGCAACTGTCGCTGGACTTTTCATGAATAATGATTTTGGTAAGACGTATCAACAGACCTTACAGGGGTGCTCAGGTATTGAAGTTGTTGCTGAAGCCCTTCACGATCCGGCAGCTCCCGATGTCACCGCAGAGATGACGACTCTCGCTTCTTCAGGAGCGCAAGTATTCGTAGCTGGAACAACAGCAGCATTCTGCCCACAGAGCGTAGGTGTTATGGCAGCAACATCATGGCGGCCACGTTTCTACATGTCGTACACATGTAATAACCTTCCAGCATTCTTCACCCCTGTGCAGGATGCTGCAGCTTTACTGCAATCTGAAGGAGCGGGTGTGAGAATCGCGAACTCTAGCAAGGTTTGTGGAGATCCACGCTTTGATGACGATCCCGCTATTGAATTAACCCAGCAAGTCTTAGCTGACTACGGTGATGTTACCTGCGCTGACGGGTCCTACTCCGGCGGTGTTTTCTTTGCTCAGGTAGTTGTTGATATCCTCAGAGCAGCTGATGAACTTCCCGGTGGCATCAATCGTATAAATGTCATGAAGGCCACCTGGAATCTTGACACTACCAACGGAAATAATTTTGTTGAGACAATCCGGCTAGATGGAACGAACGATGCATATGTAACCGAAGGTGCGCAATTACAAGAAGTGCAGGTAATGGATGGGAAACTTACCTTCACGCCTGTGAGTGAAATCTTTGATTACGAAGGGCAAGGAGGGTCATACGGGGGATAAACCCTCTATGACCAATTCCTAATTTATTAGGAATTCTTCGTTAAAAGTTAGACATCTTCACTATTAAATGGCGTACAGTGGTTTGGTAAGCGGAGTCAACAGAAGGAGACCGCCTGTGCCATCGACCGTTGTCGTAGGTACCCAGTGGGGCGACGAAGGTAAGGGAAAGTTCACCGACCTTTTCGCTAAGGAAATGCAAATGGTTGTCCGCTACCAGGGCGGCCATAATGCAGGCCATACCCTCGTCGTCAATGGTGAAACTACGGCTCTCCAACTAATACCAAGTGGTGTACTTTACGATCACATAACCCCCGTCATCGGAAATGGGGTTGTCGTTGATCTGGGCGTCTTGATCAAAGAAATTGACATGCTTGAAGCGAAGGGAGTTAGCTGCGAACGGCTTAAATTAAGTGGTAATGCTCATCTAATTTTCCCATACCATCAGGAACTTGATGTAGTTTTCGAACGTCACCTCGGAGCGAATAAACTAGGAACGACTAAACGAGGCATAGGGCCGGCGTATGCTGATAAAGCATTCAGAGTTGGGATTAGGGTACAGGACCTTCTTGATCCAAAGATATTCAGAGAGAAACTTGGTGTTTCTCTTCATGAGAAAGGACCGCTATTAGCAAAGGTATATAATCGGCTCGCTCCAGAACTCGATTCGCTCAGCAGCATTTTCCTAGACGAGTACCTTCCAAGGATAAAACCACACATATCGGACACCACCGACCTTATTCACAATGCTTTAGAATCAGACCAGAATGTTCTTTTTGAAGGAGCACAAGCAACGTTTTTGGACCTTGACCATGGAACCTACCCATTTGTAACATCATCCAATCCGACAGCAGGAGGTGCTTGTGCAGGCGCCGGAGTCGGACCCCGTCACTTGGAAAGAATCGTTGGAATAGCGAAGGCGTACACGACACGAGTGGGGTCAGGTCCTTTCCCAGCAGAACTATTCGACGAAGTAGCGGATCATTTCGTTGATGTAGGACACGAATATGGAACTAATACCGGTCGCCGACGCCGGACAGGCTGGTTCGATTCCGTTATGCTTCGACACGCAGCACGGCTGAATTCTTTGACAGAGATAGCGTTAACCAAACTTGATGTAATGGATGCATTAGAAACAGTAAAAATATGCGTTGCTTATGACATAGATGGACAACGAGTAGAGAAAATGCCCTATCATCAAACAGATTTCCATAAAGCGATTCCTATCTATGAGGAAATGGAAGGATGGCTAACAGATATTTCTGGCATCACAAACCCAAATGACCTTCCGCAAGCCGCTCAAGATTATGTCAGAGCAATTGAAAAATCCTGCGGTGTACCAATTTCACTAATTGGAGTTGGACCCGGAAGAAAACAATACGTGAACTGGCAGTCGTGAAAGGTAAATCACTGCCGCTGCAACAACGAACATTTCTACAATTTAATACCCGAGGAAAGATGAAATGAAAAGCGTTGTTGTAGGTTCAGGTGGACGCGAACACGCATTAGCACATGTTCTAAAACGAGACAGTGAAGTAACTGTCACTCCGGGGAATCCGGGCATTCCGAATTCAAAGAATATCTCCCCACTTGAAATGGACGCTGATCTTTTTATCATTGGACCGGAAGCTCCTTTAGTAGCTGGTTTAGCTGATCAACTAAGAGAACAAGGAAAGCTAGTGTTTGGTCCAGGAGCTGATGGAGCACGACTCGAAGGGTCCAAAGCATGGATGAAAGATCTACTGGTAGAAGCCAATGTCCCTACTGCGAAGCACGGGACTTTTACCGAACAAAGCGCCGCAATTGAATTCCTCAAAGAAATGCCACTTCCATACGTTATCAAGACCGATGGTCTCGCAGCAGGGAAAGGAGTTCTCGTCACTGAATCTCTACACGATGCTGAATCGGCCATTCGAAGTTATCTTTCTGGCGAAGCATTCGGAGAAGCCGGAAAGAAAATAGTGATTGAAGAGGGAATGAAGGGAGATGAAATTTCCATCCTTGCTGTCTGTGATGGGGGAAAAGCAGTTGCTCTTAGTCCAGCCCAAGATTATAAAAGGCTTTTAGATAATGACGAAGGTCCAAATACGGGCGGTATGGGAGCACATTCACCGGTTCCTGACGTAACAGAACAATTCGTGGAAAAAATAATGCAGGAAGCAGTCCAACCAACCTTACGAGCACTTATCCAAAGGGGGATTGATTACAGAGGTGTTCTCTACGCTGGAATCATGAACACAAAAAATGGGCCAAAAATCCTTGAATATAATGTTCGCTTCGGAGATCCAGAAGCCCAAGTTGTTCTTCCCCGTATCAAAACAAGCCTCTTTGAATTACTGCATCAAGCGGCTTCGGGGAATATTCAAACAACCCCAGAATTCATTAATGATGCCATGGTCACTGTTGTTTGTGCATCAGAAGGTTACCCCCAAGCACCGCAAATAGGGAAGGTGATAAAAGGAGTTCAAGAGGCCAGAAACCTTTCTGGGATAGAAGAGGTTTTCTGTGCTGGAGTCGCGACAAATAAAAAAAATGAACTCATAACCAATGGGGGCAGAGTGATTGCTGTAACTGGAAGAGGACCAACACATGCAGCAGCAAAGGAAAGCGCATATGCAGGTGCTCAGAAAATAAGCTGGGAAGGTATTCATAAACGAAGAGATATCGCTGGAGCAGTTCAATGAAATCTCTATCATGGAAGATAGCAGTCAAAAAATTCGACTAAAGGAAGGGAGCATCACATGAAAGTTGGGATTTTAATGGGGTCTAAATCCGATGAGTCCAAAATGCTCAAAGCGAAAGAAACCCTAGAAGAATTTGAAATTGACTACGAATGGCGAGTCCTTTCTGCCCATCGGAACCCAGATCAAGTAGTTGAACTCGTAACAACAGCTAGAGAAAATGGGTTTGTTGCCTTTATCTGTGGAGCAGGAATGGCAGCGCATTTAGCGGGAGTTGTTGCAGCACACACAACCCTACCCGTCGTCGGTGTCCCCCTATCCGGAGGAGCTTTAAACGGGCAAGATGCTCTATACGCAACTGTCCAAATGCCCAAAGGTGTCCCTGTCGCAACAGTTGCAATTGACGGATCACAGAATGCGGCGCTTCTTGTTCTGCAAATGTTAGGTATTGAAAATAAAGAGATCGCAGATAAATTAGCGGCTTACAAAAGCGAAATGGCCACGAAATGAGCATCCCAAACGTTCTAGCTGACCGGTACGCCAGTAATGAGATGGTTGGTATCTGGTCTTCTGAAAACAAAGTGCTACTTGAACGTGAACTTTGGATAGCGGTATTGCAAACACAACGCGACCTCGGGTCAGACATACCCGAAGAAGTCATTGCTGCTTACCAAAGAACGAAAAACGATATTGATCTGGAATCAATACGTCAAAGAGAAACAATAGTTAAACACGACGTGAAAGCCCGTATAGAAGAATTCTGTGAGCTAGCAGGATACGAACATATCCATAAAGGTATGACATCACGAGACCTAACAGAAAACATTGAACAACTTCAGATTCGACAAAGTATTGAAATCATCCAAACTCAAACTGTTGCAGCGCTTTCCCAACTAGCAGCTCTAGCTGACCAATATAGCGCAACCCCTTTAACGGGAAGAACGCATAATGTTGCGGCGCAAGTCACCACCGTGGGGAAACGTTTCGCCAATACCGCTGAAGAAATACTCCTAGCCTTTGAGAGACTTGAAAATACGTTCCAAACGTACCCTTTGCGAGGAATAAAAGGCCCAGTAGGGACCCAACAAGACTTACTTGAATTGCTAGGAAGCCCAGATCAGGTCATAGAATTCGAACAACGCATCGCTGAACATTTAGGATTCACTGCGACTCTCGAAAGTGTCGGTCAGGTGTATCCACGCTCTTTAGACTTCAGTGTTGTTAGCGCGCTTGTGCAACTTTCAAGCGGACCTGCCAATCTTGCAAAAACATTACGCTTGATGGCAGGGCATGACTTAGCAACAGAAGGATTTCAAGAAGGACAAGTTGGTTCTTCAGCGATGCCTCACAAAATGAACATGAGATCATGCGAACGTATCGGTGGATTAACACATGTCTTAAAAGGGTATTTATCCATGGTTACAGATCTCACAGGAGACCAATGGAATGAAGGGGACGTGAGTTGCTCTGTAGTACGAAGAGTTGCTCTTCCTGACGCATTTCTCGCTATGGATGGGCTACTCCAGACATTTCTGACAATCCTCAAAGATTTTGGGGCGTATCCACGTGTCATTGAGCGTGAACTTAATCATTTCCTACCATTCCTCAGCACGACAAAGATATTGACCGCAGCGGTTACAAATGGAATGGGAAGAGAAGAAGCTCATGAAATCATAAAAGAACATGCTGTTGCAGCAGTTCTTACGTTACGAAATGAAGATAAAGGTGAGAATCTTCTTATTAGTCAATTAGGTAGTGATGAACGTTTCCCACTCACTGAAGAAGAACTAAATGAGATAATCAATGAAATATCAATCGGATTATCTAGTCAACAAGTCAAACAAATATCTCTTCGCATACAAGAACTTTTATCCCGTTTCCCACAAGCTTTAGAATATAATCCTGAACCCATAATTTAAAGAGAACGTATATGAGTAGAGAGCCCGCTTATCAACTAAACCTGCCCCATGTTTATTCAGGGAAGGTCCGGGATATCTATGATGCTGGAAACGACCAGTACCTCATGGTGACCAGTGACCGCATCTCAGCCTTTGATGTTGTCATGGATCAATCAGTTCCTAACAAAGGAAGAGTCCTCATGGCAATGTCAGCATTCTGGTTTGATTACCTATCAGGCTCTATGGAATCGCATTTAATCTCCACAGACCTTGCTGACTTCCCAAAACAAGCTCAAGTTTCAGAGATTGAAGGAAGATCAATGCTTGTGCGAAAAGTCGAGATGCTTCCTATTGAATGCATTGTTCGCGGCTATATCACTGGCTCTGCTTGGAAAGAATACAAGAAACACGGAACGATGCATGGAACGAAACTTCCAGAGAATCTTTTAGTGTCTGAAAAATTGCCTGAACCTGTTTTTACCCCCTCTACGAAAGCTGAAGATGGGCTCCATGATGAGAACATTTCTTTTGCAGAAGCTGCTGAAATAGTTGGAGATGATATTGCTGAAATGGCTAGAGAAAAAGCATTAGAACTCTATACAAGAGGCTCTGAATATGCTTTGGGGCGTGGAATCATCATCGCTGATACTAAATTTGAAATGGGCTTCGTAGAAGGAACTCTGGTAGTCGCTGATGAAATCTTGACACCGGACTCATCACGCTTTTGGCCACTTGATGAATGGATACCAGGGACAACTCCACCTTCCTTTGATAAACAACCTGTCCGCGACTTCCTCGATGGTCTGGAATGGGACAAATCTCCTCCACCACCAGAATTACCTTCTGACGTCATTACAGCCAGTTCACAAAGATACCGAGAAGGCTATGAACTTATAAGTAACAAGAATCTGGATAATTGGCCCGGATAAGCTCCTTTCTCTAAAGTATTTCTGGAACTTCTCACAAAGGAACTAGACACATATGCCCTAAGAGGATTTATGATAGGGAGTAATGGAAAAGCAGGATTCATTGAAACCAGGGGAAGCACGCCAAGAAGGACCTTCCCTGCGCGACGAATTACTTGCTGACCCCACTCCACCACCAGCACCATTATTAGATGAATCTTATGAGTTTCTAGGAGATGACGACATACCATATGAAAGCTACATTTCGCCGGATTTTGCATCGGCAGAATATGAACTCCTATGGTCCAAGGTCTGGCAATGGGCGTGTCATGTTGATCACATTCCTGAACCCGGAGATTACTTTGTTTATGACATTGGTGATTGGTCATCGTTAATTGTTAGAACAAACGAT
>JAYYZG010000012.1:0-10593 GCA_036687775.1 Actinomycetota bacterium
AATTTGTCAAGCAAGATAACTGTTGCTCCGCTAAGCATTGCGCAATGGATAGCAACGAATAATCCATGTACATGGAAAACCGGTAAAGAATGGAGAAGCACATCAGTAGTATCGAACCCCCAAATTTTATTAAGTGCCAATCCGTTACTTATAAGAGCTAGGTGGCTGACCATCGCCCCTTTAGGCCGCCCAGTAGTCCCACTGGTATACAACATCGCAGCTACGTCTGTACCATCATTCGCTTGAATGGTGATTTCTCTGTCATTTGCTTCCGCTAATGAAGTCAGACTTCCTCCCAGACCGAGACTTTCACTCTGAACATCAATTGAAATATCTTCATTTGGGTCAAAGACCACTAGCGCAGGTTCCGCATCGTCAACAAAAAAAGAAACCTCGTGGGATGTGCTTAGCGGATTTACAGGAACGTAAATCGCCCCCAATTGTAAACACCCAACATAGAGGGCGAGCACATCCATAGATTTCCTAGTTTTCACGAGAACCCTCTCACCTTTAGCCACTCCGCATGCTTGAAGCGCAGCCGCATATTTCCCAGCGCGATCAAAGAAACCCGCATAACTTATCGTTCCGTGATTTGAGGTCACCAAGAATTCCTTTTCCTGATTTCCCTCACAGGATTTGCTTAAGACATTAAAAAGATTTTCAGACATGTTGGTTTGATACAACTTTAGTTTCTAATGGTGGGGTTGAGCCCCGAGCGATAGCCGCCATCGCAATTATGATCAATAACCCTCCGAAGAGGACTGAAAGGCTGAGTTTTTCATTGAAGAAAATAATTCCTCCGACCACTCCAAAAAGTGGAAGGAAGTATCCAATCACAGAGACCTGACCAGTTGTTCCGATTTGGTTAGCTCGCAGAATTGCCAGAAAAGAAAGGTACGTTACCAAACCAAAGACAAAGAGCATCGGTATGTGCCAGGAAGCGAACCCATTTGAAGGTTTCGTCCCAAGATCAAGGCTTAATGCCAAAATCATTGAACTTAAACCGGCTACGAGAAGATTCGGAGCGAGTAGAGCCATTGGCTCATGGCGAAGTGTTAAGTATCTCGTTAGAACCCCAGATCCCCCCGCGATCGCGGCGCCACATAAAACTAGGAGAATATCTAACAGCTTTCCGCCATCGTCAAGTGAACCGATAGCGAGTATTATCACCCCTCCGTAAGCGGTAATCAGGCCAAACGCTTTCAAAAGGTTAAAGCGCTCATCTGTGAAAACAAAATGTGCGACGACAGCCGTGAAAATAGGTCCAAGAGAGATTAAAAGCGTATTTATACCTGCAGGAAGCCGGTCAAACCCGGTATTGAAAATCAATGATGGACCTAAGGAACTAAAAAAGCCAAGAAGAATACCGGATGGAACAGCAGCCAATGTCAATTCCTTTTTCCATATGCCATGGATGAGAGCGATAACCCCGCCTACGAGAAAAGGAACCCACGTAACCGTAAAGGCATCAAGACCGTCATTGGTGAATTTCTTTATTAAGAGTCCACCAGCGCCAAATGAAACCCCCGTAAAAGCAACAAAGCCCCAAACGTTTCTTACCGCGTTGCCCCGAAAATTTAAGATTGGCATAAGAGTGCCACTTTACACCGAACGTCGTTGACACAAAGGAACTTGATCTGATAGCAGGGAGCCACGCGTTGTGTGGTAGTAATGGTAGAGGAGCAAAATTAAATAAGAATGACCGATATCCCGATTGCACTATCTGAAGTAACGCAGGATTGGTTGGAACAACAATTCCAAAACGCAGGTCATGATATTCCAGAAATGGTTTCCTTCTCCCATAAACCCATGGACGGTTTTACCGGAGCCATGGGAGAAGTTGGTATTTTTACAATTGAATGGGATGGAGACACAAGCCTTAATCTTCCTGAAGCCTTTGTTGCGAAATGCCCACTTGATGATGATATTGCGAGAATGTACAACGAAGTTATGCAGTATTACATCCGTGAGTCAGGCTTTTATGAGGATCTTTCCCATGAAATAGATATGCGAATCCCCGAATGTTGGATCAATAGATTTGATCCAGAAACAGGCCGAGCTTTCCTTCTTTTGGAATATATTGGTCACGCCGAAAAGGGAGATATTCTTCAAGGCTGTTCCGTTGAAGTGATGAAAAAACTTGTCCATGATTTAGCAAAAATGCATGGGAAATTTTGGATGGATGAACACCTGCTTGAAATCCCGTGGTTGATTGACTGGAAAGCGGAAAGCCTTAAACTTGGTATTGACATCACTCGCCAATCGTGGAAAGCGCTGGCAGAACAAGAACCCAACCGGTACCCACCAGAACTTTTTGAAGTTCTTGAAACTACTTGGGTTTTCAATACCGTTGAATGGTTGGATCGCTATGCTTCTCGTGAATGGACACTGACACACATGGATTATGAGTTAGATAATGTACTCATTGATGAGGAAGGTCCGATTGTTCTTGATTGGCAGAGTCCAATGCGCTCTCACCCAGGGGTAGATCTCGCATGGTTGTTAGCAGCATCACATACAGAGGAGACATTAGAAGCAGAAGAGCAGTTACTAGATCTTTATCGCGAGACCCTTGCATCATCTGGAGGTCCCAACTGGTCGCATGAGGAACTGGAGGAGGCACTGGCGTGGGGAATTCTGTACCCTGTTTCCTGCCAGGCAGTTCCCTACCTTCAAGATGTA
Source organism: Actinomycetota bacterium (assembly GCA_036687775.1). Taxonomy (GTDB): domain Bacteria; phylum Actinomycetota; class Acidimicrobiia; order Acidimicrobiales; family UBA8592; genus UBA8592. The sequence goes on from JAYYZG010000012.1 coordinate 2,683, forward strand.
ACTGCATATGGAGGCGGTGCTGACAGAATGCATCGAAGATTTGAGAAATTTCTTCAAGGGTCAATTGATGCTGCTACCCGATGGAACCTTGTAAAGCATCTCAGCCCACTAGTTTAGATAGGCTGTGGCTTCATGGATTTAATAATTGTTCGTCACGCGCGACCAGAAAAAATAGAGAATGCAGAAGGTCCAGCTGACCCTCCTTTATCCCCGCTCGGGATTCAGCAAGCAGAAGCAGTTGCAGAATTCCTTTCTCAGGAAAAAATTGATCAAATAGTTACTAGTTCGATGCAACGCGCCTATGAGACTGCTGCTCCTCTTTCTAAACGTATTGGAGTAGACCCAATCCAAAGAGATGACCTTCGGGAATCTGACCACAACAACGCTACGTATATACCTGTTGAAGAAATGACTTTAGATTCCGGCCCCGTTCAAGCGTACTTGAAAGATCCATTAGCTATTTTTGAAGGAGATTATGATGGTTTTCGAAACCGTGTCGTCGGAGCTTTTGATCAAATAATACAAGAAAATGCGGGAAAGAAGGTAGCTGTTTTCTGTCATGGAATGGTTACCTCTGTGTACCTTCAAACGCTCTGGAATTTAGAACACCCATTCTTACTTCAACCGGACTACACGGGCATAACACGAGTTCAAGCATCATCTCGCGGTCTCCGCACGGTTCGTAGCATTAATGAAACTGGGCATGTCCGTGATCTGATTGAAAGACCTAACTTTGGTAGGCACAGTTAAGATAATCCGAGCTCTTTGAAATTCACTCCAGTAAGTTCAATACTTTGCTCCCAAAGAGCCCGACCATCATGAACGTCACGAGCTTCTTTTTTAGCTTGAACCTTTACAGCCGGTCCCCGAATTTGCAGAAAATGGTTCGGTCCGAAATAATCATTCCCCTTCGCCCCAGGGTCAGTTGCCGCTCGAAGGGTTGGAATAGCCCCAGCTTCAGCAGTTTGGCAGATGAGAGGACCTACTTTCTCCCAAGCAATCCCTACGTACCGTTGCATTATGGAATCTGAATTAACTTTAACGATGTTGGACTCAGCCATACCAGGGTGGGCAGCGACAGAGAGGACATCCTCTCTCCCTGCCCGACGCAATCGCCGATCAAGTTCTGCAGTGAAAACAAGATTCGCTAGCTTACTTTGGGCGTAAGCACGCATCTTCCCATACCTATGAATCGATTGGAGGTCATAAAAATTCAAACGGCCTTGCCGGTGTGCGTTACTCGCGACGTTGATTACTCGACTGCTTCTGCTCTCAAGAAGAGACCCTAATAACTTTCCCGTTAAAGCGAAATGACCAAGGTGGTTTGTCCCGAACTGTAATTCGAAGCCATCTACAGTAGTCCCACGGGGAACTCCCATAATTCCAGCGTTATTAATTAACATGTCAAGGTTCATCTGGGTTGCTTTAAACCAATTGGCAAAATCCTCTATAGAAGAAAGGTCAGCTAAATCAAGATGCGCAACCTCCACAGAACTTCCTGGTTCAGATGAAGTGAGGTCAGCCATGGCTTCAGACCCCTTGATAGAGTTTCGGACGGCGAGAATGACGGTGGCGCCTCGGCGCAATAACAATCTTGCTGTTTCAAGACCAATGCCTGAATTGCCGCCAGTAATAATTGCAACTTTCCCTGTTTGGTCAGGGACATCGGTGAATGTCCAACCTGATTTCTGGCTCATAGGGTTAACGGTACTTGAAGAAAATCGTTTTCAATAATCGAAAATTATTTAGATTTCCCTGCCATGAAATGACCTTTGGGACGGACAAAAACCCCTTCAGCCTCTGCACAGAGTTGATCACCATCTCGCAGTTCCCCAAAAATCACTGCTTTCCGGTCTTTCATTTCATGAACCCATGCTTTCGCATGTAGCTCTTTATCTAATGGGGTAGGGGAGATATAACGTACAGTTAGCGTTCCTGTATAACCTCCATGGCCGGAAACAACGCAGGTGACTCCAAGAAGTTCATCCAATAACGCAGCCACGTACCCTCCGTGAACACTTTCTGGTGGGCCACAATATTGCGAATCAAAACTACCATGAGCAAACATCACTTCGTTCTCCATGTGGAAGGTAAATGGAGGCGAAATAGGATTTAGCGGTCCGATAACTGGACTATAAGGAAAGAATTCATGGGGTTTTAGACCGGTGAGGTCGTAGCTTTTCCCAGTATCAGGTCTAAAGAAATGCTCCTGCGGTCTTAGCCCAGCTTGCATCCTTTCCGCCGATACAAGGTACGGGCGAAGCTCTTCTCGAATTCCCCGTAATGTCTCTACGATGTCGTCTAAAGGGTATCCATCGCTAATTCGTTGATCAAAATCTGATAATCGAATAGCGGCGATCAAACCACGTAATTCTTTAACTACTTCTTCATGGCTAATCACATGGTTATTGTATGGAGAAATTATTTCTTAGAGCAACATCTGTCCAAAGAGCGCAAAATGGTCGCTTACAAAGAACTCTTTACCGTTTCTAATAACGTGTCCTTCTAGAACCTGTATTTCCTGAGTCGTGATATTTGGGTGAGTGAAACAGCGAGTGAAATATGCTCTGAATCGTGGAGTAGTAGCGTGAAATCTATTCTTATAACTATTCCATGTTGGCGCAGATAATTTCGGGGCAGTAAGGCCAGCAGCCTCAATTGTCTCAATCTCACTTGAACGAGTATTTGTATCACCGATTATTGCTAAATGCTCAGTATGTGAAGCAGCGACAATCTTTGAAATCTGGGACTTCCGGATATGGCTAGCCGATTTCCCTGGAGCGAGATGCACATTTGCTATCGTTAAATTGTAGGAGTGAAAGTTTGTTAGAAGAGCAAACCCTTCAATTGTCTGATGGGAGATACCACTTTCTATCAGTTCATGAGAGACCAGTGTTGCCAAATTGCCGCTATGGCTTTGAGGGTTAGCCGGAACCATCCCATGGGTTTCTACATATGGGACTAAACCGGGAAGTTCCTGAAAATGCACAACATCAGGTTTCTTTGCTAAGACCTGCTCTCTTACAATTTCTTCAGTGTCGCATAATTCCCAATATTGCGGAGCTAACGCGGCACGGTTCATCATTGCAAGATTCCAAGTAAGAAAAGATATGTTAAGTCGTGTTTCTTCCACCGATGTTCTTTTATACACCCATGTGCCACGAGTACCAGTCGTGGTAATGCTGGATTCTCAATTCGTCGTCATTAAGGACTTGCTTTTTGAAACCTCTGGAACGCATTCCATTCTGAACATCCCGAATTAAATGAACATCTTGGTCGACCGTGATATCCATCGTCTTTTCGCCAGCTATCACATCTTCCTGAGTAAATTCCTCACGTTCAGGACGCTCATCTGGGATAGGTTTTGGTTTAGGCATGAACTGTAAATCAGCTACAATTTCTGCATTGTCGCTCGGCGGCATTACAAGCGTAACTTTATCCCAATAGCACTTACCAGGGTCGCTATGATGGGGTCGTGCTCTCATAATTAACGCTTTATCGGGCTGAAGCGTGATAAGCATATTGGGAAAAATATTGTGTTGAAAAATATCACTGAGCTCTTCGTCTGAAAGAAGGTCGTAGTCATAGCCTAAGTCAGGGCCCATATCCCGTCTTTTCTTTTGAACGTCTTCACGAATATCGAGGACTCTTCCGCGATATTCTTCAGGGTCCATGCCAAGTGAAAGCAACTGACCTTTCATTAACTTCGTAGGTTCTTCAGGGATCGGAAGTCGAGTATTGACCGTAAATCCATCAATATAAACGCTGGTATGCCCATTTTTCCAAAGTCGAACTCTACTAGTTGGACAATCAAAGATTAAGGCATGTTGAGGGTGGATGTGTTCTACGTGGTAGAGCTCACCAAAATTATCAAACACCGCTTTCCAATTGCATTCCAACTGAACTGTCTGATCTTGGGCTAAAACCATATCCTCAAGTCGATAAGGGTCAATCTGTTCCTTAAGCGGACCGATGTACTCATCAAAAGATGGCGCAGCTTCATCCATGCATATCCAGACTAAGCCGGCCCAGATTTCAGTGCGCACACGAACAAGCGACTGTTTTTCACAGTCAATGCCTTGACTGAACCGATTCTCATCTGGAACAACAGTTAGCGCTCCATCACGGCCGTACGTCCAACCATGGTAAGGGCACACAAAATTTTTGATCCATCCGCGTTCGTTAACCATGATGCGAGCGCCTCTATGTTGACATGCATTATAGAAAGCAGATATTTCCCCTTTATCAGTATGTGAAACCAAAACCGATTCGGGCCCAATATTAAAAACAAAGTACTCACCCGGTTCAGAAACATCAGAAGCTACACCGGCATATAACCAAGTACGTGGCCAAAGATGTTCCCATTCTTGGTCAAGAATGTCACGTGATAAATAACGTTCAGATGTTATCTCTTTTCGCCCCGTGGGAGCAGCGGCATCTTCCTGAGTTTGTTCTCTCTCATGAAGTGCATCCGCCATGATTCCTCCCTTCAAATATGATAGCTAGAAACTCTTCAATTGTGAAGTTGTTGGATTGTCCTAGCCCTCTTGGTGTAGCACCTTTTGCCGTCGCACGGTACGGTCCCATGTATGGAAAAGCGCAGAATACTTGAGGGAATACGGGTAATAGATATGACCCAATACCTCGCTGGACCCACAGTGACAAGAATGATGGCTGAGATGGGTGCAGACATTATTAAAATTGAACAAGCCCCAGGTGGTGACCCGTCAAGACACTACGCGATCATTAATGATGCTGGTAGGAGCGGGTATTTTGTTCAACAGAATCGTGGGAAGAAAAGCCTATGCTTAGATTTTGACCATCCAGATGGAAAAGACATCCTCCTTAAATTACTGAGCTCAGCGGATGTTTTTGTTGAAAATTACGGGCCCGGTGTTATGGAAAGAAGAGAACTTCACTGGGATTCAATTAAGGAACTAAACCCCCGTTTGATCATGGCATCAATTTCTGGTTTCGGCAGAGACAGTTCAATGAGTGATCGCCCCGCTTTTGACATGATCGCGCAGGCATTTAGCGGTTCTATGTTCATGACTGGAGACCCCGAAGGCCCACCTATGCCCGTCGGGCAATCAATTGCTGATGTTATGACAGGAGTTCATGCCGTGACGGCTATTGGCTATTCCCTCTTTCACAGAGAAAGAACTGGGCAAGGGCAATTTGTCGACATCGCTATGGTTGATTCACTTTTTCATTCACAAGAATTAGCTGTTCAAGGCCCATCGTTAACTGGGATGAAATGGAAACCGAAAAGGTCAGGTCACAGATCCAGGATAAATAGTCCGTTAGGTGCATTCAAAGGGCCCGAAGGGTGGATTGTTATCCAATGCATGGATGCACAATGGCCACGATTTACAGAAGCAATAGGTCAACCAGAACTCCTGACGGATGACAGATTTGCTGACCTGACGGGAAGAACAAAGAATAGGGAGGAACTAAATTCGATCATTGAGGAATGGATGCAAGGTTTCGAGACCGATCAAGAAATCCTTGGTATTCTCGCAGCTGCCCGCGTGCCTTCAGGACCAGTCCTCGCCCCTTACGATGCGATAGGTCATCCATATTTTGAATCACGAGGAGCTATACGAGAAGTCAGTGACCCGTTATTAGGAACTTTCCACATTCCCGGTGATCCCTTGCATTTCTCGGATTTTCCTGAACCTCTTGATCTAGTCGCACCCACACTAGGGCAACACAATGGAGACATTCTCGAATCCCTCGGTTTCACAACCGAAGAAATCAACGAACTTGGTGAGGAACGTGTAATTGTGAGTGGAGAAACATGACAAAGCCTCCTTTGAATTATGAGGAGGCTGCCTCTTTAGATGACCAAGATTCTTTATCAACGATTAGAAAACAATTTGAAATACCATTAGATGAGGAAGGGGTTGAGCAAAGCTATTTCGCAGGAAATTCTCTAGGTCTTCTTCCGAAACAAACTCGGCTGTCAATGCACGATGCATTGAACCAGTGGGGGACAAAGGCTGTCTTAGGGCACTTTGATGGAACCGATGCATGGTACCGATATGACGAGAGTGTTTCGGAACTCCAAACAGAAATAGTTGGATGTTTACCATCTGAAACTGGGGTGATGGGATCACTGACATCTAACTTGCATGTGCTTATGGCGAGTTTCTATCAACCAAAAGGTAAACGAAAAAAAATCCTTATTGAACCCCACGCATTTCCTTCAGATCGTTACGCAGTGGCAGCACAAGTACTGTGGAATGGTGGAGATCCGAGTGAAGACATTATCGTAATAGAGTCAGAAAATCCTGATGAAGTAACACCCGCTGATCTTGAGCGAACTTTAGATCAGCATGGGGATTTCGTGTGCTTAGCGCTTGTTGGTGGTTTGAATTATTACACAGGACAGTTCATTGATATCCCTAAATTTGCTGCCCTTTTGCAGGCACATGAGATTATATTTGGTCTTGATCTAGCGCACGCAGTAGGAAACGTTCCTTTGGAACTCCACAAATGGGATATCGATTTTGCTGCTTGGTGCACCTACAAATACCTCAATGGTGGACCAGGAAGCATTTCAGGGTATTTCGTAAACCAGAAATATCACGCAGATACGGATTTAGTCAGATTGGCAGGCTGGTGGGGGAATGATCCGGAGACGAGATTTGATATGCACGGTCAAGAGAATTTTGTCCCACGACAATCGGCTGATGGATGGAAAGCATCGAATCCTTCTCTATTTGCAATGGTTCCAGTTAAAACATCGTTAGAGATCTTCAACGAAGTAGGAATGGACATGCTACGTGACCGGTCTGTTAGGCTGACCAGATATTTCGAAAAAGGAATTGAAGCGATAAGTAATGTTTCGTCAATTACTCCACGTGATCCCCAGCGAAGAGGTTGCCAGATTTCGGTTAGAGTTCCTGGGGATGCATCGCAATTAGAACATGAATTAATCAAAAAGGGAGTGGTGCCAGATGCACGTGACCCTGATGTTCTCCGGTTCGCCCCGGTACCGCTTTATACGAGTTTTGTTGATATCGCGAAGGCTGTTAATGAACTAGCCGGTGTCGTTGAAACTTATAAATAGTTTCGGAATCAACCAACCATGAAAAATTTTGCTAGTTTCAATGAGCATGAAATCTCCAAATATTCTTCTTATCGTTTCTGACCAAGAACGCCAGCGTGACTGGCTTCCAGCAGGAGTTGACTTGCCAGCGAGACAACGCCTCCTCGATGAAGGTTTGGAATTCACGAATTATTATACGCACACCTCACCTTGTAGTCCTTCACGAGCTACGTTATTCACTGGCCAGTACATGCTCCAGCATGGGGTGCTTGAAAATTCAACAGGGCCAGAAAATACGAATTTGCCTCTGACGACTCCAACATTAGGGCACATGTTGCGAGATGCTGGTTATAAGACTGCATATAAAGGGAAATGGCACTTACAGAATCAACGGTACCCAGAGATGGAAAAGTACGGTTTTGGTGACTGGGAAGGGAATGACTCGGCCTGGTGGGGACTTCCTGGTACAGGAACCGAATTTGATGAACCCATAACTGATCAGACAATTACCTGGCTGAAAGAAAATGCGGCGACAGGCAAGCCATGGTTTCTGACAACAGCGTTTGTCAACCCACATGACATCATGTGGTTCCCTTGCGACCAACCTTGGTGGCAAGTTGATAATAAGGCAGAAACCGATCACGTACGAAACAGGTTAAAAGATAGGGATTGGGGAAGGAAAGAGAACTTTCCACCCTTCAATCATGAACTTGATGAATGGTTCACTGAACTTCCCGCGAATTTCCATGATGACCTGCATACGAAACCGGATGTGCATAGGAGATGGATGCACGCAATGCTCAAATGGGGAGCGCCAGGGACTATGAACCGCGAAGATGAACATTTGTGGCTCAAAT
>JAYYZG010000013.1:0-4741 GCA_036687775.1 Actinomycetota bacterium
CCCAATCGGTGCAAACCAATGGCTCCAAAGTGGAGCTTCCTTAGGGTTAGTTGAACGGAACCGTTCAACTCATATTGCGATCGTGTCAAAAGGACTACGAACTTTCCAGAGATCTCCTAAAAAACAAACGAGAATTTGTAAAACAACCCAGAAAATTACATATATGGTCACTGGATTCAGATTCTGTTCAGAAGCATTTGTCCCGAAAAGCCCTGCCGCTAGGACAAGAAAGAACAAAACAAGTGAGAGTATTCGTGCTACGGGTTCAATAGCCTTGACCAATTTGGAGAGAGTTCTTACAGGTCTCCCTTGTTCCAAAAATGTTAATTTTGGTTGCTGCCAAGAAATACCTAACGCTAGAAAAGAAATTACAAGTGCCGCAGTAGCCGCCCAAGTAAATTGCCATAAAGGAATCGGTAAATCACCACGAGACCCTAAACCATGCCCAAGGGCATTAAGGATCATGAACTCGCCAGAAGCTCAATAATGAAAGTTCCTGAGTTTTCAAATTCAACTTCAAAAATTCCTGCAACTTCCATAATAAAGCCAAGATAATTTGTGGAACTATTTGCAAAAACCTCACCCATAAAATCAACTCCGTGGACATGTATAAATTCATCAATATCAGACACGACTGAGAATACAATCTGATCGCCAACTGAGATTGAAACACGATTTGCAGATCTAGTCACTTCCCCATCACGAAATTCAATTTCAACTAGTACATCAGCCTGGTCAGGGGTCATAGTCATCATCATATTTGATGAGCCATGGTCGTGGTCGTGGTCATTATGACCATGATCATCGGAGTCCTTCTCTCCATGGTGGCTTTCATCTGTATGGGATGATGCCACTGGGGTTTCCGATGAGCCAGCACAAGCCAAAAGCACACTTAGGAGAACAAGCGGTATAGCAATAGTGCTTATTTGTTTCTGACCAAATCTCATTTGCTTCTACGTTTTCTTCTAAAATTTTGTGGGCCGGGGAGGATTTGAACCTCCGAAGGCTAACGCCGACGGGTTTACAGCCCGTTCCCTTTGGCCACTCGGGCACCGACCCTGAATTGCTGATACTAGCGTTACTCTAACAAGATCCCACCTGTCACTACTAGATAAGAAAAGATATATATCATTTACTTGCTTTAAAATAGAAACAGGCAATCGGCACCAAGGGAATTAGTATTTTAGAAACTCACAATCTCGTCCTAAGAAAGGACAATAATGCCTTCATTCGATGTTACGTCAACCGTTGAATTACAAGAAGTTAAAAATGCAGTAGACCAAACTTCAAGAGAAGTTGGGCAACGATATGATTTTAAGGGAACAGGCAGTTCTGCCATTCTCTCCGAAGAACATATAACAATTGAATCTTCCTCAGATGATCGACTTAATGCACTGCGAACTGTCTTAGAGGAAAAACTTGTAAGACGAAAGGTTTCGCTGAAAGCTTTGGAATATTCAACTGTTGAAGATTCCGCTGGTGGCAGAAGGCGACAAATAGTAAGTCTGATCTCTGGAATTAACTCTGAAAAAGCAAAGGAACTAAATAAATTTATTAAAGCTTTAAGCCTCAAAGGGGTTCAGTCACAAACTCAAGGCGATCAGGTTCGAGTTTCGGGAAAGAAACGCGACCATCTTCAATCAGTAATAACTGAACTAAGAAGCCATGATTTTGGTATCCAGATTCAATGCGGGAATTTTCGAGATTAGTATGAGCCTCTCAAACAATGAAATGAGTATCAACGATGCCTAGTTGGGTCTGGAACGAGGAGATAGCTAAAGGCGAAGAAATTGTAATCTTCGATCTTGATGGGGTGATAAGTGATGCTTCACATAGACAACATTTTTTAGAAAAAAAAGACAAAGATTGGAAAGGATTTTTTGCTGCATGCCCGAATGACCCGCCAATACCTTCAGGTGTAGAGCTAACGCACCTGCTGAGCAATATTAAAAGCATAATCATCTTGACTGCACGACCGGTTTCAGTTCAAGCTCAAACAATTGAATGGCTAAAGAAATACGGTGTTGCTTGGAAAGCATTGATTATGAAATCCGCAGAGGACCCTGACCTTTCCTCAGAAATGAAATTGCTTGCTTTGCAAGAAATCCGAGATGCGAATCTCAAACCAATTCTTATTTTTGATGATGATCCTCGAAACATCACTATGTTCAAGGAACAGGAAGTACCAACAATGTCTATCTATAGTGGATACTACGCCTAGATTTGAAAGAACTTCTCAGTCTGAAGAACTATCCTAATTGGGGTCAAATATGCCAAAAATGAAAAAAACAATAGAGGTCAAATGCTCTCTAAATGAAGCTTGGGAAGTTTTATCTTCCTTTGACTCTATTTCAGATTGGGCAAGTAATGTATCACATTCTTGTTTTCTAACTGAACAAGAGGCAGGCCTTGAAACGATCCGGAGGATCCAAACAGGCAATAATTCAGTCACAGAGCATGTGACCGTCTGGGATAAACCGCGATCTATAGCTTATGAGATTCGCGGATTCCCGCCCGTGTTTAAAAAGGTCACGAATACATGGCTGATTACCCCGTGCGAAAATGGTACTCAGTTAAGTTTGGAAGTAGAAATACTTCCAATTAGACGACCGGCCACTCCAATTGCAGGCTTGGGATGTCTTGTATTCAGCAGAATCAATAAGGGCATGCTCTCAGACATTAAACATTTTCTAGAGGAAATTAAGCCATACAACGTACTTGAAAAGAAAATATCGCTACTTTCAACGCGGCTAAATGAATTGGAAAATAACGATGCATAGTGAAACACAACCCGATGTAATCATTTTTATGACAGATGAAGAGCGAGCAATCCCACCATATGAAACTCCGGAAGTCCTGGAGTGGCGAGATGAAGCACTCAAAGGCCGAAATTGGTTTAAAGACAATGGGGTTAGTTTTAATCGACACTACACGGGGTCTTTGGCATGTGTCCCAAGTCGTCCGACACTCTTTACCGGCCAGTTTCCCGATGTACACGGTGTTACACAAACCAATGGGTTAGGAAAAGATGAGTACGACTCGCGAATGAGATGGTTACTCCCTCGAGAGGTACCGACAATTGGTCATTGGTTTAGAGCAGCAGGATATGACACTCATTATGACGGTAAATGGCATATCAGCCATGCCGATCTCATAGACGAAGCAACAGGAAACTCCTTAGCAACTAATACTTCTGATGGGACTGTCCTACAGGACGCTGTTGATCGTTACCTTGCAGAGAACCCTCTCAACGAATATGGCTTCTCAGGTTGGGTCGGTCCAGAACCTCATGGGGCGCCTCTTGCGAATTCAGGCTTTATTCGTGACCCGCTGATCGCCGACAGAACAGTCAAATGGCTTGAGGAAAGATATTTGAAGAGAAGTTTAGGTGATAAGAATGCTCAGAAGCCCTTTCTTCTGGTTGTGAGTTTTGTTAACCCACACGATATTGTGCTCTTGCCTATGTGGATGCGTAGACCCGAGAACAATCCGTTCACCTCTTCTGAACTTGATCCACCAGATATCCCTAAACCTCCTACTCGATATGAGGATTTATCTACAAAACCTGCTGCTCAGATTGCGTACAAGAATTCGTATTACTCGGGATATGGACCCCAACGAGTAGTGCAGAGAGTCTACGAAAGTAACGAGCAGGAATATAGAAATCTCTATTACCGCTTACATTTAGAGGTTGACGGTCCTCTTGAAAAGGTTCGCAAAGCGCTTACTGTTGATAATTCTCGAGAGAAGATAATCTTTAGAACGTCAGATCATGGAGACTTATTGGGAGCTCACGGCGGTCTACATCAAAAGTGGTTTAACCTTTACGACGAAGCCACAAGAGTTCCTTTTGAAATTGTCAAATGCGGAAGCGAAATCGGGGCAAAGGGAATAGTTGATTCAGTTCCGACTTCTCATGTTGATTTAATCCCTACTGCCTTGGCACTAGCGGGACTAGATCAACATGACTTAGGGCAGAGATTGGCCCCTTTATTCTCAGAATTTCACCCACTTCCAGGCAAGGATCTAAGCCCACTCCTGGAAAACCCTGAAACAGAGGAATTCAAAAACAGGGCAATTTATTTCATGACACGAGATAATATGCTCGAGGGCGACACACTTGCTTCAGGATTAGCTCGTGGTCTGGGACAAGCAGAGAAACCTCCACGAGCGTTAAAAATACAGGTCCCACCACACGTAAGTACTAATTTTGAGGGAATCGTAGTCAAAATTACGAGTAATAAAGTTCCCGAAATTAACGATTCAATATGGAAAATAACCCGTGCGCACGATGATCCGGAAACATGGACTATTCCGAATAGTGCTCACTTATCATCATCGGGCCCTATGGGCGAAACCTATAGAACTGACACAATACCTGATCAATATGAGTTATATGATTTGACGAATGACCCCATTGAATCAGTAAATCTCTGGAATGAACCAATGGTAAGTGAAGTATTTGATTATATGAAACGACGACTTAATCAAGAGAGGTTTCATTCGCTTCCAAAACGGAATAACCCTCGACCCTATGCCAAGAGGAAGCCACCCAAAGCACAGTTGGTGGGGCAAAAGCCACCAGCGCTAGCTCGAGGTTTGCGCGCCCTTCTGCGTAAAGCAGGGATGCATCCGAAAGATACAGAAGAGTTCGGTAAGGATGCAACTGGTAAAAGAGCGTTAATAGTGTGTACGAATACAGATCAGATGGCTAATGGTAAACCCACTGGAGTTTTTGCAT
>JAYYZG010000014.1:0-3068 GCA_036687775.1 Actinomycetota bacterium
CGTGCTCCGGAATTATTTAGCACAATTAGCGATTGATGATGCTGAAAACGGAGATCTGGCATTGATCAATGATCTACTCACGATGCTTCGTAAGCCCTACGATGAACAGCCAGAGTTTGAAAAATGGGCTACCAAGCGGCCTGATTGGGCTAGAAATCGTCCTGGGTGCTCAATGTTGAGCTGCAGCAGTTGAGTTCGTAGTTATTCTGGGCGTGGTTCCTTAGGTAAGCCGAGGATACGCTCACCGATAATATTTCTCTGAATTTGGGATGTCCCACCGGCGATACGTGCTCCAGGAGCTGATAGTAAGCTACTAGAACCTGGCCCTTCTAGAAGCGCTTCTATTCCTGCTATGTTTGCCCGCAAGTTTGCTATGTCAAACATCAATTCAGTGATACCTAACTTATTCAGCGAAGAGGCTACGGAAGCATCTGGACCTTGTCTCTGGCTAAGAAAATGGTAGCTTTTCCCTTGCGTTAGAAGCATCGCGAGTTTCTGCCGCGTATGCGGGTCAAGTTCTGATTCTGCTAAAGACATCAGAGAATCAAGTCGCCTTTGCATCGTGATTGCGCCAGCACCAATGGAACCACGTTCCTTTGTGAGAATATCCATTCCAACATGCCATCCTCCGTTAATCGGTCCGAGTAATGCGGATTTGGGGAGAACAACGTTGGTGAAGAAAACCTCGTCAAATTCTGCATCTCCGGTCATCTGACGTAATGGTCTTGTCTCTAGACCGTCACTTTGCATGTCAATGAGAAAGAAACTTATGCCTCTATGCTTCTGGAGCGATGTGTCAGTACGGGCCATGAGAATTCCCCAATTGCTATAGCGCCCGCCACTGCACCAAACTTTCTGCCCGTTAACAATCCACCCTTCCCCATCGGCTTCTGCTGTGGTTCGAAGCGATCCCAAGTCAGATCCTGATTCTGGTTCGGAAAAAAGCTGACACCAGAGTTGGGTTGCTGTAAGAATTGATTGGAGGTGTTGACTTTTTTGTTCATCGGTTCCATAAATCTGGACGCCTTGACCTGCTAACACGCAGCCAACCATATTTACATATGGGGGGACATCTATTCGAGCGCATTCTTCTAACCAAATAGATTGATATTGCGATGTTAACCCTTGTCCCCCATACTCAACGGGCCAATGTATTCCAGCCCAGCCAGCAGCGAAGAGTTTCTTCTGCCATTCAACTCCTTCGTTTACCAGTGATGGGGGGAGAATAGCGCCATAATTCGGCGGAGCGTTATCAACATTCTCCTTTAGCCAACTAACTGCTTTTGTCCGAAATTCTTCTAAAGACATCATGATGTGACGTTAGTAGAAGGAGACTCTAAACAGTAACTAGATAAAAATTCTTCTATTGTTGTAGTTGCAAGTTCGCTGGAGGCTAAATGGAACTCGTTGCAGGCATGAACCCACATATGCCCTTGAAAGACATCGCCGATTACGCTAAGCGAGTTGAGTATTTAGGATTTGATGCTCTTCATGTACCTGAAATGATTCATGACCCTTTCGTTGTTTCTGGGCTGGCATTAACGGCGACAACCCATTTACGAGTGCGGACTGGTGTGGCATTGGCTTTCGTTAGAAGCCCAATGGCGACAGCGCTTTCAGCTTGGGGATTAGCAGAATTATCCGCAGGTCGTTTTGATCTTGGACTAGGTTCTCAAATCCGGCAAAATATTGTTGAACGGTATGGGATGGCTTTTGATCCACCTGTGTCTCGTCTCGGCGAGTATGTTTCAGCTGTTCGAAGTTGTTTCTCTGCCTTTTCGAATCAAAGCCCCATATCTTTTGAAGGGACTTACCACCGATTAACTCGTCTGCAGAAAGAATTTTTACCTGAACCATTAAGTGGCGGGATGGAACCAGAAATTTGGATAGGAGCAGTCGGGGAAAAGATGACTGCGTTAGCGGGATCTGTAAGTGATGGTTTAATAACCCATCCAACTAATTCACATCCTCTGTATCTTGAAAATCATGTGCTTCCCAATTTGGAATCTTCAAAAAATCAAAAATCAGGTAGAAGAATCCCTGTTGTTATTTCTCCATTATCAGTAGTGGAGAACGATGATGCAAAACGGAAGGAAATGGTCATAGCGAAGAAGGAACGACTGGCTTTTCTTTACTCCACTCCTGCGTACGAACCGACTTTAAAGTTACTTGGCTATGACGATTTGGGAAAAACATTACGTAACCTTCTATCTTCAGAGAATACAGTGGGGCTCCACGAGAGAATCCCTGATGAGCTTTTCAGGCAAGTTGTGATTGAATGCAGTTGGGGTGAATTAGGTGAAACTGCTTTGGAGCGGTTTGGAGGACTTGTGGAAGGTATTACCCTCAGACCACCTGATGAAAACCAATTTGACCAACAGTTTCTTACTAGCGCATCTCTTGTAAAAAAAGGTGCCTGAACGTAATAACGGTACCGCTCGGTTTAAGAAACAATTTCTTTTAACTTCTCTACAGTACGCATTTGCTCATCGGGTGGGCCGATTGGACCGATATTGAGGTATGTGACCCCTGCTTCAGCGAATTCGGCTACTTTCTCTCGGACATAACTTTCTGGGCCGACGAGATTCATGCCTTCAAGGAGTTCAACAGGAACAGCAGCTTCAGCTTCTTTTTTCTTTCCGGAAAGATATAGTTCTTGAATTTCTAAGGCTTCTCTTTCAAATCCATAGCGTTGCACGAGCGAGTTGTAGAAATTGCGTCCTTTGGCTCCCATCCCTCCCACGTACAAAGCAGTACTTGACCGTCCATAGTCTAAGTACTGTTTTACTTCTTCTCCGATTGCAACCATTCCCCCAGCAACAATATCTAGAGGAGGCAAAGCACTGTCTCTTTTTGAAAGCCCGACTTTCAAGGCATCACCGAATGCCAGGTCAGCTTTTGAGGGCATAAATAACGTCGGGAGCCATCCTTCCGCGAGTTCAGCTGTTAATGCAACATTTTTAGGACCTAATGACGCGATGTGAATAGGTATATTTGAGCGAAGAGGATGTGTAATTATTTTCAGTGGTTTACCTAAACCTGTTCCTTGGTCTTCAGGGAGGGGAAGC
>JAYYZG010000015.1:0-3376 GCA_036687775.1 Actinomycetota bacterium
CGGATCAGAACTAGGTGGTGCAGGAGGGGTCGGATCAGAACTAGAAGACTTTGTTCTCTTAGGCGCCTGTTCTGAAGTTTTCGCATCAGATTTTTTGATGGCAAGAAGAGTGGCATGCGTTAAACCACTTAACTCTGTTGCCCCTGATTTTCGAGGACTTGTAGGCAGAACTTCAGTTACCCAACCCTCTGGATATTCAACTTCTCCCCATCCTCCAGAAAGAAGCTTAGGGATATTCCAGAAAGCTGGTGAGCGAGCTTTGAGTTTGAAACCACCAACATTAAGACGACGTCTATTCGAAGAGTTAGAAGAAAGTGGTTTGAGATCTGAAACAGATGCTTCAAACTGCTTTAGATCTGCAGGTGCTTTAAGGTAGCTCTCATTGTCTAGTACCTTCCGAGAAATTCGTTCAAGAAGAGTCGATAAATCAGAATCTTTTTGTTTTCTAACTGCTTGAATACCGAAATTTGGACCATATTCACCTGTTCGTGGAACTAAAAAGGCAATAACGGCTTTAGCAGTAGATCTAGATTGACCGGGTGTATCAATGTCAAATTTGTACTCGAGATGAAAGAAGTCTTCGGACTTAGGGAATTTGTCCTGTATCCGCATAGCGAACCAAAGAAGAGTGTAAGACGCTAGTGTTCCCAAAATAGTGAATAATGCTGCAAGAAGTCGGGCCAGTCCTTCATTGGGACGTTTTTTGTAGTCAAAAATGAATGTTAGTTCCGGAGTGTTTGTTATTTCTTCGGATTTCTCTTCGGTATCCCACCTCGCTGTTGAGAAAGTAAGCACACCCGTGATTTCATCCCACTTCTTATTATCCAACGGTTCTTTAGACTCAAAAGTGAATTCAAGCTCAACACTAGAACCGATAGTTAAGCAACTGTTTTCGTTCCATTCCACGTCAGTAGATTTAGGAATCATCTGTAATCCAGAATCAAAATCAGATTCTAATTCCCACGACGTACATAGCTCCAACGATCCATAAGGTGGCCCCTTAACTTTGCAGGAAACATTATTACTTTCCACGCTCTGTTCAGGAACATCGCTGCCTCCGAAACCGAAGCTCTCTTGCAGTGGATCGCAAACCACGTTGTCTGATGATTCCCGGTATTCTTTAACTCGATCAAGTCTTATTTCATATAAATGGTGATCCTCATCATTCCAAGATCCGGATCCTGTTTCATCCCATTCAAGGGTAATTGTTGCATCTTGATCAAATACGAAAGGTTCGCCATTAGATGGGAGAAGGTTCGTCTCTAATGAAAAATTACAGAATCCCGAACTTTTATTTACTATGTCTCCGTCATCATTCGTAGCGCAACTACTCTTGCTGCCTTCCGAGATAATGAAATTCCAGTCATCTTGAGCGGCACCTTGTGTGCCTGTTATCTCTAAGACGACCCTGATCTTTCCATTGACTCCCTCATCTAATTGGACGGTACACATTGGTGACTTAAGTGAATAGTTCTCTCCATCTGAGTCTTCTTCTGGTTCGATTGAGCCAGAACAACTCAATTTCGGCTCAGTAGCTATCGAAAAGACTGTAAGTTCAGGATCGAAAATGGCTTCAAATTCCAAATTTGGCCAATCTGATGGTTTGTTTTCAGGGATCACGTATCCAGAAACCGAAGGAATGTCAATATCTTCAGTTAAATCTGGGTTATCTTTCCAGGGGAATACGACCCCTTCGTTATTGCAGTCATAGCTGGAGAAGGTTTGTAGAACTGAATCATCAGGCAATGGGATGTCTAATAATTTGATATTTTCAATTCCATTACAGGAGTAGCTACCATTGTTGATGATTAGTTCACCGTTTTGTCGAGCTGATATGGCTCCTCCAGTGTCTACGCCTTCAGAGTAAAGTGAGGCATTAACGAAACCGTTTACAAGAGTCGCTGGTTCAGCGTCACATTCAAGCCTAGATCCTTCATCTACCGTGATTTGAAGAACCCAACCGCTATCGAGACCTTGCAAATCTTCAGCACTAAGGGTCAGATGCCCTACATTGTCCGTAGATAGCGAACTCCCACCACCTTGAACATTTCGAATTTTTCCTTCGTAAGCGTAAAGATCGATACTTTGTATGAAAGACCCCGCTGGCATAGGAGCTTCGTAGATTGTGTCATTGACCTCAGCGAATGCTGGACAGCCATATACGGTCTTGGCGCTTTTATTGACTTCTCGGAGAAGGTCATTAACTAAATTGTCAACTTTTTCAACCGCTACGATTGAACCGTTTCGCTCTGAATCTCCACAATTGTTAGGAACATCTACTGTAAATTTGGTCTCTTTAAAGATTTCGGAGTCATAATCACCTGTGATTGAAGCAAGCGCCTGTAAGGAAATTTCTACCAGTGGAGCCTTGGTGCTTCCTTCGTTTACTGAATTTATTCCTCTTTCTGAGTCCAAAAGGATCACAGCAATAGTTTGAACATCCAGGCCATGTAGCTCTTCAGATAAAACTCCACAAGCTTTTGGTAGGAAAACTTCCCTGCCTGTATCTGTGGAAGTTTTCCACTGGTCACCGTTGTCTCCAACAGGTTCGTAGAAGCCATCGGTGAAAAAGAGAAGAACCCGACACCGTTCTGGTTCTTCTGCTTGAGCGTCTTCGAACATGCCTTTGGCTAAATCAAGAGCAGCTTCATAGTCGGTGTCCAGTCCGAAGCCTCTGCTGTTTACTCTCTCCGCACCTTCTATATCTGCATTTGATAAGGCACCGGGTCGGAGCTCTCGAGTTATTTTAGCTTCGCTAGCGAATTCAATAAGGCCGACGCGAACATCAGGGATACCTGCTAACTCTTCTGATATTTTCCTTAACGCTTCTCCGCGTTTCAAATTTCTATCAGTATCTAATAACGATCCTCACTTATCCACTACGAACATGAAGTCATGAGCATCTTGATTAGGGCAAGGCTGGTATTCGCTTGAATGCCCATCTGCATTTGCTGGCAAAACTGCAAGCCCAACAATAAAAAGAAAAGATAAAAAAATAGGCAGCAATGAATAAGAAATGAAACGTCTGAAGTTCCTCATGATCCGGTTAGCCCTCTGGTGAACTCTATGGCCCAGTAGTAAATATTCACCGAACCCAAAAGCCAAGCAGCGAAAGTCATAATTCGAACTACGCGACGGCTTTCAAGCCTTTCGATCAACCTGCGACTTTAAAACCGCTTTTTGTATTCAACGGAAAACCAAGCAAAAGCGGCCGGTCCAAGAAAAGAACCAACAAGAAATCCAAGACCATTTGGCGTCATCCCGCCAACAATCAGCAAAATCAAAGTGGCTAAAAAAACTAAACAAGTAAAAGAAAAAGGAATCCAAGGAGGACCAACTTGACCACCACTCGTAGTACTAAAAGCCCCATTAGGCC
>JAYYZG010000016.1:0-6351 GCA_036687775.1 Actinomycetota bacterium
CTGAGAAAAAAAATCAGCTCGTGCGCGTGGCGTTTCATCATAGACAGGTTCGCAAGCAGTAACCCTCCATTTTTTGCTTTCAGCTCCTGCTAGGCCAATCTCTCCAAACATCGAGCCCATATTGAAGTAATTTTCGTGGTCGAAATGAGCATGAAGGCTATCTCTGTCCTCCCATAACTCATATACTGCAATCTTATTTTGTTCAGCTGGGTCCGGTGAGAACACATACGCTTCGCAACCTCTTTCTCCATCTCTTGTGGCTTGTTGCAGTGGGATAGCCTTTACAATAGCCTCCGGCCTTGATTCAGGGTGCGCTAAAACAAATGTTGCCGTAATAATAATCATTGTGTCTCCAATTCTGTGATGAATTATTTTGGATACTCTTGAACCCTAACATTGCGAAGGTCTTCAATGAGGCTACTCTAGCGACATGGATAAACAACTACGCATTTCTGTTATAAGCCTTTCGTTATCTACTTCGTTAGGATTTCTTCTTACTTTGGCGCTGAGTTCGGGGAGCGCGGAAATAAACGGTATGCCTATTCTCGCAATTTGCGCAATCCTTGCGTATGCGATCAATTATGTCGTTTTCATTCCTTCTTTCATAGCGAGAACGGAACACTACTTTGACCTCACAGGGTCAATAACAACAATTACGTTGATTGTTTATGCGTTAGCAGTAAGTAACGAACGTGATGCTCGTTCATTCGTTGTTGCTGTGATGGTGTTGATATGGGCTGCTCGTTTGGGGTCATTTCTGTTCATGCGTGCAAAACAAACCGGTGGCGACAGTCGTTTTGATAGCGTAAAGCATCGTTTCATCCCATTTCTCTCGTGGTGGTCACTCCAAGGGCTTTGGGTTCTGATGAATCTTGCTGGTGCACTTGTTATTCTTACAACGCAAGAAACTGAAAGCTTCGGTGCGTTTGCTGTTATTGGGATATGTCTTTGGGTAATCGGATTCGGGGTTGAAGTCGTGGCTGATCAGCAAAAGAAAAACTTCCGACGTGACAGTGTAAATGATGGAAAATTCATCAGCACTGGTTTGTGGGCATGGTCGCGACACCCGAATTATTTTGGAGAGATCTTGCTTTGGGTTGGGATAGCAGTGATGGGTCTCCCAGTTCTTTCAGGTTGGAGATGGGTTGCGTTAATTTCGCCGGTATTCGTCATAGTTCTACTTACCAAAGTTAGCGGTATTCCCATTCTTGAACGACGGGCCCATAAACAGTGGAGCGGAGACCCAAACTACGAAGAATATGTAAAGAGCACTCCAATTCTTATTATGAAGCCACCATCAGCTAAGTTAAAGCAATGAAGAGAGATGGGGATATAAATGAAATTCGGTTTAGCATTCGCTAGTAGCATCGGAACAGAGGGAAGTAGCGCAGTTGAAATTTGTAAACTGGCTGAGCAAGTCGGATTTGAGTCAGTGTGGGGAGGGGAGCATGTCATATTTCCTTCGTCAATCGAATCCAAATATCCTTACACGGCCGATGGCAAAGTCCCTGCCACTAAAGAAACCTGGATACCCGATCCTCTTATCTGGTTGGCATACGTTTCAGCGGCAGCACCTAGCCTCAGATTAGGTACGTGTATTCTGATACTCCCGCAACGAAATCCTTTGATACTAGCGAAGGAAATAGCTACGCTTGACCATCTCACTAACGGGAAAGTTGAGCTCGGAATAGGAGTGGGTTGGCTGAGAGAAGAATTTGAAGCATTAGGCGTTCCCTGGGAGCGGAGAGGAGCGAGAACAGATGAGTATGTTGAAGTACTTCACGCAGTCTGGTCAGGAACTGATATCGAATTTCATGGAGAATTTGTTGACTTTGACCCGCTCACTTGTACACCGAGGCCAAAGCAAGAGAAAATTCCGATTCTGGTGGGTGGAGATACTCCAGCAGCGATAAGGAGAGCTGCAAAGCTTGCCGATGGGTATTATCCCGGTACAGGTGACTTTACCGAGCTCCAGAGGCTCATCGCTGAAGTACGAAAGGTTGCGGAAGATAATGGCCGAGACCCATCAGAAATTGAAATCAATGCCCATTTCTCAGTTTTTGGTGCAGGCGATAGAATTGAAGGCGTTGAAAAGATGCGTGAAGCGGGAGTGGGACGAATCATGGTCCCTGGGTTCATTTTCGGAGGGTCGAGCGGAATGGAACAGTTACAAGAATTCGGAGAAAACGTTGTGGGAAAGGTTGAGTAAGGTATTTGGTTAATGACCTGCAGACGGATGTTCTCCGGATCTTCCTAAATCTTCTACAACTACCATTGCCTTCTCAACTTCTATTTAGCTATCTACTCCCAACCATCGAAAGGATATTCTCCGAATCTTCTTAAATCTTCTACAACTACCATTGCCTTCTCAACTTCCATTCCGCTACCAATGCTAGGCCATCGAACCACTCGGAATCCCATTTTTGTTTGACCAACTACATGTAATGTTCCGTCAGCATTAAGTTTGAAAGAGCCGTCTGTTTCGCCTCCAACCTTTCGCTTTAATTTAACAGATACGCCTTTTGCTGCGTCCCCTACCTCGCCCCTTTGGACAAGTGGCAAGTTAATTCCATCCAAACTTTGGCAGAAGATAGTGACACTGTAATCTTGGCCGGCTTTTGGCGAATACTGAAGTCCTTCTGCTGCACGTAAGTCGTAGCGTTTGCCTATATTAAAGAGCTGTTGGGCTAAATCGTTATGGTGGAAGAGAGGCGTAAAGGCTTCATATAGCAAGTCTTCGTTGATAAAGTTGCCATTTTTGTCCTCATACCTTGCAAAAAAGCTAATGGCAGGCCTGTCGAGATTGAGAGTATCAAGTATATCTTTCGCATAAGTAAGCCCATGCACAATTGATTCTTCTGAACTACCAACGCCTCTGTCAATTACTTTCACGACTCCTGCTCCTAATGCTCCTAAGATATATTGCTGGAGTGCAGGAGATTGTGACATACCACCGGCAAATAGGATCTGGTCGTATTCTTCAGAGAGATCTCCAAAAGAGAGTTTCATTACCTTTCCGAAGTTGAAACCTACTTCTCTTACCTTTGCGAGTCGCATAGCTCCCAAAATTACGTTTTTAGAAGCCTCAAATAAGTGCAATGAACACTCTTTCAAGTCCTCTTGGCTGAATCTAATCGGATCCGGATATCCCTGGCCTAAAAAGTCAGTGGCTTCATCGGCGGAACTGAGTGCTTCTTTCAGCCTTTTAGCACACTGTTTTAGGAGGATCTTTTCTTCTTGAGTTGTTAGATGGTTGTACTGTGCCTCAAGACGTTTAAAGATTTCGTCATCGTAATCATCACCTGCGTTTCCATATGAACCATTAGAGCTAAGGACACTGATAATTGGCTCTCTCGCTGAGGTATTATCTACTTCAAGGATGGCGATGTCCAAGGTACCACCTCCGCAGTCAAACACGATTGTCTTTCCTCCTGGATACGTACCAGTTTGTATGAATTCGTTCCATATCCACGAGACACCAGCTGCAATGGGTTCATCAATAATGTTACTGACCGAACAATTTAATCCAGCATCTTTAGCTATTTCCACTAAACGACGCCGATGCTTGGCCTCCCAGACTGCAGGGCATGAAAGAAAGACTTGACCTTGCTCAAATTTATTGAACTCTCTTCTAGTAGCTATCGATCGTAAATGCAAAAATAACTCAGTGATGAGACCATCAACTTGTTCCGTACTTGTAAGATCAATCGCTGACCCAGAGTAAGAGGATTGCAACTCGTCGCTATAGATATGGGACTTTATTGAACGTATGATCTCAGACGGGTTGCTATGTGCAGTAGCATCATCTCCTAAAAGAATTTCAATCGTTTCGCTTGTTTGTTCAGCAATCTCAACAGACGTATCTAGCTCGGGCACAATATTTGTGTCTGCTGAGAATCCCTGAAGATCTACAAATTGATCCTCATCCCAGTTGTTTTGATCAAACACAAGTATTTCTGCAATGGTTTCACCGCTACCCTCAGATGCAGCGACGACAGTAACGTTTAGAGGAGCTTCTGGCCTGCTGTCAAGCCTCACTTTCACTCGTTGTACTGGTGAAGTTCCATTTTCCGATTCTTGAATTATCTCAGTGCTTATTGGACGGCCCCTTTCAACTACTGCAATTACACTTGGAAGCCATGAGGTATTTTCTCCTAGCGGTTGTAATTGAGGGGATCCTGTTCGCCCTTCTCGGCTAGCCAGAAATGTAGTAGAGGTTCCAAAATCAATCCCGATCTGCATTTCGCTCATATTTATATCTCCTAGTTGTCTGTAAGCTTTCCTCGGGAGAGAACTTTCTCCTCATTAAATTTTCCTGTGAAGAAACATGCTTCAAGGACTTTATAGTTCTTTCCCTCATCAGGGGCAATATCAGTTCCAACGTAATCGTAGTATTTGGATCGATACTCAACAATCTGGTCAACAGGATCCAATTCTTGAATATCGTGGTTTGAGGCAACTCTCGTAGCAAACGCAATTAAATCTTGCCCCTCTGGTCCGATGCCTGGGAATCTACTTAAACTTCGCAAAATTTCTATGGTCACCTTAGCTCCTTCAATCCATTTTTGATCAAGTTGAGCAGAGGTCAATTCTCCTACCTCCCTTCTATTATCTACAAATTGAGATTTTATGTGGTCCATTTCCGATTGTAGATTTTCTAGGGTTGTCGTAAGGAGTTTAATTTTTTTGGTGTCTGCTTCGGATTGCACTTTGTATGCCTTTTCATGAGCGGACAATTCCTCTTGGAGTTTGGTATTTGTCTCTTCAAGTCCTTCTTTGACTACCAAGTGTTGCCTCTGGTCCTTTTCTCTTAAATCCTTTAGATTTGTGACCTGCTTTTTCGAGAAAAGGTAAGAGATATTCTTGATCGTTTTATTTGATTCTTTTAGCTTCTGAAGCGATTCTTCAAATTTGTCCTGATCAAGGAGCTCAACTACGAAAGAGTCGGCGCAGACTAAGCGAGACAAGTTGCGCTCTGTCACTTTCCCTGATCCGACCACTTTGTTTAGAACTTTTCTGACCTCGCTATCCAACTCTTTGATTTTGAGTGATGATTTCCAGCCTTCGATATTGTTATCTATACAATCTACAAGCTCAATGAACCTCACTCCTTTAAACAAGCCATCAATATCAGATGCAGGAATAGGAAGATTTTTGAGATTCAGTAATGTTTTCTCTCTAAAGCCTCCAGGTGTCAGTCGCAAAGATCTTCCAATAGTGGAAATACTATCCGTCGCCATTAAGTTACGAAGAGATATCTCTGGAATAGCTTCGAAGTATGCGTCACAGGCTTTCGTTAAGCCTAAATCGATTTCCTTTTCGTTCGTAACTATGGCGATTTCTATGATTTTTTTATTAAGAGGTCCGTATGTGTTGAGGTTATGTTCGCCAATGCTAGATAGGAACTTTATAAAATTAGTGAGGGGTGTTAGGTCTAAGTCGAGTTCTTGAAGGGTTGAGTCCTGTATTTGTCTTTCCCAGAAGAGTAGAGTTTTCCGAAAAATCTCCGGTTCCAAAAGACTGTTAGTAACGAGATAATTTAATGTATCTTTTCTTTTTCGGGTGTTGGGATGAAATAAAATGATTAAGTGACTGAACTTATTGGAAGTGAATTCTTCAATAGTTTTAAATAATTCCTTGTCTTTATTGAGCTCTGAGATTAAATGAGGTAATCCGAGCGATTCTTGGATTGGTTCATCAATTAAGATTGAGAAGCAGAAATCTTCCACGTCACTTAAGCTACTTTCTTCCTTTAAGGAGAGAAGTGCGTCAAAGAATTCTGTGCCATCGGTGTCTTGAGCTAGCGAAATAATTAAGTCCCTTGGCCCAGGTACTTTTTCCGTGTTATCCATATCTGAAGGTTATCTCAGTTTTTGCTTTCAGAAGTGTGAGTCATGTCTGGTTTGATCTAGAAATCAAAACTTTAGATTGGAGTACCTTGCTTATTAACAATTAAAAAGAATAATTTAAAGATCATTTGAAGAGTTCGGAATGCCTCCACCAAATAGGTCTTTGTACTCTTCTCTGAACTCACCGACAACAACACCTATGGCGACAATAGCTAAATTTAACTCATCAGGATCAAGATGATTTCCCATCAAACGATGATTTAAGATTAGATCACAAAATCCTTCACAATCACTCCCTGAAGATGAGGTAGCAAAGATTGCTCCAAAAAGTGAATCTCCATTCGTTCTCGCTAGATGTTCGAAAAGTTCGTCTGAGCAAGGAACATCAAATAAGATGATGCTCGAAATTTCAACGACGACGATGCTATCCCAGTCATCGGTGAACCACTCAATTTCACGAATGCGAAAGTAGAGGTCCACACCTTCGTAATCCACTATCCAA
>JAYYZG010000017.1:0-6112 GCA_036687775.1 Actinomycetota bacterium
GTGCTTCACAATTATCCTGGTCAATGAGGCCAACAGTTACCGCAATTGGGAAGCTCAGATTTCCAACAAGAATAAGACCAGCTAATCCGGCAGCGATATGTCTACGCATTTTGTTGATCTTCGGGCTATTAATCCCCAAACTCTGAAACAAACTCCAAGTTCCATGGAAAATATGAATCGCTAAAGCTACGTTCGCAACAATGTAAATGATTGCAACACCAATATTTCCCATAGAGACAACGACGTTGTTATACGGATCGCCTAAATGCCAATCCTTACTAAACCAACCCCAAGTTAAATCAGCTAGATGAAAGAACAAGTAGAGAAGGATAATGGGCCCAGTCCATCGCATAGTTCGACTGGCGTAGTTTGCTGCAATAAAGTCTTGAGAAGCAGCATACTTTTTATTTCCATCGGTGTAATTAGCGCGTGTATTCGCCTTTCTTCCCATTTCTTTTAATGTGTACGCCGAATGAATGTGGATCACGAAAGCTGCGATGAGGAGAAGTCGCACTCCCCAAAGAAGCCATGTCCTAGGAACAATATCTGTGCCCAAATTACGCAATGTCTCAGCGTATTCATGGATTTCCAAGGGGCCCTCATAGAGATGAAGATTCCCGATCATGTGAGTCACCACAAAACCGAGCAGCACAATTCCGCTTACTGCCATTACCCATTTTCTTCCAATAGCGCTTTGGTAGATATTTAGCGGAAATGGAAGTTGCTTTGGCCTTTTGCGAATCGGTTCAGGACCTTTCCGCGTCATTGTTTGTGCCATTGCGTTCTGTGCCTCCTGGCATTTCCTAAATTAAAAAATTCAATTGTTTCCCTGCATTGACCGTAGTGGTAGACATGATTTCTGGACCAACCGTATGACCTTTTCCATGTCAGAATTCCATGATACTTTCCCCATGGCTCAATGTCGGGAACTAGTCTTTTCGTATGGGAATAAAAGAGTTTGACCCAATGCATAGATGGTTTGATTTATGCCATAGAAATGACGTAGATGTAAGAACAGCATCGCAAATGTGCCAACATTTAATAGATGCTTACAATGAGTCTCAACGCCATTATCACACGTTGTCTCATATCCATGCATGCCTCAACCTCCTTGATGGGTTCCCCTTAGAACAAAATGAAAGTGACGTTATAGAATACGCCGTCTGGTTCCATGACATTATTTACGATTCCACATCAGACAATAATGAAAAACAGAGTGCAACTATCGCTGAGACATGGTTATCTAACCAAGGCATCAAAAGTGCTCTTGATGTCGGTGCATTGATTCTCCAGACAGCTGATTATGGAAGTAATCCTCCATCTGGTCGCACCCAAAGCATCCTTCATGACCTAGATCTACATGTGCTTGGATCAAATCCCGATCAATACCGAGATTATGCGATGAATATCCGAAACGAATACCGACATCTAAGCGATGATGAATTCTTCTCAGGTCGACGAGAATTTCTTCAAAGGGTTTTAGCGAGGGTAAGTATTTTCGCAACGACTTCGTTTCGTGAACTCTTTGAAGAACAGGCTATCCAGAATATAAAAACCGAATTGTTATCAATGGAAAATTTTTAAAATCGTCACATCTTTAATGCGGTCCTCTTCCCATATGTCCGCTACGGTGCAAGCATGAAGCACGCGTCAACGCTTGGGAAATTAAAGAAATCAGGCTGGGTTTCTAGAACCGTTAAGCAAGAAATAAGAGAGAATGCTGTCCAACGGATTAGGGAAGGAAGTGAACTCTTCCCTGGCGTAATCGGTTATGAACAGACAGTTATCCCACAATTGGAAAACGCTCTTCTAGCTGGTCACGACTTTATATTTCTTGGAGAACGTGGACAGGCAAAGACCAGAATGATACGTGGACTCGTAGACTTGCTCGATGAATGGATGCCAATTATTGCAGGGTCAGAGATAAATGATGACCCTTGTAACCCAGTCTCAAAATACGCAAGAAACCTGATTAAGGAAAGAGGAGACGGTGCACCAATTCACTGGATCCATAGAAGTGAACGATTCGGTGAGAAGCTCGCGACACCGGATACAGCTATCGCTGACCTTATTGGCGAAGTAGACCCTATAAAAGTTGCTGAAGGACGCTATCTTTCAGATGAATTAACACTCCATTACGGATTAGTGCCAAGAACTAATCGAGGAATTTTCGCAATCAATGAACTACCTGACTTGTCTGAAAGGATACAAGTTGGCCTACTCAATGTCCTTGAAGAAAGGGACGTGCAAGTCCGAGGCTACAAGATAAGACTCCCTTTGGATATTCTTTTGGTGGCGTCTGCTAATCCGGAAGATTATACGAACAGGGGAAGAATCATTACCCCATTGAAAGACCGTTTCGGTAGCCAAATACGGACGCACTATCCCTTTGATGTAGACCTAGAAGCCAATATAGCTATTCAGGAAGCAGAATTTTTCACCAATGATGGCGTTGAAGTTATTGTCCCTGATTTTATGACAAAGATTATTGCTACTGTCACCCATGCCGCTCGTGAAAGCGCGCACATAAATCAACGATCAGGTGTATCAGTTCGCGTTAGTGTTGCCAACTACGAATCTCTCGTAGCTGGGTCAGTCCGCCGGACCTTATTGACCGATGAGCAAACAGTAGTCCCTAGAGTCAGCGACCTTAGCGCGCTTCTAGCATCAACAGCAGGGAAAATCGAGGTTGAATCTCTTGACGATGGGAGAGAAATTGAAATTATCCAATACCTAATCAAACAGTCGGTTTTGGAAGTTTTTAAAGAAACAGCAAATCAAACCCTGTGCAGTGGGATACTCCAAGCATTTACAGAAGGGGCGGTTATTAACGCTGGGGATGACATATCCTCATCAACATACGTCGAATGGCTTGAAGAGATCCCCTCTTTTGTTCCTCTACTCAAAGACCTTGGTTTTACCGAAAACGACTTAGAGTCACCGGCCATGATTGCTAGTGGTATGGAATTTATTCTCGAAGGACTGCATTTAAGTAAACTCCTCAACAAAGAAGCTGTAGGAGATTCAGGGGTCTATCGAGCAAGAGCATGACCTGATGCATCACATTCTCGCAATAGATATAGGCGGGACAAAACTCGCAGTCGCTATCGTAGATGAAAAAGGACGAATAAGAGACCGGAAACAGATCCCCACACACACCGGTACTGATGATTCTTTATATGAACGAGTTCTGGACCTCAGTACCCAATGCTTAGCAACGTCATCAATAGAGCCGACAGCAATCGGGATTGGTTGTGGGGGACCAGGCAGACAATCTTACGAATTGGTTTCCCCACTCAATATTTCAAATTGGAGAGATTTCCCTTTACGAAAAAAAATTGAAAATGATCTGTCTCTTCCAACCTTTATAGATAATGATGCAAAGGCATTGGCTTTAGCAGAAGGTTGGTTAGGTGCCGCTCAAGGATGCTCAAACTATATTGCAATGGTTGTCTCAACAGGCATTGGCGGTGGAATCGTTTTAAATGGGAAGCTTCTCGAAGGAACTGATGGAAACGCTGGCCATATCGGGCATATTTTCGTAGAACCAGGAGGTGGTTTAGATGCTAACGGTGTCAGCGGTCTTCTTGAAGGTTCAGCTTCAGGATCTGGTTTAGAGAGAAAATACGGATTTGCCCCATCAGAAGCGAGTGATGAAATACGCATTCAGACAGGAACCTATGTAGGACGAGCTGTCGCATCAATAGCGAATCTTCTTGACCTGCAACTCGCAGTTGTTGCAGGGTCAGTCGCATTTGGTTTCGGAGATATTTTTTTTGAGGCAGCGCAAAACACAATTAACGACTTAACAAAAATACAACATTCGCAACAGACAGAGATAGTTCCTGGTGGACTTGGCGATCAAGGTCCGTTAACAGGTGCTGCAGCGGTGGCGTTACAAGGCTTAGGGAAGGAAATCTTGTCCAAAACCGACGAGATTTAGTCTGCTCGCTTATCTCTGAGAAAAGCTTCTAACTCAGCGGCAAGGTCATCTCCCGAAGGAAGTATTTCACTTTCATCAACTCGTTGTTCTAACTGTTGGACGTAATTTGCCATGTCAGCATCGTTCGTTACAGCTGTATGAATCCGATCTCGCCACTCATTCGCTGCTTTTTCTAAATCAGCATGGAATGTTTCTGTTCCCGTAATAAGTTCAAGGCGGGAAAGCAGGGAACGAGTCGCTTCAGGATTCGGAGGGCCAGGAACATAATGCGGAACGGAAACCCGCAGAGAAATAATGGGGACCCCTTCTTTATCTAAATGATCATGGAGAACTCCTACCAATCCGGTAGGACCTTCATATGTTGGGCGACCAAGACCAAGACGATCAGCGACCGCTGGGTCAGAAGCACTTCCGACAACTCCTAAAGGTCGAGTATGTGGAGCCATCCCCGCCATGGCGCCAATTGTTATAACCATTTCAACATTCATTTTCTGGGCAACATCAAGTAACGCATCAGAAAAAGAGCGCCATTTAAGATGAGGTTCTATACCTGAAAGGAGGAGAAGGTCGTGATTCCCGTTGCCGCATTCAGCGCCCCAGATCACATTGGATGGCCATTCTATTTCGCGCCCATGAACACCCAAACGAACAAAAGGCCGTTCTTCTTGAAAATTAAAGAAGGTTTCAGGATCTATTTCTGCAACTTGAAAAGCATCATGCTTTGCAACCAAAAGATCAACACCTGCGGTTGCCGCTTCAGCAGCATCAAACAACCCCTTTAATGCGATGATGAGAAGTGGTCTATTTAAGTTCCTTTGTTCTACCCAATGTAGTTCACTCATTGCATGAGCCTTACACAAAATCATGCGCGACAAAGAACTCAAGCAAAAGTTATTCCCTTTAACGAAGATGCACAAAATTCATTCGAACCACTCATGTGGGTAAAGATATACAAGTAAAGGTAGATGGTACTTTGGAAATCTGACTCTATTCAGAGAATTCGGTGGGGGTGGACTCATGTGAGCCCACCCCCTAAAGCGGTGGCAGTTTCCCAGGTGACGAACGAGCCTACTGTTGTCTCTAGAGCAAGAAGAGTGGTGGATACTCGTATTTTTTTATAAATCACAAGTCTTAGTCGTAGCGAACATTGCGTATATGTGGGATGCTCAAAGTGCAGTAAATTTTGAATCACGGGAGGTAACCATGGATCTAAAAAAACTGATAGATCCAGCTACGACCGTTTTAGTCACGATGGAAATGCAGCAGGGAATAGTCGGGGAACTTTCAGGATTCCAAGAACTACGTAGTGCAGCGACTGAATCCGGAGTTCTGACTAACGGTCCACGCCTATGTGAAGAAGCGAGAGATTCTGGAGTCACGGTAATTCACGCCACGGCGGTGAACCGGTCTGACTATGCAGGTTCAATAGCAAATTGTCGGATGTTAGCTGCCTCTAAAAAAATGAATGAAAATGGTTCGGGAATCACTGAAGGTTCTGTTGGAGCTGAAATAATAAGTGACTTTGGTCCTGAACCTCAAGATATTGTTCTCCCACGACTCCATGGTTTAACACCCTTTACTTCAACATCACTGGATCAAGTTATTCGCAACCTCGGAGCGAGAACAATTATCCCTATTGGCGTTTCAATTAATATTGGAATCCTTGGCTTAGTTATCTCAGCGGTTGACCTTGGCTATCAGGTTGTCGTCCCTACCGATGCTGTAGCAGGAGTCCCTCATGAATATGGGCAAACAATTATGGAAGGAAGCATTTCACTTTTAGCTACGCTGACGTCCACAGAAGACATCGTTGCGGCTTGGACGACGAGCTAGAAAAATCAAAGAGCCGGACCCGAGGGCCCGGCTCAATGAGTTCTTTATATCCAGTCGAAACTGGAATCAGTTTTAGCTGACGAATGAACGACGACGTGTGCTAAGCACAATCATCGCACCACCGGCTAGAACAGCTGCACCGATGATCGCAACCTTAGTAGATTCCGATCCTGTGTTAGGTAGTACTGGCGCACCAACACCAACGCAGAAGGTACCGACATATGAAGAATCTAGGGTACCTGCCCCGATACACATTCCAGCTGCTGGAACATTATAAGTCCATTCAACTGATAGATTTCCATCACCATCTGATTGGACGATAGTCAACGCACCTGT
>JAYYZG010000018.1:0-25190 GCA_036687775.1 Actinomycetota bacterium
AATGCATCTGGATCAAACTTTGTGAATCCATCTTTCCACCAAATAGTATTTTCAACCTCTGGTCTCGCCACAGCGAATGTGTCAGTAACTGGTCGACCAGTGCACGAAGGGTCACTGTAATAGACGAGAGGACCATCAACCCCTAGAGCAGTTGAGAAAGCCTTCTGTTCATTTCGGTCACCGTCAAGGCTTACCCGCCCTCGATCATTAGCAATTGCAGCATGGAAGAGTTCATCTTGAGATAGTCCATAATGTAAATCCACGTCGCTAATCCCGAACTGTTTATTAAGAGCTTCAGCAATGTTGCGTGGGGGGTTCTCTGTCATAGTAATTTGACCTCGGTGTCAGAACTCATTGAAGGAAATCTGGGGTGCCCATGTCTACTTCCGAACCCAAACGAAGATTTGTCGCCATGCCATCTTCATCTAACTCAAAGATAACTCTTTGCCCTTGACGAAGCATTCGAAATATTGAACCTTCAAGAGCATTTGGGGATAGCTCATATTCTGTGAAGTTCCGCTCAGACATGACTACACCATCTCTTGTGCCAGGATCATAAGATTTTATTACTCCCTGCAAGGTATCTCCCCAACTCGTTGGATTTACAAAATAATAACGGACTTCAACCAGTAGATGCGAACCGTGAAAGCTTTTGCGATTTTAAACTAAATTAATCAAAATCAACACGATGTCGTCTTTAAAGCCATCTAATTAGTACCATCAACAATCGTGGGACATCTTAACGCATTCTCCATTGAACAAATCAAGCAAGTTATTCAGATTTTCAACGAAGCGCTTTCGCTACATTGCGAAAGCCTGAATGCCCTTAATGTCTACCCCGTTCCAGATGGGGACACTGGAACTAACATGTCATTTACTCTACGTTCAGTAGTTAAGGAAATGGAGGAATCAGATAGTACTCCTAGCGCTCAATGGGATGCGATCCGCCATGGAAGTTTGATGGGGGCACGGGGAAATTCTGGTGTCATCCTTTCGCAGATCCTTAGAGGTCTAGCAGATAGCCTCTCAGAAGAGGACCTGATCAATCATGAAGCGCTGACACGTGCATTTCGCCATGCTTCAACGTCAGCATACGGTTCTGTACTCAAACCTGTTGAAGGAACAATCCTCACAGTTGCTCGCGAAGTCGCTGAAAAAGCAGAAACCATTACCAAAGAGGATGTATCGTTAGCTGATTTCCTCAAAGCGCTTGTAGCAGAAGGTATAGATTCTCTTAAAAGAACCCCAGACCTGCTCCCAGTCCTTAAAGATGCAGGAGTCGTAGATGCAGGAGGCGCTGGTTACCTCTTGCTAATTCAAGCCTTTCTTTTTGTTGTGGATGAAACCCCAATTGAGCCGCCCTTGCAAGCAAGTGCCCGAATAGAGAACATAAAAAAATCTCATGATGAGAGCAACGCAGATGAGGTAGATATTAGCGAACTCCGCTATGAAATTATGTTTTTCCTAGATGCGGATGATGAGAAGATAGAAAGTTTTAAAGCTGATTGGTCAAAGATAGGGGATTCAATCGTCATAGTGGGTGGAGATGGACTCTGGAACTGCCACATTCATTCAAATGACATCGGTGCTTCAATAGAATCAGGAATAAAAATAGGGAGACCTCACAAAATACGTGTCACAGACCTTCTTGAAGAACTTTCCCATAATGAAGACCACATAGAAATCGGCGGAGGAACTGAAATCACTCTTCCAAATCCGGAAACAGAAACAACAGCTGTGATAGCAGTAGTCGCCGGAGAAGGGGTTCATAAAATATTTGCTTCAATGGGTGTGCACGCCATAGTCCGCGGCGGGCAATCAATGAATCCTTCAGTCAGAGATCTTCTAGATGCAGTTGAGCAAGTCAACACTAATGAAATAATCATCCTCCCGAACAACAAGAACATCATTCCTGTCTCAGAGCAAGTAAACAAACAAGTAGAAAAAAATGTAAACGTCGTCCCGACGAGAAGTATCCCTGAAGGGTTTTCGTCTTTGCTTGCCTTTGACCCCAAGGCAAATTCAGAAGCTAATGCAAAAGCTATGACTCGTATGGCAGACATGGTCGTTACTGGAGAAGTCACTAAAGCCGTCCGAGATAGTGAAACAGATGCCGGACCAGTCAAAGAAGGCGAATGGATTGGGCTTAATCGCTCAGGAATTGTTGTTTCTTCTGACTCCCTAATCACATCTACACAAAAATTACTTGAAAGTTTGGTTCAAGAAGATCATGAGATAGTGACAATCATTACTGGAGAAGGAAGCTCTGAAGAGGCAACTAGTACAATCGGGGAATGGTTAACAACCCAATTCCCGCAAGTAGAAGTCGAGATTCATCAAGGAGGACAACCTCTCTACCCCTATTACCTGGGAATTGAGTAACTATGCGGGCAAAGTTGATTTCAGCAACTGCCCTAGTCGAAAATCTTTCGCGCCTTAGTGCAGCACTTTCCCAACAAATAAGAACCCAAAATGACTGATGATGCTTCACCGCTTACTTTAGAAGACCTATCAGAACTTCCTCTTACTAGATTGAAGGGGGTAGGACCCAAAAAAGAAAAAGCACTTTTGTCAATTGATGTGATGTCAGTTCTTGACATTCTCACTCATTACCCACGTAGGTACATAGATAGAACAAACGAAGCAAAAATAAGTTCTCTTCAAGTCGGTGAAGAGGGCATGGTTCTTGTCGAAGTCCTTGATGTTCATAAAAGGAGAACTCGCAATAAGAGGCAGATGGTTGCAGCAACTGTTTCTGATGGTACAGGAAACTTGTCATTGACCTTTTTCAACCAACCATGGAGGGAACGTCAACTTAGGGCAGGAACCGAAGTAATTATCTTTGGGAAGCTAGAACGATTCCGAGGTCAAAATAGTATGGTCAACCCAGTTGTTGATTTAATAGGAGACAAAACCGGGAGATTCGTGCCTGTATATCCACAGTCAGGCAAAGCTGGTTTAACAACATGGGAGTTTGCTAATTGGATTAATGATGCCCTAAAAAAATCTAAAGTTCGAGGGTTTGCAGAGCCTCTACCTCAATCAGTGATAGAGAGATATGGCCTTGTAAGTAGAGGTATCGCCTTTCAGAAGATCCACAACCCAAATGGAATGTCAGATGTTTTGCAAGCTAGGCGCAGACTTGTTTTCGATGAGCTCTTTCGCATCCAACTCCTACTTATCGCAAGAAAACTTCAATTGGAATCCTCGACACAAGGTATCGCCCATAAATTCGCGGGAGATTATGTAGCGAAACTTTTTGATTCTTTACCTTTTGACCCGACAACTGCCCAAACCCGAGTTGTTGATGAAATTCTCGTGGATCTTCGTTCTAGCTATCCAATGCATAGACTTTTGCAAGGTGATGTTGGATCAGGGAAGACTCTCGTAGCCGTAGCTGGACTGCTCTCAGTCGTTGAGGGAAAAAAACAAGGCGCGATCATGGCCCCCACCGAAGTACTAGCCGAACAACATTATTTGGTAATTTCAAAAATGCTTGCTGAATTCACGGTTGAAGAACCGGAGAATCTTCTAGGTGAACGAAATATAAAAGTCGCACTATTAACTAGTCAAACAAATACCAAGGACGGTAAAGAAATACGAGAAGGGCTCGCTTCAGGGAACGTCGACATAATTGTGGGAACCCATTCTCTGATTCAAGAATCAGTGAGCTTCTGCGATCTTGGCTTAACGGTAATAGATGAACAACATAGATTCGGAGTAGATCAAAGGGCGGCCTTACGAGCTAAAGGGAAAAACATGGCAGTTCCCGATGTCCTAGTGATGACAGCAACACCAATCCCAAGAACAGCGGCAATGACTGTTTACGGAGATCTAGATGTGTCCGTGCTTGACGAACTCCCTTTGGGGAGATCGCCTATCAGCACAGAAAGAGTTAACGACAACCCGACGCTGTGGGATGAATTGAGACAGCAAGTTTCTCTCGGCTATCAGGCATTCATCGTTTGCCCGCTTATTGAGGAAAATGAAAAAATGTTAACTGCCTCAGTAGAAGAAACCTATGAACGTCTTAAAGGGGATGAACTTCAAGACCTACGACTCGGATTGCTACATGGGCGACTATCTACGATAGAGAAACAACAGGTGATGAACCTTTTTCGCAAAGGAGATCTTGATGTTCTCGTCTCAACCACAGTTATCGAGGTGGGTGTTGATGTCCCGAATGCAACCATCATGGTTATTCTAGGTGCTGAAAGGTTTGGTATCGCCCAACTACACCAGCTTCGAGGTCGAGTGGGTCGAGGGGAGGCTGGATCTAAATGCTATTTAGTCAGCGATGCAGAAACTGAAGAAGCAGCTGAGAGATTGCAAGCTCTCGTTGAAACAACAGATGGATTTGAGCTAGCTGAAATAGACCTTGAAATCAGGGGTGAAGGTACGATTATGGGAGTGTCACAAAAAGGGAAAAACGATTTAAAAATAGCGTCACTTCGAAGAGACAAAGAGTGGGTTCAACATGCTCGAGATGCAGCTTTTGCTTTACTAAATTCGAAAACAGACGTTCCCGATATTTCTCTCCTTGCTGATGAGGTCAAGCTTTTCTTCAAAGATGAAGAAGTAGAATATCTCTTTAAATCATAAAAGATGAACAGCTCACAAAATGCTGAAACTAGAACAAATCCAAACTATTCTCACATCAGCATTCACAGGCGACCCATTTATGAAATGGCTTTTCCCCGGGAGTGAACACCAAAATAATCTCCAGAGATGGTGGGAGTACATGTCCCAAGCCAGTATAGAAAATGGCTATTCACATTTTGACATTGATGAAGAAAATACAACTGCGTCTATTTGGAGGAAACCTAAATTTGAGAAAGAAAAGGGTAGCAATGATGAAGGATTCAATAATTTCGTAAATTTCGTTGAACCTTTAGTGGGGGAGCGTCTTCCAACCGTACTTCAAGCTTTATATGAGGTTAGTTTGGAACACCCAGATGAACCCCATTGGTATCTGCAAGCTGTAGGGACCACCCCAAATATGCAAGGAAAAGGGAAAGGGGCCGCCCTACTATTTCCAATCTTAGATATCTGTGATGCAACAGGACTAGGGGCGTATCTGGAATCTAGCAACCCAAGAAACATTTCTTTTTATTACCGTCTAGGATTTGAAATACGTAAAGAATTAATTTTGGCTGATGGTCAAGCGCAACTCACATGCATGTGGCGTCGACCAAAATCAACAGACCACTAAATGCCGTCTGCGCCAAGAACAATATCCCACCTATCCCAGCAATCCTTACACCTATAGAAGACCACCATCCCTTCTTCCCATCCTGATTCTGGTTTTTCGCTACCTAAATAACACCGACCACCACAATCAACGCAAATAATTTCCTTAGGGAGATCCATTGCCACTAAGCAAGTCTGACGGTAACGTAGCGCATCATGCGAATCGTAGCTGGTACAGCCCGTGGGCGAAAGCTTATCATCCCTTCAAATAGTGAAATCCGACCGACAAAAGATCGAGTCAGAGAAGCGATTTTCAATTCCCTGCATAGTTATGGTTTGGTTGAGGATCTTCACTACCTTGACTTATTTGCTGGGACGGGCTCTCTAGGTTTAGAAGCTTTATCAAGAGGGGCAAATTCAGTAGTTTTCGTTGACAATAATGAATTATCTGTGAATACGGTTACACAAAATCTGCAAAGGCTGGGGTTCATTGGCAAAGCAGAGATAAGACGTCAAGACGCAATGACGTATTTAAAGGAATCAAGGGAATTTGATGTCGCAATCTTGGACCCTCCCTATGAATTTAAGCTTTGGGATCAGTTATTATCGCAAATTAAATCAAAAGTAGTTGTTATTGAAAGTTCCCAGAACATCAACCTAGATGAGTCATGGGTCATCATTAAGGAGCAAAGCTACGGGCAGTCAAATGTGCAAATAGCAGTAAAAGAAGCCTCTTTCCCCCTTTAGTTACAGGTTATATCGTTAATTGTTGGGTGCAGGCTCCGAATTTCCTACAATGGTATACAGAGAAAGCAAAAACCTGAAACCTCTGATACGCCACTCAATCTGGAATAGGTCAGCGAAATGACAAAAGCAATGTATCCGGGATCGTTTGATCCTCTACATCTTGGACACCTCAATATAGTTGAAGTTGCATCGGGCATCTTTGATGAAGTTGTAGTCGTGACAATGCAAAACCCGGAGAAAAAAAGCTTTCTCTCCCTTGAGGCAAGAGAAGATCTGCTCAAATCAAGTTTTTCCCACCTACCTAATGTTTCTACCGCTAATTCGTCAGATCTGGTCGTGAACGCAGCAGTTGAACTTGGCGCAAAAATTATTGTTAAAGGGTTACGATCCACCGGTGATTTTGAGATAGAAATGCAGATGGCCCAAACAAATAAAACCGTGTCTGGGGTTGAGACAATTTTTATACCTTCTGAACCTGCGCATTCACACATATCAAGTAGGTTCATTCGTGAAATCGCAACTATGGGAGGGGATGTATCAGCGCTAGTACCCGACAGCGTTACTAAGTTACTCTTGAGGAGGCTAAACAATGAGTGAATCCGGAGATGAAGAACATTCCTTTGAGTCAGTAGAACCATATGAAGCACCGGAAGTAGAGCGATTGATCCAAGGACTCATTAATGTTGTTGACGCAGCGCGCCCAGTTCCTCTTTCGTCATCGTCAATGATAAATAAAGATGAAGTGATTTCTGTTTTGAATGACATTTCGCTCCGGTTGCCAGATGAGATACGAGCAGCTAGATGGCTACTCAAACAACGTGAGGATTTCCTCGCGAGAACACAAAGAGAAGGCGACGAATTAATTGACCTTGCTCGCGCTCGTGCCGGCCAGATGGTGCAAAAGTCTGAAGTGGTGAAGGCTGCAGAGATTCGAGCTCGGCGAATTATCGAAGACTCACAATCAGAAGCTCGTAGGCTTCAGTTAGAAACTGAAGATTACTGTGATCAGCGACTCGCAAGTTTTGAAGCTGTGTTAAAGAAAACGCAGAAAATTGTCGCCGATGGTCGGTCAAAGTTGCAAGGAGACCCTCTTTCAGAACTGAAAGAAGCACACAGTCAAGATCAAGAAGAGATTCCAAGAGGGCCTGAACTCTACGATCAGGATGAATTTGAATAAAGACAACTCATCCTCGACGAATCTGGTAATCGACATCCCTAATCTCTTTCAAGGAGCAGGTTCTCTTAAACAAGTTGAATGTCAATGGAATCCTCCTGAAATAATTACCAGCTACTCATCAGCCGAAGCTCTTGTGGGAACACTCAATGTTGAAGCATTAACCGAAAAGATTGCTGTAAGTGGAAATATCGATCTCCATTGGGTCGGACCATGCAGAAGATGCCTAGAGGAAGCTAAAGGCATAACGCAGATATTCATTCAAGAAATCTTTGAACACAATGCCGCTGAAGGAGAGACTTTTGAATTTCCTCCCGGAGAAAAGTTAGACCTGAAACCTATGCTTGCTGAACAAACGCTTTTGAGTTTACCTTTAGCCCCCTTGTGTTCAGATGCGTGTGAAGGCCCAATGGAAACCGAATTTCCAATTGATAGCAAGCAAAACCAAGCAAACGATCGTGAGCATGATCATAAGAAAGACCCTCGATGGGCAGCTTTAGATGTATTGAAGTTCGATGACGATACGAATCACACCCCGTAAGAGGGTGCAAGATCCTCTCTCCTTCGGTAGGATCAACCCTGCGCAAGTTCCAACTTGCTGACTAACTAATTACTTGGATATAAGATGGCAGTACCAAAGAAAAAAACATCAAAAGCGAAAAGCAGAAGCCGCCGCAACTCTGCATGGAAACTTCACGCAACAAGCACTAACTCTTGCCCACGCTGTAGCGCAGCCCGTCGGCCGCACCATGTTTGTGGTAATTGTGGCTGGTACAACGGTCGTGCCGTTATAGAGGTTGACTGAGAATCAGGGAAGAAATGTCTACCAATCATCTGCCGATAGCCATTGACGCTATGGGGGGAGATAATGCACCTGGAGAAATTATAAAAGGTGCTCGACTAGCACATGATATCGGAATACCAGTTTTACTTGTAGGCACTCCACAAGCACTAGAAGGGATCAAGAATATCCCTACCATTGAAGCTAGTGAAGTCATCGAAATGGATGATGACCCTGGTCAAAGTGTTAGAAGGAAAAAAGATTCATCGCTTGTTCGCGCGGCTGAAACCGTGCGAGATGGGGAAGCTTCTGCAATGATAAGTGCTGGGAATACGGGGGCAACAATGGCCTCTGCTCTACTTCGAATGGGGAGATTGAAAGGAGTATCTAGACCAGCAATAGCCACTCCGATCCCTGTTCTGGATGGTGATCACCCAGTCGTTCTTCTTGACTCAGGTGCTAATTCAGAATGTCAACCAGAATGGTTGCTGCAATTTGCGGAAATGGGTGCCGTCTACGCACGTGACCGGTTCCACATAGATAAACCAAAAGTTGGCCTTTTATCAATAGGTGAGGAGGCTGGGAAAGGCAATCCTCTAGTAAAAGAGTCTTTTGCTTTACTCAATACAGAGGCTTGGCAGCTACGAAGCTCAGCGCAATTTATCGGCAATGTTGAAGGTCGCGACCTTATGAGCGGGGTCGCTGACGTAGTTGTTACAGATGGATTCACCGGGAACGTAGCTTTAAAGACACTCGAAGGTACGGCAAAGGCTATAGTCGCCGCGCTATTAGGCGCCTTCTCCTCCTCGCCAGAAGCTCAAAAGGGAGCTGAACTCTTAACTCCAGCGTTACTGCCTCTATATGAAAAACTTGATCCAGATTCAGTAGGCGGGGCAGTACTGCTTGGCGTTAAAGGCATCGCAATGGTTAGTCACGGGTCTTCTTCAGCGAAAGCAGTTCTCAATGCGATACAAACGGCACATGAACTTGTAATTGACGACCATGTAAAGAACTTACAATCCATTCTTTCAACCAATTAACCTTTTCGAATTCCTTCCAAGCACAAACGGTTAGAATCGCTTAAACTCAATTCTTGCGACAGAAAGACAGGTGCCCATGCCAGCAGAAACCCATATGGAACAAGAACCGCTTGGAAGAGAAGAACTACTTCAACTCGTGAAAGACCGATTAGCTGAAATACTAGAAATAGAACCAAGCTCCATAAACGAAGGGGATTCCTTCGCTGACGACCTTGATGCCGACTCACTAGCTCTCATTGAACTTGTAGAAGCAATTGAAGAAGAATTATCTGAGCGCTCCATTGACTTCAGAATCGACGATGAAGATCTAGAAGACCTGAAAAGCGTCCGAGATGCTGTGGAGTATGTTCACACCAGATTGGATTGAAAGTTTCCTTGGATAAAGAAAAGCTAAGAGAACTCCAGAAACAAATCAACTACAAATTTGAGAACCCTGCACTTCTTGAAATTGCGCTAACTCATAAATCCTGGTCTGCAGAAAACGAGGGGTTTGAACCGAACGAAAAGTTAGAATTTCTTGGAGATTCTGTCTTGGGACTTATCGTTACCGAACATATCTACAAAACCTATACAGAACTAGCCGAAGGGCAGTTATCCCTTTTGAGATCGGTATTAGTTGAAAAAAAATCTCTTGCCGAAGTCGCAGAAAACTTAAGTATTGGTTCTTATCTGAAGCTTGGGAATAAACTCGAACATTCATCGGTATCACCGGCTTTGCTTGAAAATGCTATTGAAGCGATAATAGGCGCCATCTATTTAGATGGGGGATGGTCTAAAGCGCAAGAATTTGTACTAAATGTGCTTGAGTCAAAAATCAAAGAGTATTCATCGCGAAACAACGAAGACTTTAAGAGTCGTTTAAAAGTTATTTTCGAGCAGAAGTTCAGGACATCGCCAACTTATAGGATTACTACAGAAGGACCTGCTCATGAGAAACGGTTTTATGCGCAAGTACTGATTAATGATGAAATTGCCGGAGAAGGCGATGGGAGAAGCAAAAAGGAAGCAGAGCAATCAGCGGCTGGTCAAGCTTTGAAAAGGTTCGCTAATGAATAAGATGCGAAAGAAACCTGTAAAATGCGAACCACGCCAACGTCTATAAGGAACGAATGATTGAACTCCC
The DNA here is from genome assembly GCA_036687775.1 of Actinomycetota bacterium. Classification (GTDB taxonomy): domain Bacteria; phylum Actinomycetota; class Acidimicrobiia; order Acidimicrobiales; family UBA8592; genus UBA8592. Next base: position 10,056 of record JAYYZG010000018.1, read on the forward strand.
CGAAATTGAAACTATTCGAAGAGACTTAGAACGTGACTGCGTCGGAAAAAAAGTTAAATCAGTTGAAGTTATCAAGACAAAAACTGCTGGCGGAACGAAATCAAAAGCTTTAATAGAAAAAGAATTAGATCAAACGAAAATCGAAAGCGTCGGACGTATAGGAAAATTTCTTCAATTCGATTTCTCCAACGGGAAAACTCTTCTTGTGGGTCTAGGGCATGGTGGTCAGATTCTTCGCGTGCCGAACAAGGCGGAAAGGCATGCCAAAACTCATTTCATTTTGACTTTTACCCAGACAGGACAGATGCGAATTTTGGATCACAACGCTGAAGCTACTGTTTCCCTGCATGAAACGGAAGCGATCAGAGAAGATCGACCGGATTTATTTGAGTATGGGATAGACCCAATCGAACACTCCCAACAGATTACATGGGGTGACTTCGCCCATTACCTTCATGCGCGAAAAGCCAAACTTAAAACACTACTTATAGATGAATCATTCGTTCTCGGTATTGGTCCTATGTATGCCGATGAAATATTATTTGAAGCGGGACTGAAGTATGACCGAATATCGGACTCGTTGACAACGAACGAAGTTCGTAGGCTTTGGCAGGCTATTGTGCAGACTTTATATGATGCGGTGAAATACAGAGGATCAACGATTACTGGGAGCGCATATGTTGACACCAGTGGAGAACCAGGCGTCTATCAAGACCACCATTCGGTTTATCAGAAGCATGGAGAATTAAGCCCAAGGTCTCGAAAACCCATCGCACGATCAAAATTTGGTGGTATCTGGACGTACTACTGCGAACAGAGCCAAGTCTAAAAACCAAAAAATTAAACTACAAACGTGTAATTTCTCTCTAGAGCGACTAGTTTCACGCTGTGTTCTTGAAATCAATGACCCTTAAAGGATTCAAGTCTTTTGCTGAATCTACGACACTAGTATTTGAACCTGGAGTCACAGTTGTCGTGGGTCCAAATGGAAGCGGAAAATCAAATGTCGTTGATGCTATAGCATGGGTACTTGGAGCCCAAGCACCAGGAGTCGTCCGTTCCCAAAAGATGGATGACGTCATCTTCGCTGGGACTACAAAGAGATCAGCATTAGGTCGCGCTGAAGTTTCCCTAACTATCGACAACTCAGCTAAAGTCCTACCGATTGACTTTAACGAGGTCACCATAAGTCGTACATTGTTTCGAGACGGTGATAGCGAATACGCTATGAACAACGTCCCATGTCGACTCCTTGATATCCAAGAGTTACTTAGTGACTCAGGAGTTGGTCGTCATCAACACGTGATTGTCTCCCAAGGGCAAATTGACGCTGTCTTAAACGCTAAACCTGAAGATAGACGATCGATTGTTGAAGAAGCAGCCGGAGTCCTAAAATATCGAAAACGTAGGGAGAAATCTGAGCGCCGACTTAAAGCAACAGAAGAGAATCTTACGAGACTTCAAGATTTGCTTAGAGAAGTGAAACGGCAACTCAAGCCCCTAGAGCGACAAGCGGATGCAGCGAGACGTCACGGATCTTTATTTGATGAGCTAACTGCCCTCCGTCGCCATTTAGTTGGGAAAGAAATCACATCTTTGCGGGAAGGTCTTAAAGCGGTTCAAGGAGGAAAGGTACAACTCCATAACACGGAACGCGATATTAGGTCAACGTTAAATAACTTAGATAGTCAAATTGAGCAATCTGAAGAGCAACTCGCTACCACAGGAGTTGATGATGCTGCAGATAAACTTGCGTCTGCAGAAGGACTACGAGAACGTGCTAAAGGGTTAAAGGCGCTCCTTGCAGAACGAATAGCGAGTATTCGTAGACAAATAGACATGCAAGTTGATCAAGGTGTCGTAGAGACACTAGAAGCGGAAACTGCCAGGCTACGGAAAGAACTGGAAGAGTCAGTTGCATCCAAAGTAGAACTTGAGCCAGTTACTAAAGAAGTAGTTCAAGCTGAGAAGGAACTCGCAATCAAACGTTCTGAATTTCAGAGTGGATTCGCCCCTGATATACAAAAACACGGAACAGCGGCAGCTGAGTCACGTGGGCAACTAGCAGTTATAAACGCAACATTAGAGAATCTTCAACTCAAAATCACTGAGCTAAGCGCCATCCTGCAAAGTCAGAAAGAAGCGGAGAAAAACGGCCTCGCTCTTTCAAGAGACCTTGATCTGCAACTAACAGAAACTAATGATTTCAGAAATAACGCAGAGGCTACCCACAAACAACTAAGTGAGAAGACAGAAAAACTAGCTGAAATATATAATGCAGCCCAATCAAAACTTGCAGAAGCGAAACTAGAAAGCAAAGCTTGGGTAGCCCGAGCAGATGCATTATCACTTGCCTTGGATGAGGCTCGAAAATTAAGCGGCATTGAAGAAGTTTCCGAAATGGATGGTGTTTACGGTTCCTTTCTTGAATTAATACATATTGATGACGGTTGGGAAGCTGCATTTGAGGCAGCGATCGGGCATATTGTGGCTTCGGTCGTAGTAAGTGATATTGAAACTGCCAGAAAAACGCTAGAGAAGATTCAAGATTCTGGGAGTGCCGGAGGGGTCATTGTTGCACCCAAAAACTCATCACTAAATATTTCACAAAATCCATTAAGAGAACATGTACGATCCGACCTGCCGGGAATAGAGGCGCTTCTCGATAAATTTCTTGGCGGAATTCAAGTCGTTTCGGCTTGGTCGATGGGGGTAGAAAAATCACTATCATCTCCTGAAAATATCTTTGTTACCATGGCAGGAGACCATTTCAGTTCACTTGGGTGGAGAGTAGGAATTTCTGGTTCTGGAGCAACTGGAAGTGCTCTAGAGGAAGCTTTAGAAAGATCCCAAAAAGCGTTTGAAAATGTCCGCAGGAGCGAAGAGGAAGTTGGAAGATGCCAGCGTGATCTTGAACAGGGCAAAGAAGATCTGATTGCCGCTGAAACAGCAGTGCATCAAGCTCAACGAGCCTTCAATGAAATTAGAGAAGCTAAAGCTAGATCTGCTAGTGACATCCGCGCTGTTCGCGTAGAGATAGACGGGTTAGAGAAACAAGCAATTTCACTTCAGGGAAACATTGAAGATCAAATCGCCTCCCAAACTCGCCTTGTCGATGATCTGCCAGAATTAGAAACCCATGAGAAAGAGGCTTTGGAGAGGACGAAAATAGCTGAGACACAAAGACATGAATTAGATAAATTAGCTGAACAAATAGGTGTAAAGAGAAATGCAATAGATGTTCGCCTTGCCTCAATCTACGAAAGAGAGAAATTCCTTCAAGGAAGGCTGAGAGAAATTGAAAATCGCCTTCGTGGGTATACCGACCAGCGTGATGAGGCAGAATCACGCAGACTAACCTTGGAGAAGAGACTACGGTTGGCAGAATTTCTGAAAACAATCGTTGAAGAGAAATCCTCAATGGTGGAATCTGATCTTCTAGAACTTCGGCAGTTGCGCCAAGAACAGTCAAACTCTGCTCAAAAAGCTGTCAGCCAACTTGAGATATACAGAACCAATAGAAGTGAAAATGAAATAAAATTAACGCAAATGCGTGAAGAATTACATCGTTCCGAACTTAAAGAATCAGAATTCACGCTTAAATTAGAGGCACTAACCGACTCAGTAAGAAGAGAATTGGATTGTGAACCTGGAACTGCTGTTTCAACAGTTTGCCCCCCTTTAGAAGGTGTGACTGCAAAAGGACGCGTGCGAGAGCTTGAGCGAGAGCTCAAAATTATGGGCCCAATCAACCCTCTTGCACTTGAAGAATATGAAGAACTCAATACACGTTTCGAATTTCTCCAAACCCAGTTGCAAGATGTCCGAGACTCCCGACGTGATCTCAACAAAGTTATTAAAGCAATAGACCAAGAAATTGTCGCAGTGTTTACGGCAGCTTTTGCTGATATAAGTACGAACTTTGAAAACCTCTTCTCTTCGTTATTCCCTGGTGGGGAAGGTTCTCTAAAACTAACGGAACCAAATAATCTGCTTGAGACAGGAATAGAAATTGAGGCCAAACCCTCAGGGAAGAATATAAAGAAACTCTCGCTACTTTCGGGCGGAGAGAGATCACTTACTTCTTTAGCTTTCCTCTTCTCAATTTTCCGAAGCCGACCATCACCATTCTATGTAATGGATGAAGTTGAGGCTGCCCTAGACGACGTAAACCTCCAAAGGTTTCTCCAACTAGTAAAAGAATTCAGAGATGAAGCCCAACTAATTGTAGTTAGCCATCAGAAACGAACTATGGAAACTGCTGACTGTTTATACGGGGTCACCATGAAACCTGGAGGCTCCTCAAAAATAGTGAGCGAGAAATCAAACTCAGACCAAAAAACTGCAAACCCTTTATTTGAAATGGCAGATGCGAAAACAAATCACGTATAGTCCGGTATTCGCAGCATAAACATTAACCTTTCTGAAGCCTCCCTATTATTTGCAAGCGATTCTTAATAGCTTTCAAGCTAGAATACCTACGGCAAAACATTAATGAAGCTTGAGAGTCGGCGATGGACCAATGGAAGCAGTCGGGAAGAAATGATTCCCAAAGAGGAGGAGACGAAACGGGATACCCTTTCTGGCCATCCGACCAGGTGGTTCCGAGACCCAATAGATTAGCAAAAGGCGTGCGGGCAAAAAAGAAAAAACTTTACCTTAGCCTGTCTTTGGTAACTTGTTTGGTCTTACTAGTAATAGGAATTGCTGTTGGCATGATTGTCAGCAGTGAAAGTGAAACGACTGAATCGGAAAACATTGATTCTCCCGAGATAGAATCAACCGCCTTAATTGCAACATCACCCGCTGCTCCCATTGGCGATGTAGATGAGCCTGTAGCGGCAGTAGCAGAAGCAGTCGCACCTTCTGTAGTGCGAATTGACACTGCTACGGGAACAGGTAGCGGAATAATTTATGATCAGGACGGAATGGTCGTAACAAATGCCCATGTCGTACAGGGAGTAGAATCGGTTGAAATTCGACTAGCTGATGGAACTCGTTCAACAGGTTTAGTCATAGGCTCTGACCCAATGGTTGATATTGCTATCGTCCAAATCCAGGGCAACTTCGATTTTAAACAGGCGACTTTCGCTTTACTGGAGTCCGTTAGGGTAGGCCAACTAGCCGTTGCGATTGGGAGTCCCTTTGGTTTGGAGCAGAGCGTTACTGCCGGAATCGTATCGGCTATTAACCGCGCAGTGCCAAGCAAAAATATTGAGGATGGATCCAGAACGATTGTAGAAATGATTCAAACGGATGCCCCTATAAACCCTGGTAATTCCGGAGGTGCCCTAGTGGATCGGCAAGGACGTGTTGTAGGGATGAACACGTTGATCCGGACGGATGGAACCGTTGAAGGAAACCTTGGGGTTGGTTTCGCCATTCCATCTGACACGATATTTCTTGTGACTGAAAGAATAGCTAACGGGGAGTCACTTGAAAATGGGTTTCTTGGGATTAGTGGACAAAACCCAACAATTGGAAGAGCCGGCGCCCTAATTATTGATGTTGTTTCAGGAAGCCCTGCCTACGTCAGTGGTTTGGAACCAGGCGACTTAATTATCGGCATTGATGGGGCTCCTATTCTAGGGATGTCTGAACTAGCAGCTCGAATCAGATTAAGTTCCCCTGGAACAACTGTAGAAATAATTGCTATAAGAAATGGCGAACAGCTGACTTTACCCGTGACTTTGGTAGCAGTAGGGAGTCTGAGCGATGAGTAAAAACACCCTAAATGAGGTTAGTTGATGTCGCGCATCTCAAAAGAGATTTCAAAGACTAGAAATAAATTTTCCCTGTTCTCAAAATTGCAAAAGGATAGAAAGCTAGGTCCTGACTTTTGGACAGAAGCAGAAGAGATGCTCATCCAAGCTGACGTCGGAGTAAAAACATCGAGATCGTTAATTGTTAAATTAAAAGAACAAGCTAAAGAACAAAAACTAGCGTCTCCTCAAGAGCTCACAACGTGCTTGAAACAAAATTTAAAACAGATTTTGTCTAGTTCAGGAAGAGAGTTGAATACTAGAGGGAATCCAGCTGTATGGATTTTCGTAGGCGTAAATGGAGTTGGGAAAACGACTTCTATCGGGAAACTAGCTTCTTGGCAATATTCATTGGGTGTCCAAGTTGTTATGGCTGCAGGAGACACATTCCGTGCTGCAGCATCAGAACAATTAGAGGAATGGGCTCAAAAATGCAACTCGATTTTAATACGTGGCGGAGAAGGGGCTGATCCTAGTTCAGTCATCTTTGATGCGATAGAACATGCTCATTCAGCGTCAATTCCACTTGTCTTAGCAGATACAGCTGGAAGGCTACACACGAAAACAAACCTGATGGATGAACTCTCCAAAATTGAGCGAGTAGCTAGTAAAGGGTCAGGAACAGTTGCAGAAATTTTGTTGACGTTAGATGCGACTACTGGACAAAATGGTCTAGAACAAGCAAAGAAATTTGCTGCTGCTGTTGACGTTACAGGAATTATCTTGACGAAACTTGACGGATCGTCTCGAGGTGGGATCATCTTCGCTATTCAAGAAGAGATAGGGATACCAGTAAAATACATAGGGATAGGTGAGCAATCGCAAGATCTCATCCAATTTGATCCAGATGATTTCGTTGAAGCTCTATTTGATTTCCCACTAGAGAACTAACTTCGTAGTATTAGAAAACAGCCAATCGCCCCGATTAGAGAAAATTATGTTTGACACCCTAACTGACCGACTAGGAGACATCTTCGGGCGACTCAGAAGCAAAGGGAGATTATCGGAATCCCAAATAAATGAAGTCCTTGATGAAGTTCGAATGGCATTGCTTGAAGCAGATGTAAATCTACAAGTAGCAAAAGATTTTCAAGAAAGCGTCTTCAGTAGGTGTGTAGAAACAGAAATCCATAAAGCTTTAAATCCTGCTCAGCAAGTAATCAAGTCGGTAAACGAAGAACTTGTCAGCATCCTCGGAGGAGAAGCTCTGGCAATTTCTTTTGCAGAGAAGCCTCCGACTATTGTCCTTCTCGCAGGTTTACAAGGTGTTGGAAAAACCACTAACGCCGTCAAATTGGCAAGATGGTTTAAATCACAGGGGAGAAATCCTTTACTTGTCGGGGCTGATCTTCAACGGCCAGCAGCTGTTGAACAGCTACGAACATTAGCTGAATCAATAGATGTCCCAGTTTTTTCACAAGAAAGTGATCCTGTAACGGTGGTATCCCAAGGAATTGAAAAGGCACGAAAAACTGGACGAGATGTTGTTATCTGCGATACAGCGGGACGCTTAACTATTGATGAAGAAATGATGCAAGAGATCAGGCAAATCTCTGATGCGATAGAACCGCATTACACATTCTTGGTGGTAGATGCAATGACAGGGCAAGATGCAGTGAATATTGCGGAATCCTTCCATAACCAACTTGCACTAGATGCAATGATCATCACCAAACTAGATGGAGACGCCCGAGGTGGCGCAGCATTATCAGCTAAATCTGTTGTTGGGAAACCGATAGCGTTCGCATCCATCGGTGAGAACATAGAAGATTTTGAACAGTTTCACCCGGATCGACTAGCAAGCCGCATTCTCGGAATGGGGGATGTGCTAACTCTGATAGAAAAAGCTGAAGATGCATTTGATGAAGAAGAAGCTAAGCGAGCAACCCAAAAACTTATCAGTGGGGAATTCACACTTGAAGATTTTCTTGATCAAATGCAACAGCTTAAAAAAATGGGTCCATTGGAAAATATCATGGGGATGATGCCTGATCTTCCACCAGGTGCAGACCCTTCTGACGTGGATGAAAGCCGCCTAGTCCGGATGGAAGCAATCATTACATCAATGACTGTCGCAGAACGGCACTCTCCAGTGATTATTGATGGTTCACGCCGAAGTAGAATAGCTAAAGGGTCTGGAACTAGCGTTCAGGAAGTGAGCTCACTACTGAAACAATTCAAAGAGATAAAACGAATGATGAAGGGGTCAGCGAAACCACGAAAAAAGAGTAAGAGAAAAGGCGCGAACAAAAGAAAAAAAAGTAAACCAAGCTCAAGAGTTAAGCAGAAAAGTCACCTAGAGACTCCAGACTCCGGAACGACAGGAGAGTTTGACCTAAGCGACTTCGGGACATTCTCAAACTGAAGAAAAATCAATTTAAAGAAATATCTCAAAGATCATTGAACCGACGTTTTTTCTCGGCACACTATGTGACGACCGAAAAGTTAAAAATTTATAGGTGTGTATCCGTGTAAAAACCAAATAGGATACGAACTTATCCAAGAATAGATAGCCATAGTGGCTGAATCTCAGAAAGAAGAAAACGTGGCAGTTAAACTCCGCCTTGTACGGATGGGAAAACGGAAACAACCTACATACCGAGTTGTGGCAGCAGATAGCCGGTCACCTCGAAATGGCCGATTCATAGAAATATTAGGCACCTATGAACCGAGGCAAGAACCCTCCGTAATAAATATTGAAAATGAAAGAGCTTTACATTGGTTGAGAAATGGCGCGAAACCCACGTAACGATTAGAAAAACTACTCCGCATTACGGGCACGTGGGAAGAATTTATAGGGAAACCGCTTGAGGCCATTGTTTATCCTTCGAAAGAAATAAAATCTCAGGCTCCAGAAATGGAAACAGAAGAAACAATAGAGGAAAATCTAGAGTCAACAGAAGTAAATGAAAGCATTGATGAAGAGAATCAACAGTCAGAAGAAGAGGTATTGTCCACCGAGGATGAGTCCCCTGAAGCTAGCGAAGATGAATCCGAAGGTGAAGAAGAAGAAGCTTCTGAAGAATCTGTAGAGGAAGAGGAAGAAGACTCGTGAGTGAAGAAAATAATGAACCTAGCCATGCATACAATGTTCTTGAGCACATTGTAAAATCAGTAGTTGAGAAGCCTGATGAAGTTGAAATAAACGTTCAAAACAATGAGGAAGAGACAACACTTGCGGTCAAAGTAGGTGACGGCGATATGGGTCGCGTGATTGGACGCCGTGGCAGAATCGCAAATGCGATAAGGACAGTGACAAGAGCGGCGGCAGTTCGTGATGGCCTCACTATTTCAGTTGAATTCGTTGATTAAGCCAAAAACCAAGAACCTGAACTAGGAACCCTTCTCAGAAGCTACTCAGAATGTAGGATTCAATTTGGAGAATCTATCTTAAAGATCCAGATTGAAATGGAACTCATGCAACTGCTTGAAATCGGAAGAATCGGAAAGCCTCACGGTCTACGCGGAGAAGTAAGTGTCCTTTTAACAACAGACCGAGAAGAAAGAGTTTCCGTAGGCTCGATTCTCTTTCTAGCTTCGAAACAAGAGTTAGTCGTCCAGAATTCCCGAAGTCATAAGAAGCTATACCTCGTTTCATTTAAGGGAATGAACACACGCGAGTCTGCTGATAGCATTTCTGGTGAAAAGTTATTTGCGGAACCACTGAACGATGAAACTACAATTTGGGTGCATGAATTGATTGGGAAAATTGTGGTTGATTCCCATGGTCTTGAACGTGGAGAAGTTGTAGAAATTCATGCTAACCCTGCTAGCGACCTGCTCGTCTTGGAGGATGGGACTTTGGTTCCTGTTGCTTTCCTGTCTGACACAAAAGAGAAGACCATAACCGTGCACGCACCGAAGGGCATTTTCCCAGATTGATAAAGATGAGAATTGACGTATTTTCTATATTCCCAAAACTAATAGAGACTTTTGCAGGTGAATCCATTCTTGGCCGCACCAGAGATAGAGGTTTGCTAGACCTCAATTGTCATGACATTCGGCTAGGTGCATCAGACAGCCATCAAAGCGTAGATGACTCCCCATTTGGAGGTGGGGCAGGAATGGTGCTTAAGCCTGAACCTATTTTTGAGATAGTGGAACAAGTTAAACCTATAAGACCTCTATTTCTTCTTAGCCCAACTGGCCCAGTTTTTAATCAAATGAAGGCCATCGAGCTATCAGAACTTGAAGGCTTTTCCTTACTTTGCGGGAGATATGAAGGAATTGATCAACGGGTTAAAGATCATCTTGTAGATGAGGAGATTTCTATGGGGAATTTTGTACTTTCTGGAGGCGAAATCGCTGCATTGCTAGTTATTGAAAGTGTCACTCGTCTTTTGCCAGGAGCTATGGGGAACTCAGAATCTTCAGAAGAAGAATCATTTTCGAATGGACTACTTGAATACCCGCACTACACCCGACCATGGAACTTTAGAGAAATCACCCCGCCAGAAATTCTTCGAAGCGGTGATCATGAGCAAATAAGACAATGGCGTAAAGCAATGTCTCTGAAGTTGACTTTAGAGAAGAGACCAGATTTAATCGCCGCCAGAGGTGGATTAACAGAAGAAGAAAAAAAACTGATCAAAAAAACTTGGAACTAACCTAATTTCCTTTGAAATTAACTTACACATGATTGGAGTCCGGCGAAATTGTCCGTATCCTTACATGGTTCGCTATGGGTTGGTGAAACTCACTTTAAATAAGGGCTATCTATGAAACTCACAGATCATATTGACAAGGAAAGCTTAAAGGATGATGTACCTGAATTCTCTCCTGGGGATACTGTAAAAGTTCACGTGCGAGTTGTAGAAGGCAACCGAGAACGCGTCCAGATCTTTGAGGGAGCAGTTATCGCCCGGCAAGGTGGCGGAATAAGCGAAACATTCACGGTGCGAAAAGTATCCTTTGGAGTAGGGGTTGAAAGAACTTTTCCGATCCATTCCCCAATCATTGAAAAAATTGAACCAGTTGCGCGAGGCGATGTTCGACGTGCAAAACTTTATTATCAACGTGACCGAATTGGCAAGCGGGCAAAGATTAAAGAAAAAAGAGATTAAATCTGGTCTCTAATTTAATTCACTGGAGGACGATTCTTTCGGTTCTCCCAGCACCCTTTGTGCCAATGTCGACGAAGATCAGGCGCACCATTAGGTACGGCGACTATATGACCAAGCCCAACTGATATTTCTCGTCCACACCCAGGGCAGATATAGGATTTTTTCGCTTGGTAAGGCTGCACTGATCTTGCCTCAATATCTTCTTCGGCCCAATCCATTTCAACCAACCAGTGCCCACAGAACAAGTCCTAGCAAGACAAGAAGTCCTATGGCTACGAACCAATAGTCAAATTTTGACTTACGGTAGCTTTTAGTCGGATTAAATCCCATGTGTTCTAGTATCGTTGTTGTATGGAAGAAATACAGGTAAATCAAACTGAAAATATTGCAACTGTCACTATTAATCGGCCAGAGGTCAAAAATGCAGTCACCGCGCCCATGTGGGACGAACTTAGAGACGTGTTCAATCAATTAGGCTATGACGACACGGTGAGGGCGGTAATCGTAACAGGTGCCGGTTCGGACTTTTGCTCGGGCGCAGATGTAAGCGCCATGGGGAGCAGAACTGGTGAAAGGATTCATCAACTTGAATCAATGAGGAAGGTAGGTGATTGTTGCCTCGCCTTATTCAACATGCCTAAAATAACAATTGCACGAATTCCCGGTGTGGCTGTCGGCGCAGGTATGAACATGGCGCTAGCTTGCGACATTGTTGTCGCATCAGATCAAGCACGATTTAGCGAAATTTTTGCAAAGAGAGGGTTATCAGTCGACTTCGGAGGATCCTTTCTGCTACCTCGCATAGTTGGATTACAAAAGGCTAAAGAACTCGTTCTTTTGGCCGATGTCATCTCAGCGGAAGAAGCCTATCGGATGGGCCTCGTCAACTATGTGGTCCCTGAAGAGGACCTAGATAGCAAAGTCAGTGAAGTAGCTACTAAGGCAGCATCCGGGCCACCTCGGGCAATAGCAATGAGTAAAGCAATGCTAAATCGCTCTTTCTCAAACTCTTTGGGAGAGGCGCTTGACCAAGAAGGAACTTCGCAAACATTTAATTTCACCACAAAAGATATTTCTGAAGCAATGAAGGCCTTTCAAGAAAAGAGATCACCTGAATTCAAAGGGTGGTAATGCAACATTGCTCAAAGAAGAAACGAAAAAAGTTTTTTAGTTTTCTTCTTCTATTTCTTCTAACATCTTGCGGTAATAGTCTTGCTCCAGAAGTCCCTGCAGGCCCAGATGGCGATTTTGACGGAGCGCTACTCAAAGGAAGAGAAATCTGGGGGATTCATTGTTCTTCTTGTCATGGACCCTCAGGACAAGGAGGAAGAGGAGCGAAGTTAAATGATGGAGAGATATTTGGAAATTACCCAGAACCTGAAACGATGATAACCATAATTAGCAATGGTAAGGGGCAGGGAATGCCCGCCTTCAAATCAAAAGTAAGTCTTCTAGAAATAGAAGCAGTTATAAGGTATATCCGAGAGGTACTGAACTAAAAGACTCTCTGGTTGGTATAACGCCTCCACCACTCGGTAATGGATACCCTATAGTTATGCCTTGGCAGATTAACGGATATCTTGAAGCACTCACATCCATTTCAAAATCTACAGTCACTGTCTACAAGAGAGATATGAATGCTTTCATCAATTGGTGTTCTGATAACCAGATAAATCAGCCAAGAAAAGTAACAAGAAGACACCTACGCCTATACCTATCCTGGCTTCAGGAGCAGAATTACGCTCGTAAAACAATCGCACGCAAAGCATCTTCTTTAAGAAGGTATTTCAAATGGGCGCATCACCAAACACTTACTCAATCGGACCCAACTATTGATCTACAAACACGCCTTGGTAAAGGAAGATTGCCGAGAGTGCTAAAAAATGAAGAACTCAGAGTATTGCTTGATAAACCGCGACCATTGATCGCTGATGATGACGGTCCAAGAAAAATGCGGGATGATGCTGTGCTAGAACTACTTTACGGAAGCGGCCTCCGTGTCAGTGAACTATGCAACTTAAAATTCGGTGCTTTTGATTTGGATAAAAAATTAGTACGCGTCTTAGGAAAGGGGAGTAAGGAGCGACTCGTCCCTTTATCTGAAAAATCAATCGTCGCTATTAGATCGTGGATCTCAAATGGGAGACAAGACATGCTCGGTGAAGCTGAAGACACTGGATTTGTTTTTTTGAACCTGCGAGGTAAGCAAATAACGTCAAGAGATGTTCGGCGATTGCTTGATAGACGATCCCCAGTCCCAGTTAACCCCCACGCCCTACGACATACTTTTGCGACCCACTTACTTGATGGTGGAGCAGACTTAAGGGAAGTGCAAGAACTATTAGGTCATGCGGATCTAAGCTCAACTCAGATTTACACTCACGTAAGTAAAGACCGGCTTCGAACAGTTCATAAAAATACACACCCTCGCGGGTAAAAACGATTGAGAAGAAAGATTTAAACGTCCATAGTGTAAGAACTACCGCTTGTGGTTAGAATCACAATTGCTTGAAATTCAAGCAAAATTCACCTGAAGTCATCCACGGTCGTTTAGGCGCCGACTACAGGATTCGTTAAACCGTGGAAGGAGAGAAATGTCACCTGTTGTTACGATGAGCCAACTGCTCAAAGCCGGAGTTCACTTCGGACACCAGACAAGACGATGGAACCCCAAAATGCAGCGTTTCATACATGGAGAACGCAACGGGATCTATCTAATTGACCTAAATCAAACCCTAGAAAGAATTTCTGAAGCATACACCTTTGTTCGAGACACAGTATCGGGTGGGGGAATGGTTCTTTTCGTAGGGACCAAGAAGCAAACACAAGACGCTGTTCAGTCTTTCGCCCAACAATGTGGACAGCCGTATGTAAACCAAAGATGGCTCGGAGGGATGCTCACAAACTTTGAAACAATGGCGAAACGGGTAGGGAAGATGAAGGAATACCAACGAATGAGAGATTCCGGTGAGTTTGAAGAGATGCCCAAGAAAGAAGCTTTGATGCTGACAAGGGAATTGACCAAGCTTGAAAGGAACTTAAGCGGTATCAGCATGTTGAGAGAAAGACCCCAAGTTGTTTTTGTCCTTGACACGAAAAAAGAACATATCGCGGTCACTGAAGCAAACAAGTTAGGTATCCAAGTCATAGCTGTTGTAGACACAAATTGTGACCCAGATGTAATAGATTACGTTATCCCTGGAAATGATGATGCAATCCGATCAGGTGAGCTCATGTGCCGGATTATTTGTGAGGCTGTTCAAGAAGGGCAACTCATGCGTTCGAAGAGAGGAGAGTCAGTTCAGACACCTCAAGCCACCGAACCAGAAAAAGAAGTAGAGCAGGAAGAAGCTAAAAAAGCTGCCGCAGCTGCTTTTCAAGAACGAGAACGAAAAATAGCTTCTGAGATTACTTCTGCACCTGAAACTAAAACAGAATCTGAAGACAAAAAGGAAGAGGGCTAACCATGGCAGAATTTACAGCGAAAGATGTACAAAAACTCCGCCAAGCATCTGGTGCAGGAATGATGGATGCAAAGAATGCTTTAGATGAATCCTCAGGAGATTTTGATGCGGCTCTTCAGGCTTTGCGTGAAAAAGGTTTAGCTAAAGCTGATAGTAGAAGTGATCGAGAAAGCTCAAATGGGGCAATAGCGATTGCCAGAAATGATGACGCCGTTGCGCTGGTTGAACTTAAATCTGAAACAGATTTTTCTGCGAAAGCCGAGGATTTTTTGGAACTCACTCAAGAAATCGCCGAACTCGTCTTAGAGGGTGAAGAAGATTCAGTTTCGCAAAAAGAAGAAGCGATAGATGACCTTCGAATTGCGAAAAAGGAGAATATCCAACTTGGAACTATAAAACGTATAGCGATTGAGGAAGGATCAATAGTTGACGCGTACCTACATACAGATCAAGAAGGTAGGGGAATCAATGGTGTAGTAGTACAAGGGCGGGATGTTTCACCCGAAACCTTACATGAAATTGCTCTTCACATAGCATTCGCTAAACCATCTGCCTTAAGTCGTGAAGAAGTCCCAAGTGAAGAAATAGATAAAGAACGAGAGAGCGCACTTGGTGTCACAAAGGCAGAAGGAAAGCCGGAAGCAGCATGGGAAAAGATCGTAGAGGGTAGAGTCTCAAAATGGCTAAGTGAACGAGTGCTTTTAGAACAGGGTATGTTTGGAGAAAAAGAGACTGTTGCGCAAAAGCTTGGGAATGGTTCAATAGTCAACTTTGTACAAGCGTACATTGGCGATTAGGTTGAAAATAGTTACTCAAACAACTGGAATCTTTACAATGACATGCGAA
>JAYYZG010000019.1:0-10759 GCA_036687775.1 Actinomycetota bacterium
ATCATTGTCTCTCTTCCAGAATTAGATGATCGAGAACAGATCCTTGAAGTTCATGCAAAAGAGAAGAAAATGGCTGATGACGTTGAGCTAAATGTTCTTGCAAGAGGGACACCAGGAATGAGCGGAGCTGATCTAGCTAACTTAATCAATGAGGCAGCACTTATAGCAGTCCGCGGTGGAGATACATCAGTTGGTTCAGAACATCTTGAGCAAGCAAGGGACAGAGTCTTAATGGGTCAAACTAGAGAGGCCACTGTCTTGAACCCTCGTGAGAGAGAACGAGTTGCATACCATGAAAGTGGTCACGCTCTTGCAGCGGCCTTTCTTCCAAATGCTGATCCCCTTCACAAGGTGTCTATCATCCCTCGTGGAATGGCTCTTGGTGTAACGATGACCTTACCAGAAGAGGACCGGTACCTCCTTCAGCAGAGTTACGTTGAAGATGAATTGGTCAAAATGCTTGGTGGTCGTGTAGCCGAGAAGATTGTCTACGGGGAAGTTTCAAGTGGTGCGGCCGACGACCTTGCAAGAGCAACTGAGATGGCTAGGAAAATGGTCAGAGAATGGGGAATGAGCGATCGTGTAGGACCGATGGCTTGGCGGTCACACGAACAGGTTTTCCTCGGTGAAGATATGGGACGAGGACGTGATTACAGTGACGAAATGGCCAATCTCATTGACGAAGAAATTGAGTTAATTCTCCGAAATGCTGAAACAAGATGCCACGAATTACTGCATCAGAATAGAAAAGGGCTTGATGCCTTAGCTGAATCCCTTCTGACAAATGAGACGCTAGACAGTAAAGAAGTTTCCGCACTACTTGGAATCAAAGAATTAACCCCAGACTACGAATCAGAAACTGCGGATGTGCCTACAAGCCCAGCAAATGTTGAGATTCCCGCATTCCAGACATATAACAAGCCAGAACAACCTTAAACCATTCTCTTTATGGCTACCACGATTCTTCTTGTCTTAGCACTTGGAGGTGTTGCATTTGGAGTATCTTTTTGGGCCAACAGAAGGAAACCAGATAGTCCGACAGTCCCAAAATTTGTCTTACCTTTTCAATTAGATCGCAATGACTTTGAGAGTTCAGAATCGGAGTGGCTTCTAGTTCTTTTCTCTTCAGAAACCTGCAACTCTTGCCTAACGGTACTTGAACAAATCTCAAGCTTGACGATTTTTAATCTACACATTCAGAATGTTGAATTTCCTTCGGGAAAAGACCTCCACAAAAAATACAGCGTTGAGTCGGTTCCAAGCCTGCTTCTTGCAAACGAGAAAGGTGTCGTTGAGTGGTCTTTCGCTGGAACACCCCCACGGGGAGCTTTACCTGAAGCGCTTGAACGCATCGGAATTATTCCCCCTGAAACGGGTCAACAGGTTGACATCTCTTAGTTCGTTTAGATTTTTTACTCGTAAAAAATCTGACTTATTTCAAGTTCGACCAATTCACTAGTCCCCACTGATAGACGACCCCACTCCCCTTCCATCTGCGAACCCAAATATCGTTCGATACTGACTGGCTCAGATGAAAGAATGCGAATCACTGAATTCTCGGGAATCCCTAATTGTTGAAGGTCAATTATCTTCCGCGAAGTTGGCGAAACCTCAAGAACCTGTGACTCATATAACTGCCCCTCAGAATATGCATAAAATTGCACTAAGGTAAGTCTGTCATCAGCAGGGTGAACGATCGCTAATTGCCCTTCAGGATCTTTTGTTATCGCAAAGTGCTCTTTCGCAGAAAGATCCACTCCTGGGGTGGAGCTAGAAATTTTTTGTGAAATTGTTGAAGAGATCACAAATCGTTCACTAACGATAGGTACATCATTTATGCTTCGAACAATAACCCAGAACGGAATGCCTTTCGGCACCCTTTCTGAAGCATCTAGCCCATTAGGTGTTTCTGATGTTTCCTCATTTTGACTGAATACAACTTCTTCAGAGCTTCCAGGCTTCACAGTAAGACTTATAGGCTCAATGTATCGTCCTGTTTCAACATCAGAGATGATTTCCACATCAACTACAGCTTCTGCAGAAGCAGAGGGATTATAAACAACTACTGATGTACGACTACCCAAATCAAATCCTCCGGGGAAAACCCAAAGTTGATTTAGGCTCGGTGAGCCTACCGCTGTGCTGAGTCCCAACGGCTGAAATTCATCTCCAAAAAGGATCATCCGTTCTGCAACAACACGACCTGTCCTTGTTTCCACTCTTGCCCCTACTGTTTCAGCAAGCGTCACCACATCCGTGATATCAATTGGCAATAACGTACCCGGTGGTAGCACTAACCCGGTATACGCATCGGGTCGTCGAGTTCTTCCATCTGCTGTGAAAGCAATATCTAGCACCGCATTATCTGGAAACGGGTTGAAAACAGTGATAATTTCTCTCGTTCCAGTTCGAGTTGTTCCAGCGGCGAAATTCCATTCAGTTGAAGCATTAGAGGCGCAGGGTGACTGAGTCACACCGACCTGACCTGATAGCCGATGCTCAACGACTAACTCTCCAAGATCTGATTGAATAAAAGCAGCTGCATATTCTCCAGCAACTCCTTCGATATCTGACAAAGTTTTTGAAATAATTGATCGTTCCGGAATTGTAATTTCTGAAATAATTGATTGTAGTTGCAGAGTTTCTGGCTTCTCTCCTCGTTCCATTCCTCCACTTTCAGAATCTGATTGTTTCGGAGACAAAACGGGAATAACTGTAATTGAGGCATGTGCAGGAGAATTTGAAGGATTCCCCAGGAGAATCTGATGGTCAGCGATTCCACTTCCCCCAACTGTTCCTGAGACACAATACCAGGTAGAGGACAAATCCTTTTCTTCCCCAACTAGCAATGCTTGATTACGCTCAAATACTTTTTCTACATAAGAATTATCTCTACCATCTTCAGTTATCAATGCGACGATTACAAGAGCAGTGAATAAAAAGAATGCAGGCCAACGCGTTACTTTCATTGCCTCGCCCTTCTAGCGGTCGCCAACGATCTAATCAGTCCAAAAGAAGTTACCGCCCATAGCAATGACTGCAGTGCCATCAGAAGCTTATGCTTTCCATCGGTTCTGTAGTTAAGTTCAAGCAAGCCTGCCTGCCGAGGTGAAAATCCAGTTCCCCAATTCAAAGCAGTGTTTGGTTGAATTGATTCACCGTTTAATTGCGCTTTCCAGTTATTTGAATAAGGGAAAGCTACGAAAACTTCAGAATTTGGAGTAATCATGGCTTGATAGGCTGTCCCCTTTGTGCCTACAGGCGTTAGCGGCAAAGTAGAAACTTGCTGAGTTCCAGATGCATAAGTACGAAAATCATTAGTAACGATTGAGCCGTTTTCCACAAGTGAAGCAAATCCAAGTGTGGAAAGATTCCGGTAATGATCTATACCTGGCGCGACTTCTATTTTCGCGAGGTCAAGTTGCCTTGATAAAGCTAGCTTTATGCTTTCTGGTATTTCAACAACGATTCCCTTTGATGGAAGGGGTGATGCTCTTTCAATAAGAACTATTTCTGTTATACCGAATGGGGCAAGTAATCTTCCTAAATTTGTCGTTCCATTATCTAAAGCGAGGTCAAGTGTCTCTAGAAGCAAGTCATTAACTGGTCGTTGTGGGGGTTGCCATCGATCTATAAACGTTGATTCTAAATTTGATGTTACTGAAACGGTGTAGTCATCTGAGATTTTTTGGCCAATCGGTGCAAGGATATCGTCATCACCTATCCAGAGAATACGATTATTTACATCATCGTTGTCTTGCGAGAAAAGAACATCATTTAATTGATCATCAGGAATCCCCCAATCTCCGGAGAAGGAAGATCCTAAAACGGGAAGTATCACTAGACCCGACGCGACTATCGCTGTTATTGGCACGAGCTGTCTCCAACCAAATCTGAATGTCTGCAAGTCGCGCTGTAATGCACCAACACCCATTGCGGATGCCAACGCTAATCCAAGTGCTGATGGCACTAGTAAGATTTCTGTTCTAGGAAGAACCATTGGAAGATAATCCGTCCCCCCAACCCATATGAAAGCTACTCCTCCCAGGTACAGGGCCCAGCCTCTGACTGCCCAAGCCCATCGTTCTCCTCGAGCTAATAACAATGGAACCAGCGCGAGAGCTGGAAACCCCCACCCAAAAATTGAATTCTGACCCGTTTCCATTTGTAATGTTAGCGCCCCTAGTACATCAACCGATTCGGAGGCGGATGACCGTGTATGGAAAATTGAATTCCAAGATGGATCTGATAGAAAATAATCTATAACCCATGGAAGGTTCAAAGCTGCGGCAACTACGCAACTCATGATAAGCACTGATGCCATGCGATTAAGACCCAACGGCCACCCTGCTATTAAAGAGCCTACGCAGAGGAAGACCATGGTGGTGACCACAGCGACTATAACCAATGGTGAGAAAGAAAAAACTAGCCCTAGGAGAAACCCAAAAGTTAGGGTTTCTCGGAATATGTCAGGCTCATATGTCGCTGCGCCTACTGGCCCCCCTATTGTTCCGAAGGGGGAAGATTTGCTTGCTCTGGCTAAAAACATGAGAGCCCATGGCAAGCAGCCGAATAGAATTAAGCCATCCCATGAGCCGGATGCAAGGGAATGGTAAGAAACTGGAGCTACGAAATAAATTAGAGCTCCCGTTGTTCGCACCCATGTTGAGGCAAAAGGCTTTAGAAAGAACCATACGCCCAAGACCCCTATCGGAATCATTCCCAATGTTAAGACCAAACGGAGTAGGCCCATACAGCCCCAGAATAATATTCCTAGAATTCCGATAATGCCAAGAGCGTTGGGATGTGTCCCTTCATAACCAATTCCAGTTTGCCAATAATTTGAGAACCAGAGAGAGAACGTATCCTTGATACCCAGATCAAATGGGACAAGATCTCCTATGGTGGGAATAGTTCTTGTTAGTAGATGTCTACTGCCAAAGATAAACACAGTTGTTGCAGCTACCAGAAACGAAAGCGAAACTCTTGATGGACCGCTACGTATCTCTTCGAAGAAATAACTTAATCTGCCTTTATCTTTCTCCAACGAATTTTCACCATATTTAAAGGGCGCGAAGAGTTTTTTTATTGGTGCGATTCCCCCAATTTGCGCCAAACGGATTTGCGAGTCTGGAATTTGACGTAATTCCTTAATACGTTTTCTCCTATGCAAAAGAGATTTCGGTCGCATGAGGTTCCACCCCCACGCTCCAAAGAAAATTTTTAGCCTAGAAAGATTTCCAGTAAGTAATCCGCTCAGGGCTTGTAGTAAAGAGATTAGGAATACCTGCGGCACCACTCGGAATGAATGCAGTATTCCGTAATTACTAAATACAGCTCTGAGACGGTGTCGTTCTCTATTCTGGACTTTTGAGTGACCCTTTTGGTAGACACCTATTTCTTCTCGGTGCCGAGCAATAGCTAGAGGAACAACCATTACTCGTGCCCCTGCTATGTGTGCACGCCAGCAGAGATCAACGTCTTCACCAATCATGCCCATTTCCTCGTCGAAGCCACCTAATGCAACAAATAAATCCGCTCTTACCAGAGTCGCAGTAGTTGACACGACGAACACTTCTGATACGGCATCATATTGCTCTTGGTCTAGTTCGCCTTTTTCAACTCGGCTTATAGGGTAACCAAGTTTGTCCATTTCATAGCCAACATCTAGCAGTTCATTCGGTCGCTCCCAATTGACGACTTTAGGTCCAATAATCGCGGCATTTGAACGAAATGATTCTTCCACCATTAACCGGACGGCATCTGGTGCAAGCGAAACGTCATGATGGCAGAAAAGGTAATAAGCGGGATGTTCTTCATTCTCTAGAACAGAATTTAAGTTTCTTCCCACTCCGTGATTTGGGTCAACTTCACGGATATCAGCTTTAGGAAGATATTCAGTTACGATCGTCCGAATTGGCGCAATAGGACCGGTTGTCAGAATCGTAACTTTAAGATTTGGATAGTTTTGAACCGCGAATGATCCTAATACTTCTTTAAACCAACTATCAGGGTTGTGTGCAACAACAACAATTTCAACGGGAGGCATTAATATCTCGTCAAGACCAGTTATTTCTTCTTCTACTTTTGATTCTTCCACTGTGGCGAAGATTAACCCCGAATTCGTCAGTCAGCACGTACCCCCCTTGCTGTATTCAAATAACTTCGGTGTTTCTTACTATGGTTCTGAAACCGTAACCTTTCAGTTCCAGCAGTACAATTACTACACGTATTGATAAAGGGAATGAAATGCTGGCTTTAATAACTGGGGCTAAGGGGTTTGTTGGGACTCACCTTACTAATCACTTGCTTGAAATTGGTGACGAAGTGGTTAGCTCAGACCTTTCAGATGGCGGTCCGGACTTGCTTGATCAACAAGCTTTTCGTGATCTACTAGGGGCTATCCGACCCGATGCCGTTTATCACCTTGCTGGGCAAGCAGATGTAAAAGCGTCTTGGGAGAATCCACTAAAAACATTCAGAGTCAACGCGGAAGGTACTCTTAATGTTCTCGAAGCTTGTAAGGACGCTGGAGTTAGCCGAGTCCTTTGCGTATCCAGCGCTGAGGTCTATGGAATTGTTACAGAGGACGAATTGCCTATCAAAGAGTCGCAAAAAATAGCGCCAGCAAACCCTTATGCTACCAGCAAAGCTGCAGCTGAATTAATCTGCGGTCAATACAATTCTGCTTCAATGGAAGTTATAAGAGTTCGTTCCTTCAACCATTTCGGTCCTGGACAATCAGATAATTTCGTCGCTGCGGCATTAGCCAAAAGATTGCTCTTAGCCAACAAAAGCAACAAGGGCGAAATATTAGTTGGCAATCTCAAATCAAAACGAGACTTTACCGATGTTCGTGATGTTGTCCGTGCTTATCGCGCTTTAATTCTGGATGGTGAAGCAGGAGAGGTCTATAACGTCTGCTCAGGGTCTGCACGAATGATCTCTGAACTTGCAGATGCCTTTTTGACACAGATTAACAAAATGATTTCTTTGGTACCTGATCCAAATCTCCAACGTCCGTCTGATATCCCTGTGCTAATGGGTGACAACTCCAAACTACAAAAACGAACTGGGTGGAATCCGCTTATAGAATTTGAACAGAGCATTGAAGACATAATTCATGCGGCTCAGGAATCATTAGAGATACCCAATTAGAAAGGATGCTATGCCTAAAGCATTAATTACAGGTGTCACTGGTCAAGATGGCTCATATTTAGCAGAGAACCTTCTCAAAAAAGGGTACGAAGTGATTGGGATGGTACGTAGGAGCAGTACTGTCAACTACGAGCGAATAGCCCATATACAAGGAAGCATCAAATTTGTGAATGGTGACCTTCTTGACCAAATTTCACTTATTGATGCTATCAAAATGCATGAGCCAGATGAAATTTATAACCTCGCTGCACAGTCGTTTGTTCAAACATCATTTGGGCAACCAGTTTTGACTGGTGAAACAACAGCATTGAGTGTGACTCGTATGCTTGATGCGATAAGAATTGTTGATCCCTCCATTAAGTTCTATCAGGCGAGTTCTAGCGAAATGTTTGGAAAGGTTGCTGAAGTACCGCAGTCAGAGGACACCTCCTTCTACCCAAGAAGCCCCTACGGGGTTGCAAAGGTTTACGGTCATTGGATAACAGTCAATTACCGAGAAAGCTATAACTTACATGCGTCAAGCGGGATACTTTTCAATCATGAAAGCCCACGTCGAGGGCTAGAATTCGTCACGAGGAAGATCAGTTACGGCGCTGCATCAATTAAATTAGGAATGGAAGAGAAGCTCTCTTTAGGAAATCTTGATTCAAAACGGGATTGGGGATTTGCCGGGGATTACGTTGAAGCGATGTGGCTTATGCTTCAACAAGAAACTCCCGATGACTTCGTAATATGCTCTGGCTTGACTCACAGCGTAAGAGAGTTCTGCGATTTAGCATTCAAACACGTAGGACTCTCTTACGAAGACCACGTTGTAGTTGATGAACGCTTCTTTCGCCCTGCTGAAGTTGACCTACTTGTAGGAGATTACAGCAAAGCTTCAAAGATCCTGAACTGGCAACCTTCAACTACTTTTGAAGATCTCGTAGAGATGATGGTGGATGCGGATATGGCACTTCTAGAAGGACGTCTTAAGGGATTGTCGTGAGCGAAAGCCCATCGAAGAAAATCGTCGTTCTCTGTGGGGGTGTTGGAGCTGCGAAGTTACTGTCTGGGCTTGTAACAGTTATAGACCCATCTGAAATAACTGCGATTGTGAACACAGCGGATGACACGACATTACATGGGTTGCATATCAGCCCTGATCTTGACACAATCACTTACACACTTGCTGGAGAAATCAATCCTAGAACTGGTTGGGGCCTGAAAGACGAAGGTTGGAAAGCTTTGGAAATGGTTAGGAAATATGGTGGGATTGATTGGTTCCAACTAGGAGATAGAGATATAGGAACGCATCTTTTTAGAACACAACGACTCTCAGAAGGTGCTTCTCTGCAAGAAGTTACTAAGGAGATTTCACTTGCATGGGATATTCCGGTATCTATCCTGCCCGTTAGTAATGATCCGATCAGAACCTTTGTCACTACCGAAGAAGGGGATGAAATCGGGTTTCAAGATTACTTCGTGAGATTATCTCATAATGTGGTTGTGAAAGATGTCAGGTTTAACGGCATTGAAAATGCTAAACCCTCCAAAGGTATTCTTGAGGAGATTGAATTGGCATCTTCCGTAATTATTGCTCCGTCCAATCCGATTGTAAGCATTGGACCGATCCTCGCTGTCCCGGGCATAAGGCAAGCACTACGCGATTGTAGGGGTAAGGTAACTGCCATTTCAGGGATTGTTGGAGGCAAAGCGCTCAAGGGACCAGCAGATCGCCTTCTCCATGAACTCGGGTATGAATCTTCAGTTGTGGGTGTAGCGCGTTTGTATAGCGATATTTCCAGCAAGTTAGTTATAGATGAAATAGACAAAGAAGATAGAAAGAAAGTTGAACAAGAAGGGGTTGAATGTGTAGTCACCAATACGATCATGGAAAGTCCAGTGCTGGCGGCTTCCTTGTGCCGAACCGTCTTAGGTTTAAGGAGTTAACGTGAGTAAATTAGAAATTATCCCGATTGAGGGTCTTCCAGAAATCTCCCCAGGAGACGATTTAATACAAATCATAGGTCAAGATGGAAGAGTGACCTCTGGAGACATCCTTGTCATCACACAAAAGATTATCTCAAAAGCTGAAAATCAAATTGTGCAAGTAGACCCTGAAGATCCTTTAAGTCACAAACCTTTAGTTGAGGAAGAGTCTGTAAGAATACTAAGGCGCAGAGGCGACCTAATCATCAGCGAAACTAAGCATGGGTTTGTTTGTGCGAACGCGGGAATAGATTTATCTAATGTGGAACGAGGTCAAGCTGCTCTCTTGCCAGAGGATAGCGATCGGTCCGCTAGGCGAATCCGTGATGGTCTGAGAGGAAAATTCAATTTGGACGTAGGGATCATAATTTCAGATACTTTTGGGAGACCTTGGAGAAGAGGCTTAACAGATGTTGCCATAGGTTCTTCGGGGGTTCTTCCAATTCTTGACCTAAGGGGCAGTCCAGATGCATTTGGACGAGAAATGCAAGTGACTGAAGTTGCTTTAGTTGACGAGTTGTCAAGTGCCGCTGAACTAGTAATGGGGAAGTCCTCTGGTATTCCTATAGCCATAATAAGAGGCGCTGATGAATCCTGGTTTGGGTTAGGGTCAGTGAAAGATCAAATCATTCGTGACCCCAAAGATGACCTATTTCGTTAAAGCAGTAATTTAATTACCTAGTTCTTGATTGATTCGAGTGCTTGAGTCTCTTTTCTCAGTTCCACCAAAATCAAAAACCATTTCTATGCCATATTGGTCGCAAATGTCTTTTTCTGGAATGTCATCTTCACTATTGCGATCTCCCCCGTTCCCAAAAATCAAATTTGCTTTGGGATTAGAGTCAGCTATCAAGGCCAAGGTTTTTGCAACTGAACGATCTTGATCTACTGCAATCAGCGCTTCATCAACTATTTCAAGGGCCAAGATAATTCTGAGGCGGTCTTGCTCATCTAGAATTAGTTTTCCTTTTTTTAGGATTTGTTGTTCGTTGTTGTTAACGATAACTATAAGTTGATCTGCGACTGAAGCAGCCTGTTCGAGGTAGTCAAGATGACCGCAATGTAGTGGACTAAAATAACCACTGACTATCACTAGAACAGGCATTTGTGATGAAGTCTGATCTTTCAAGAGAGGCCATTTAAATCTGCCTCTATTCAAGTTCAACCCCAAAGTCTTGAGGTCCTGGAACGTTAGTAGTATTAGGAGGTTCAATTCCAGGTCCGCTACGCCCTCCGAGAACCCCCTCTAAATTATCAATTGAATTAGGTAGAGGAATCTCTGCTCCTAGAGGAGCTCTAGCGATTGTAAAGGCTTCTCGATCGTTCAGGAATCTAACGTCTTCAAGGTCTTCAAGAATGATTTCTGTAGGATCTCCTCCCACAAATGCATCTGACCATCGTACGACCTGCATAACTGCTTTTTCTCCATTGCACTCAACATCCGCAGCAATTGAAGAACCGCCAGGAAGTTCAAGAACTTCTGAAGATAGTGATGCCCCCATAGCATTTAAAAAAACACTTAATCTTGCTTGTTTACCAGTAACAGAAGAAGTAAAGGGATGTATATGAATTAATCCATCCTGATGAGAATGAATACCTTCTGGGTCAAATTCACTCTGAAATGGTGAAA
>JAYYZG010000020.1:0-12627 GCA_036687775.1 Actinomycetota bacterium
CTTCAAGGTGATTAACACCGATGAATGGTTTTTTCCAAACAAGGGCAAGCGATTTGGCTGCACTTACACCTACCAGGAGAGAACCAATTAGGCCTGGTCCCCTAGTTGCCGCGACTAGGTCTATATCATTCTGATCAACGCCGGCTTCTATTAACGCTTGAGCAATAACTGGAGCTATGAGATCTACGTGGGCTCTACTTGCGACTTCTGGGACTACCCCCCCATAGCGTGCATGAATGTCCACTTGACTACTCACCACGGAGGAAAGCACGCTCTTGCCATCAGCGACAACTGCTGCAGCGGTCTCATCGCAAGATGTTTCGATCGCTAAAACCAAGTTTTTAGTCATGTTCGGATGCCTTCAATTCGAACTCTTGAACAAATGGAGTTACCTATTTCTTTGAGTTTCTCTTCAGAAACAGTTTTGGGTAAGTCTTGTAACCACATTATGAGGGCATCTTCACCGTCACTTTGATAGTAGCCCCGGCGAATACCAACAGGTGCAAACCCAAATTTCCTGTAAAGAGCTTGTGCTGAATCGTTAGATGCTCTTACTTCCAATGTAATCCCACTAATATCCTCAGGTAGGTCGAGAAGGCTTTTAATCAAAGTCTTAAGAAGCAAAGTAGCTACTCCCCGGTCGCGAAGGTTACTTTGTGTTGCCATCGTCGTGATGTGAAAATCTTTTTCTATAATCAGTCCACCACCGAATCCGACTAATTGATGCTCGTAGAATGCCCCTAGATACATTCTGTCTGCTCGTGAAAGTTCCTTTCCCCACAATGCTTTACTCCAAGGTTCAGAGAAAGCATTTGCATCAATTCCCATGGCATGCTTTAAATCTTTATGCTCCAGCGTCCGGAATTTCAGTTGTTCAATAATCACTGGACTCGCCTTTTTTGCATATTTATCTCTAGCGCGTCTGGCTTCCGCAGATACAGGGGTTTCAACTCTGACGGGTTGACGAAATCTTCGCGTAAAGCCTTTGCGTGAGCCAACTGAACTAGCGAGGAAGCAGAAGGGTATGCTAAACCCGGTTCTGCTGGTTCAACCCCTCTGAGGTTGTTGAATTGGTCAGCATAACGAAGTGCCCCATCGCCGACCATCAGGGTTTCATTTCCCTGTGCTTGCAGTTCGGCAGATAGATCTTCTGGAGAGCTAACCATTGCTTCTGTGACCCGTTGGATCCCTCCAGGCACTTGTCTATAACTTGCATGAAATATTTCTCCCCTTCGAGCATCAATTGCAGCAACAATTAGCTTTTGGCAATGCCGAACGGGATACGCGATTAAGTCAAGGCTAGATACCCCAATCATCGGAACACCGAGACCAAAGGCGATTGAAATCGCTGCAGCTACACCGACCCTAAGACCGGTGTACAAACCAGGTCCTATGTCCACGGCAACAACACTTATCTCAGCTAGTTCCACTCGAGCCTGTTGTTGAACAAAGTCTATTTGCGGAGTTAAGTTTTCTGCGTGCCTTTTCCCTCGAGAAGAGTGTGCAGAAGCTAGAACTCCTTCATGCCCGCCGATTGCACAGCCAACCTGTGAAGTTGAACTTTCAATACCTAAGATTAACATTCGCGAAGTTCCCAATCAGTCAAACAACTCTGTAACTTTGTTATCCGATCGTTCCATTCTTGACCAGATGGGATAAGGGTAATAAGTCTTTCAGAATCATTGTCACCGTATTCAAGAAAGACTTCTAAATGCTCTTTAGGCAAAGCAGAGATAATCTGGTTTCCCCATTCAATGAGCGTTACAGAATTACCTTCAAATAACTCTGGTAATGCTAAATCTCGAACTTCTTCAATTTGTTCTAAGCGATAAACATCTAAATGATGGAGTTGCATTTCCCCTTTGTATTCTCTCGCTAAGGTAAAAGTGGGGCTAGTAATTGGTTCTTCAATCCCGATTGCTTTGCCAAAGCCTTGAGCAAAAGCTGTCTTCCCTGCACCTAGATCTCCGACAAGAAGGATTAAATCCCCTGCAGAGACAATTCGAGCTATTTCTAAGGCGATGTCATAAGTATCTTGCAAGCATGATGCTTTTAGTTTGAGCACGCTTTTAGGTTAGTCCTTGAGAGTGAAAGAATTGTTTAAGCTAATCGTTATCGAATGATATTTTCTATCAATTTGCGACACTTTTGATCGCTGACTCTACTGCAAGCGTTGTGAGCGCACGTACAGTCCCTAGATCTGCTTCAATTTCGCCGGTTGCGGCGAAAACTACCGCATCTCCATCTCCGCTTGTATGTGATGGAAATAATGCACGGGCGTACCCATCGTGGGCGCTTTGACTCGCTAAATGACAAGCATCTTTATTCATTTTCGCATTAGTAGCGACCACTCCTATAGTCGTATTCTCAAATGGGAGTATCTCCGGGAATACAAAACTGCCTTCTTCTATAAGTTCGGAGGTAGTTCCATCATCAATGTCTCCACTCGCATTAACTGCAATTAGGCAAGCAACAATGAGCTCACCGTCACGAAGAATTCCCCCGCCGAGACCGCCAGGCTGAGCGAAATTTGCACCACGCCATTTTGAAACTGTGGCACCTGTACCTGCACCTAATTTACCTAATTCAGATTTACTAGAAGCATTAGTAGCTGCTTCCTTCCCTTGAGAAGGTCCAGGTCGAACATTTGCATCTCCGACGTTAAGGTCGAATAAAGAAAGGCCGACGACAATAGGAATTCGACCAGAACCTGTCTG
This sequence comes from Actinomycetota bacterium, assembly GCA_036687775.1. GTDB lineage: Bacteria > Actinomycetota > Acidimicrobiia > Acidimicrobiales > UBA8592 > UBA8592. Next base: position 2,718 of record JAYYZG010000020.1, read on the forward strand.
GAATCCTATTCCTTCAAGTTCAAGATATTCCATTACTCCTTCGCAGGCAGAAAGACCGAATGCTGAGCCACCAGATAAAACAACGGCGTTTATATGTTGTACGAGCCGGCTGGGATTCAAAAGTGAAAAGTCTCGAGTTGCTGGAGCCCCACCACGAATTTCCCCTGAAGCAACAGTATCTTCTGGAAAAAGTATTACTGAGCAACCTGTAGCTGCTTCATGGTCAGACCAATGACCTACTCGGATTCCTTTAATTTCGGTGATCATTTTTGAATCCCATCCCTACACGTACCTTCTCGGAATCCGGCTTTCCACTCCGCAAATAATTTCATATGGAATTGTGCCTAGCCACCCTGCCCAATCTTCTGCAGTGATTGCACTATCGCCTTGTGAACCGATAAGAACTACTTCGTCTCCTGATTGGGCATTTATTTCCCCGCAATCAACAAGGAATTGATCCATTGTTATATTCCCGATGATTGGAAGTTTTTGCCCTTGAATAATTACTTTTGCTCCTAAGTGTCCAGAGTTCCGTCTTAACCCGTCCGCGTACCCCATAGGTACGGTGGCTATTCGCGTATCACATGATGATTTCCAAGCAAGACCGTACGAAACCCCTTCTCCTTTTTTAATGTTTTTAGCAAATGAAACTTCTGACCGTAAACTCATTGCCGGCGCAAGGGATATAGATGGGAATCCCTTTTGATATGGGGGGATGCCGTAAGTAGCTATCCCACATCGGACCATATCGTAGTGCCCTTCGGGATTATTAATCGAAAGAGCGGAATTGGCCGCGTGTCTGATTCTTATCGGAATTTCTGCTTCTTCACATTCAGTCAAGACTTTGTTAAAGATTTGGAGTTGATGTTTAGAAAATGGGTTGTTTCGCTCATCTGCAACGGCGCAATGTGTCCAGATACCGTCAAGGGATAACGATGGTCGTTCTTTGATTGATTTAGCTAAGGTAACCGCGAAAGAAGGCTCTGCACCCACTCGTCTCATCCCAGTGTCTACTTTCAAGTGTACATCCATTACCGTATTGCTAGCAGAAGCAGCTGCAGAGGCCGCAGAGATTCCTGCACCGCTATACACCGTGGGCACCAGTCCACAATCTACGACTTCTAACATTTCAGATGGTCGAGGTTCGGATAAAACGAGTATGGGAATTTCTATGCCGGCTTCCCGTAATTCTTTTCCTTCTTCAACTAAAGCTACGGCCAACCAATTAGCACCTGCATCAACTGCAGCTCGTGCAACGGGTATCGCTCCATGTCCATAGCCATCGGCTTTTACTACTGCACAAAAAAGAGAAGGCGAAACAAGTTTTTGCAGCTCTCCAATATTGTTTTCAATCACAGATAAATCAATATCAGCCCACGTAGGTCTCATTTAACACCTCCGATATAGGTTTAAGTAGGTCCGATGCAATCATTCCCAATTCAGCACAGCTCTTGCTTGCTTGCCCATGCACCCAAGCCCCAATAGTTGCAGCTTCCAACGGTGCTACACCTTGTGCCAGCATCCCTCCAATGATCCCGCTCAAGATATCTCCGGTACCAGCAGTCGCAAGCCTTTGGTCTCCGCTTGTAACAACAAAGCACCTACCGTCTGGATTCCCAATTATGGTGACAGGACCTTTTAGAAGCAGTATGACATTCATTCGTTGGGCAGCTTCTTGGACGTCCTTAATCCGATTTTTGCCAGGTCGGTGCCCTGTTATGTACTCATACTCTTGATCGTGGGGGGTTAGTATTATTTCTGTTTTATTATCTTGATCTATAGAAAAGTCTTTCCCAATTGCGAAAAGTGCATCACCATCAAGGACCATCGGGGCTTTTATCGTTGAGATAACTTTCTGTACTGACTTAATAGTTGATTTTGACCTTCCAAGACCTGGACCCAAAATCATTGAATGAAATCGAGACATTTCGCTCAATGTGATTTCCTCTTCCCACTTTGTTTCAGGGATGGGAAAACCAACTACTTCTGAGAAAGTTTCGGTTAGGCCACCAGGGACACTCATTCGGACATAACCAGAACCCGATCTTTGCGCGGCCCGCGATGCTAGAAAAGGAGCGCCACTCATTCCAGGTGAACCACCTACAACCCAACAAGCAGATGCCCATTTATGTTGGTTAGTCTTTTTCTTTGGAAGCCAAGACATTATGTCAGATTTTTCAACAACGTGTGTTTGAGCTTTTGATACATCTAGTCCTATATCAGCAATTGAGATATCGCCACAATGGATTGATCCAGGTGATAATAAATGTCCAGGTTTCATAGCTTGGAATGTAATTGTTGAATCTGCTTTTATAGGTTCCCCTAGAGCTTCTCCCGTTAATCCGCAGATACCGCTGGGAATATCAACTGCTAAGACTGGATAAGAGCTGACGGGAGCTACATATTCTCTTTTTAGCCCAGTTCCATATGCGGCATCTATTAAAAGGTCGCATGAGGGAATAGCTGACATACTCTGTTCCGCAGTAACAATCTGGACTTTCACTCCCCAACTGCTTAAATGATCTGCAGCGACACGACCATCAGCACCATTATTTCCTTTACCGATGAGAACAACGACCCGTTTCCCATAGGTACCCTTCATTATCTGTCTAGCTCTCCAAGCAGTAGCAATTCCGGCACGTTGAATCAATTCATCAATCGGCTCAGGAGCTAATAGATCAATTTGGTTCATTTCTTTGGGTGTGACAACGGGAATCATCTGAATACTTCCTACGGAGATACAACTGAGTTATAGAGATTTCTTTGCATCACACTCTCCATAATTCCGCTAGTTCCTGCACAGGCATTATCAACAAATCCTCTACTGATATAGAGGCAAGAATATCTGACCGGAATGTCGGTTCTGTTTCAGTAACGTAATCAAAAATTTGCGTGTACCGTCCCTGGTATCCTTGCAAGACATGGCGCGCGGCTTGTTCTGAGAGTTGATCTCGAAGTTGGATGTGCATCAAGGTTAGCCCTACTGATTGTTTATCTTTAACTTCAGGAACCAGAATTATTATACGTCCATCGTGTCTACCTTTAGTGATCATTACATTCTGCTGTAAGGCAACGAGGTGTTTACTCCCTTTAAGTTTTGGATCACGTTCTGTCCGTGACGTTAAATCTCTTGCGATCCCTCCTTTATCTACGACATGTAATTGGGCATTCCCTTTCTCAGGGTTTCCTTCAATTGCATACCGAATAAATCCGAGCGTAGATTCAACCGCTACATCTAAAGCAGCAAGGTTTCGAAGGTTACGATAGCTGATCCGGTCTCTAGGCATTCCTGATCCAATAACTTCTGCTACCAAATTAAGTTGGATCAATTCTTCATCTGATCGTGAAATCCCGACAGTAACAGTTTTCGCCTGATGTTTTATAGCATCAATTGGTCTAATCAGCTCTTCAATCCCTATTGTAAGTGCGGCATTAAGATCTTCTAGGATCGTTGCGGGAGTTCCCACTTTCCCCGAATCAATTTGGTATGAATCTAAAGGGATATTCCCAAGAGCGTACCTATAAAGAGTAGTTATACGTGTAGCAGTATTAACTTCTAAACTCCCGTTGTATTCTCCTGCACGAAGCCCATCAAAAAACTTGTTTGAGACTTCTTCCAATTTTGGCTTGAGGGTTTCAAGTAATTCCTGTGCAGAAATTTCTGGATTTAAGGAAAGTTGCTTCTCTATCGCAGAACGTGTTTCCCGAAATGGATTTGCTAAAGCATTTATTGAAAGAGCAGCTTCATAACCGAAAAGGTGCCCGGCCATAGCTGATAGGACAAAAGCTAATTTCTGGTCTGTTTTAGGAACAGCTATTACCCTATGAGCTGACGGGTAAGCTCCGACATTGTCACTGATTACTATTGGGGCACCTTTATGCGCTCTATAAATCGCTACCTCTTTAGCGACATCAGCTTCTGTTGAATCGTGAAGCCCGGTTGCACAGATCAATATCATCGGTTCTGATGACAAGTCAATATGTTTTTTATCTTCAGTAAAATCAGCTGCTATTGATTTGTAGCAAAGTTCAGAGAGTTTGATCCTAATTTCCCTTGCGGCAATGATATTGGATCCATTCCCCACTATGGCCCAATGCCGCCTTGATGGAGCTAACTCAGATGCAGCTTCACGAATATTCGATTGCTCTAATAGAACTTCTTTCATTTTTTCTGGAAGCTCCTTAAGAGCAACAAGAAAATTATTTCTTTCCTGTATTTGTACCGGTTCTTTAGGACGGCCATTGGCTGCATCTGAAATCACAATTCCCAAAAGAAATCCTGCAGCTACTTGAGAATAGAAAGCCTTCGTTGATGCAACGCTCATTTCAATATCTCTTCCATCAGATGTGTAAATCACACCCTCTGATTTCTGTGCAAGGTCAGAATTACGCCTATTAACAATAGAGATTACAGATGCTCCTCGAGTTCGTGCTAGATCCACAGTCCTATTCGTATCTGTCGTGGTTCCTGACTGGCTTATCGCAATAACTAGTACATCAGACATATTCGCATTAAGCCGAAACCCTGAAAGTTCTGTTGCTGGTAAAGCTTCAGTTGGTATTGTTGTTTCTTCGCTGAGGTATCTTGACAATGCTTGTCCAGCAACAGCAGCTGTGCCTTGCCCGATCACAAAGATTTTCTTGATCTTAGATTTTGTCAGTTTTTTAACTAAGGAATTAGGAAACTCTTCTTCTGACAGAACGACTTCAAGTCCTTTCTCATTTTCAAATAGATTCCCTCGTAAAGTCTTATCAAAAGATTCAGGTGCTTCATATATTTCCTTCAGAAGAAAATGAGGAAAGTCTCTTCTATCGATATCGCGGGTCGTTATTTCAGCTGTTTCCACTTCTCCATCTTCTAATGGCAATGGAGTTCCATCATACGCAGTGCGTGTTATGCCCTCCAGAGTTCCAGCTTTCTCCAATGAGAGAGTCAGGATTTCACCCGGGCCACTTACAAGTTCTTTGCGATTTTCAATTGATTCACCATTTAGGCGTAGATACTTACTCGTGATCTCAACTAATCCATAAGGTTCGCTTGCGATAATAAATGCATCCTCCGCGAGTCCGACATATAAGCCCTGCCCACTCCCACGAAGAGCCAATGATAATTTATCTGGCGCATCTGCACTGTTTGCAACGATCGCTACTGACCCATTAAGAGAATTAACTGTTTCTCGAAATGCTTCATCGACATTCTCTCGGTTTCCTCCGAGTTTCAAAAGTTCTTTCGACATGATTGCAGGGATGACTTTAGAATCAGATGTAATTAGTTTCGGGATTTGCAGATTCTCTGATTTCTTTAGGTCAGCAAAGTTGTCTACATCTCCATTAGCAGCAGCAACTACGTAAGGAGCTCGATCTTGGTCAATCATTTCCGAATTGATGGGATGAGCATTTGGTTCTGAAATAATTCCGACGCTGGCCCATCGGGAATGACCTATTACCACCCCGGTAGCTTTCTCACTCCGAAGAGCAGCATGGAGAAGATCATCAGCTGAGATCAATTTTCTTAGGGTGTGAGTATTATCCCCCAGTTCCCCAATTTCAGACGCGACTTTGTAAACGAAACTTAAAGTTCCTTCAAATTCTCTTATTGCTCCAGACCCATAATTTACGTCTCCAGACCTACGTGTAATCGCTGATTTTATTGCTGGATCACTCAGATCAAGCCCATGATTTTGGATCATTACATGTAACCCTGCTGAATCTCTTCCTCGCACTTCCAGCCGGTCTATTCCAGTAAGTACTTCTTGAATTGATGTGAGCATTTCAACCGAACTTTCACCGGAATAGTTTCCAAAGAGTTCTCCAACAGCTGAAGCAACACCCACACGATCTTGGCTTATATGCCAAAGAAGGTCCTTTAATTCAATTATTAATTGGTTAATCTCTTCTAATGCGCCACTACCGTATTTTTCTGATACAAGCGTTAATTCAAAATGTTGAAGATCTGTTTCTAAATTTACGCATATTTGTTTGAGATACTCTCCAAACGTAGGGTCTAGAAGTAGACAATTTATTCCTGCTACCCCTGCGAGTTCCTCTTTAAGAATTTTGAATTTTTCTATTAGAAACCCGATCTCTTTGAGGGTTTGGGGAGTGATTAGCTGATCTAAGGAAACAAGTTGCTCAAGAGATTCCCGAGTAGGGGGTATCCGTGTTGATTTTTTTCTTGATATAGCGATAATTCCGCACATACATCTATTGTAGAGATTGATCTCGCTCTTATCACTGCAGGACGTCTTTGAACAGTTTTTACTTGTTAGGAAAAAGAATTCTTTCAGCAGTTTCTACTAATTGCTGAGCATAATCATCCACCTGTTTTTGCATAGGAGCTTCGACCATTATTCTCAAAATAGGCTCCGTACCTGATGGACGCACTAATACTCTGCCTGTTTCACCTAACGACCTTTCAATTTCTTCAATTAAAGGTTTCATCTCAGCGATAATTTCAGTTCCAACCATTGGTAATTCAACAGCTCTCAAGGATTGTGGTGATTTCTGCATTGAGGATCGGGAAAGTTCTCTAATAGTTGTTCCTGATCTCTTTAGAACATCTAGAAGTTGCAGGGCTGTGAGAATTCCATCTCCGGTAGTCGAAAGGTCAGGAAAGATAATATGTCCAGATTGTTCACCTCCCAATGACCAATTATTTGTCTGCAGTGCTTGGAGAATGTGCCGATCGCCTACAGGCGTTACGTGCGTTTTGATTTTCTGTTCTTTCATAGCTAGATGGAAACCTAAATTCGTCATAACAGACACAACTGTTGTTTCATCACGTAGCACTCTGCGTTTATGCATATCACTGGCAAAAATTGCTATAAGAAAATCTCCGTCAATCACACTTCCATCCCCATCAACGGCTAGGGCCCTATCTGCATCCCCATCAAATGCTATTCCAAGGTCCGCACCCATCTCTTTAACGGTTCTAGTGAGATCCCCCATATTAGTTGACCCAGATTTTAAATTAATATTTTTCCCATTTGGCTTATCATGAATTGAGATAACGTTAGCCCCGAATTCTTTAAATAGTTGTGGAGCGAACGCACTCGCAGCGCCATTTGCTGAGTCAACAACTACAAGTAGGTCTTCCAAGGTTGGGCTAACAATACTATTCCTTATTGAAGTCACCCATGATTGCAGGAGATCATCTCGCGAAGGTGAAAGCATTAATTCGTCAATAAATTCTGCAGTAAGGAATTCTTCGTGAAGTGCTGCTTCAATTTCAAACTGTTGATCATCTGGCAACTTTTTCCCACCTGGAAGAAAGAATTTTATACCGTTATATTCTGCTTGGTTATGTGAAGCGGAAATTACTGCCCCCCCGACTTCACTGATGGATGAAATATGTGCGATCGCTGGGGTCGGTGCTACCCCTACGTATTCGTATGAAGCCCCTGCTTCTTTAAAACCGCTTGCTAATGCTTTAGCAAATATCGGACCTGTTTCTCTACCGTCTATTCCTATAACAAAAGTTTTTACCCCAGTGATTCGCGCAGTGGCGGCCCCTAACCTCGTGACCCAATCTGGCTTCAGCTCATCTAATGCCAACCCTCGGACACCATCAGTTCCAAATTTCAATCCCATAGACTTCGTATCCCAACTAGAAAATCGTTGAAAGTTTAAATATACGTAACTTATACATTCAGTTCTAAATACTAGATTGAAAATCTAACAAGTTAGCGTTTTGAGAATTGTGGGGCTTTTCGGGCTTTCTTAAGTCCGTATTTCTTTGATTCTTTCTTCCGTGAATCTCTGGTTAGAAAACCGGCTTTTTTCAATGAGTCCCGATGGTCTCCATCAAGATCTACCAAAGCTCGAGCGATTCCAAGTCTAAGAGCCCCAGCTTGACCAGTTGAACCACCACCCCCAATGGATGCATCAATATCGTATGAAGATTCTGTGCTAGTAATTCGCAGGGGTTCAGTGATAATCATCCTGTGGGTGTCAGAAGGAAAGAAATCTTCTAGAGTTCTTCCATTCACCGTTACATTTCCAGTACCAACCCGTACTCGCACTCGAGCAATCGCTCTCTTACGACGACCGGTTGTTTGAATAAGAGGATTAGACATAACTTCCTTAAGCTTCTCTCGCTTGAGCATGTTTAATCTCTAGCGGAATTGGTTTTTGAGCTTCATGTGGGTGAGACGAACCAGCATAAACTTGAAGCTTTGATAGTTGTTGTCTGCCAAGGCGATTCTTTGGCAACATGCCCCGTATTGACTGTCGAACTATTTCAGCTGGTTTTTTAGATAGTAACGTCCCATAAGATTCTGACCTGATCCCTCCAGGGAAACCAGTATGCCGGTATACCATTTTCTTTTCGGCTTTATCGCTAGTAAGAACTACCTTGTCAGCATTAATAACAATCACATGGTCTCCAGTATCAATGTGAGGTGCAAATGTTGGCTTATGTTTTCCGCGCAAAATTTGGGCTACTTCTGTAGCCATTCGACCTAGGATTAACCCCTCTGCATCTACCACATGCCAAGAGCGCTCTATTTCTGATTTTTTCGGAGTATATGTAGCCACAAATATCGTTCGTTTCAGTATTCCTAAGGCTCATGCTATCTGGCTTAGGCAACTATCCACGATACGGTGAAAGAATCTCCTAAACAACCAAAATGCGTAGTGATCATGGATTTTTAATGCTGTTAATAAGCTACTTCCATAAGAGTAAGTCCTTGTGGTGGGGCAACTCTTCCTGCTGCATTCCTATCTTTTTCAGCAAGAATTGTAGCAACTTTATTCGTCCCAATTCTTCCCAAACCGACATCAACTAAGGTACCTGTTATTGAGCGAACCATTTGATGACAGAAGGATGTGGCAGTCACCCAAATTTCAATAATGTTTGCTTCTTTCTGAAGGATCTCAAGTGATTGGATTTCTCGAACCAAGGAAGTCTCAATTTTTGAGTTATTAATCTTCACGATCCGCTTTCTACAAAAGGAACTAAAGTCATGTTCTCCTATCAACAGAGAAGTTGCCTCCTGCATTGAATAAACGTCCAATCTGTCACGAACATGCCATACAAATCTTTGCAAAAAAGGATCTAAATAATTTTGGTTTAGAACCCGATACCGGTAAGTCCTGCTCTTTGCAGAAAATCTTGCATCGAATCTGGGATCAGTTTCTTTCAAAGAGTGAATACTAATATGAGGTGAGCATAGTTGATTTAACGACTTTTCAAGTTGTTTTTCATTGACCGGTTCGGCGTCAAAGGAAATGACTTGCCCCTCTGCATGAACACCGGCATCTGTACGCCCTGCACACGTAATCTTTGTTTCATTCCCAAGCACCTTCTCTAAGGAGGACCGGATACGTCCACCTATAGTTTCTACTCCAGGGTTTGGAGCGAAGCCATGAAAGTCAGTTCCGTCATAAGCCACAAAAGCCTGATACCGTTTCATTCCTTCTGGAGGTATTGAAACCATTAGAACCCGCTTTATTAGAAATATTTCTTAGGGTTAGATCTTTGCGTTCAGACCAGTTCAATTCTTGCCATTGGAGCATTATCCCCATAACGCGGCCCAACTTTAAGAATCCTCGTGTAACCACCTGAGCGGTTAGCGTAGCGTGGTCCGACATCCTCCATCAATTTGTCGGCGATTTCCTGATCCCGAAGAAATGCAAGAATCTGACGATGGTTGTGCAGTCCACCTTTTTTTGCTTTTGTAATAATCTTCTCAGCAACAGGACGCATAGCTTTAGCTTTTGCCTCAGTCGTAACAATTGCTTCTGCGGCGATAAGAGATGCAACTAAGTTCCCCATTATTGCTTTCTGATGTGCTGAACTACCGCCAAAGCGCCGCCCTTTCTTTGGTCTTCCTGGCATGATAGTTCCTAGTCTCTCAGTGCGAGTTGGAACCCGCGCTCATCTAATACATCAATTATCTCATCAAGTGAT
>JAYYZG010000021.1:0-7912 GCA_036687775.1 Actinomycetota bacterium
GGGTTCATAATTCACATAGAAATCTGTAACACCGACAGCTATAGAACCAAGGACTATTCTTCTGACAATACTGACTTTCTCTTCAACTGTTGAACGACCTGCAGCCGCCACCGCTCTTCGTACATCCCCACCTGATCTGGGGTTAACTATGAGACCAATACAATCCTTCACGTCGTTGAACTTACGCTAAATACGACTGTTCGCAAATTTTTTCTACTCCATATTCTCACTTCCTCTAAAGAACAGAATGGGGTAAGGTTGATGTATGCCGTATCAAAGCACCGATCATCACCCAGCTTTTGAAGAATATTGTGAAACGATATTTGAACTGAAGGAAGATGGGGTTGATGTTATTCAGGCTCGAATAGTTGAACGACTGCAAATCTCTCGTCCAGCTGTATCAGAAATGATCAAAAAAATGACTGACGCTAAACTCGTCAAAGTTAAAGGGACTTCAATCTCATTAACAAAGGAGGGGCTAAAATTAGCTAATCAGGTAGTTCGTCGTCATCGACTAGCAGAACGATTCCTCACTGATGTTCTCGGATTGAGCTGGGCTGAAGCACACCATGAAGCAGGAAAATGGGAGCACGTGGTTTCGCCACGAGTTGAAGCTGCCTTTTTGCGCCTATTGGAAGACCCAACTACATGCCCACATGGAAACCCTATCCCTGGAAGTGCATACCAAGTCCCTGAAGGGACTTCATCACTTGCTGAAATCACAGTTGGAAACAAATTCATTATTGAGAGGATCCCAGAAGAATTAGAGTTCCAACCCGGGCTTTTAGAATTTTTAGAAGAATCTAATCTAATACCAGGTGAGAATGGAACCGTTACTGCTGTTTCCCCTGATGGAACAACAACAGTGGATGTGAAAGTGAAAAAAGTAGGGGTAGGAGCATTCGCATCCCAAAGAATCCTCGTCTGCACGTCGTAATGGCTACGTTTCAGGCTCAACTTAATATTTTCATCTATAGATCAGTTGAAAAACTTTTCTTGTTTAACTGATTCGAAGTAGATCCACATCTTAAATTATTTTCTAAGGATGAAGAAATTTCCTTGACGAGACATGCGCTGTACCCAACAAGAACAAGTTCATCAAGAACTTCCTCTGAAATTTCAGCATTAACAGATATACGAATAGTCGTTACTCCTAAAACCGGATCAGGGGTTAATAATGCATCAACAGGGTTTACGCAGATCCCATCAATATCAGCATCATTTAAAATTTCATATACGATTTCCGGACGAAGCGTTGTACTAAACCAACGCTCTTTTTTCTCATCTTCAATACTCCGGTAGATTCCACCACCTGAATCTTCGATGGCTCCTTTTATCTGGAAATCTTTAATCCATTCTGTAAAATCTGGACGGCTCGGACATGAGCTTGAAGCGATAATTCTTCGTATTTCGCATAAGGAGAATTCAGCACTTGGATGGGACCCTGCACGATATTCTTGACCATCCCTACACGTAAAAGCTATTTCGGCACCAGGGATAAGATGAGCTAAGGCTGTTTCTAGCCGAAGTCTTTCAAAGTTACCCTCCATATAAGATCAATCCTTAGAAGATAGAAGCTGTGCGGCCGCACAGCCAGCCGCACAGCTTCTAGATCTTTTGCTTTTACTTATATGAAATTGTGGACTTTGGTCTCCATCTGGGGAAGTTGTTAAGCGATGCATTCCTCTATCCACATCCTTATATTAAGCATACCTAACATTTAATGCAAATTATACTTTCTATTTTATAGAAATTTAATCTTCGACTACATGCTCTTTGAAAGTTCGGATGGCTTCACCCCACTGTGTTTGATCAAACCCACCTTCTGCATTGAGTGCTGCTGCTGCATTCCACCCCATAGCCAAGGTGTGGTGAAGATTGTCTGGGACTAGTAATCCCTGTCTGCCAAAAGGAATAAGTCGGCCAAGTGAATTAGACCATTCCAACAATAATTCTCTTTCAACCATGGTTCGCTTTTCAAAAACGGGGTAAACCGATGGCAGCCTTCTTGTTTTTGTATCAACATGATTTACTTTCGGTAAACCAAGTTGATCTATATCAGAAACAACCATTGCGCCAAGATCCTCATCTGAACTATTCCACACGGCGTCCCCTACCCAGCATGGAATTTCAGCGCAGAGCACTGTTATTCCATCTGGGTCATCTCCATCTCGGTAATTCTTGGGTTCTGAAAGACGAGCGATCTTTGTCTCTAAACCGGGAAGGTAATGGGCATCAAAGTCTGTAAATTGATTTTGTTCTAGGACGAGATAGGTAAGAACCATTCCTCGAACGCGTAAACTGGCCGCAGCATTAATAACTTCCGCATCGGGTTGCGGGTCAATCATTTCTGTCAATGCAGTAAGAGGAACTGTTGTCCAAACACACTCTGCTTCGTGTTGATTATCATCAACCGAAATGATGTAGGATTCTTCCTTTATCTGAATCATCTTCACCGGTGAATTTAGGTGTATCCGGCCCCCTGCCTCTTCAACGGCTTGTGCGAGTGCTTCCACAATCTGCCCATATCCACGCTTAGGGTAGAGGAAAGTTCTCCCTCCCGGAGTTGATGATTTAACGAGTCTCTTAATAATCTCGAGAGGTGATTTAGCTGAGACTCTACGACGGGCTTGTTCTCCATCTATTGCATGTCCAGGAACTCCCCAAAGTTTTTCCGCATAAGGGCTATAAAAATGGGAAGCGACTGTTTTCCCTAGACGATTACTTACCTCGTCATCGAAAGTTTGTGGAGATTTCTTTACAAATGGACGTTTCAGAATATCAAGGGCAGAAAGAAATGAGAAGCGCAAAGGAAGGTGCCTTATCATGTCCGTTGTCCGTAAGGGGAAAGCAACCCAACGATCGTAGAGACGTATCCTTCCATTTCTTTCTCTTACTTGAAGTTCGTCTCCTAACAAGTCAGAAATACTTTGAAGGAGGTGTGGTGGAGTTGAAGGGTGCAGTCGATGAGAACCAAAATCCACTCGTTGTCCTCTAATCTCAAAGCTTCCGGACATTCCGCCAACAACATCAGCACTTTCATAAACATCAACGTTATGGCCCGACTCAGCAGCTCTCCATGCCGCCATCAGTCCAGCTGGTCCAGCACCAATAATTGCTATATCAGTCATATTTAGCTCCTACTGAAGTCATTGAGTTGGCTTCTCCTCCATCTAATATGTAAAGTATGCCTAATTAATAAAGTAAACTATACGTTCTACTAAGACGTTACGAATTTTGGAAATGATGACACGAGCAATTGTTACTGGTGCCGCTGGATTTATAGGGTCTCACCTCTCAGAAAAACTCCTTGCTGAAGGCTACACCATTTTAGGGATAGACAATTTTGACCCTTGGTATGATCCGGAAATTAAAAAAGCAAACATTAGCAACTGTTTATTGCATAACAACTTTGACCTCATAGACGCAGATATTAGATCTATTGATTTTCTATCTCTTCTCAAAGAAGGCGACACGGTTTTCCACCTTTCCGCACGACCAGGAGTTCAAGACTCATGGGGAAAAGGTTTTGCAGATAGCGTTGAGAATAATATTTATGGAACGCAACTCATCTTTGAAGCTGCCCTACATACTGGGGTAAGAAGAGTCGTTTTTGCATCAAGTTCTTCAATCTACGGCGCTTCTGCTACAGAATCAGAAAGAAAAATACATCCGATAAGTCCATATGGTGTTTCAAAAGCAGCGTGTGAACAATTAGCTGAGGTTTACCGGAAACGAGGATTAGATCTTATCCCACTTCGCTATTTCACCGTATACGGCCCTCGACAAAGACCAGATATGGCAATGAATCGTTTGTTCAGAGCATCTCTTCCTGGTTCTTTCCGGTTTCCTCTTCGGGGAAATGGTAACCAACAACGTGAGTTTACCTTTGTTAAAGATGTCGTTAGAGCGACTATCGCAGCTGGGTTCACGTTACAAAATGTTTCTTCGGAAGCATTCGATATCGGTGGAGGAGTTTCTGCTTCCCTTGCGGAAGTGATGAACATAGTTGAAGAGATAACAGGGGCGCCTATTCGAGTTGATCAACACCCACTTGCTGCTGGAGACCCACTTATTACTATTGCTTCAACAGAATCAGCTAAGGAATTGCTTGGTTGGGAGGCAACAACGTCTTTACGTGATGGACTTCAGGAACACTATGCATCGTTTAGTGGAAGTTTAACTTCAATTTCGTAGCCCATTATCTACTCGGGACTTCAACTCTTTTGAAAAACCTTTTTAGAAACACTCAGTTTCTTTCTCGTGCCTTCAATAATGAGTATTTTTGATGTTTCTCTATATGGAAGGACCGGATTGCTTGATTGAACAATTTGTTTCCGCAACACAGTCAGAATTACCGCTAACCCTAGAGCGGTGAGCCAAACAGCGTTTAGTATGACCGCTCGCTGATCAAAATCTGTGAAGTCAGGGGATCTAGCTGAAATTGCCTTGTAAATCGGGTAACTAGTTTCATGGAAATCAACAACAAGTGTTCTTCGATCAGTAGTCGCTTCAAACGCAAGCCATAACCATGCTGTGATGCCACTAAACCCACCAATAAAGATAAACCACTTCCAGATTTTGCTTTTCTCAGCAAGAATCGCCATCGCAATAATAGCGGCGGGGAGAATAACAACGAGTTGTCTTCCCGGCCACCACCAACCATGCATTGTTAGAGCAACCCAGGTAGCAACCCCCCAACCAACACAAATACAGCACACCAAATCTAAGGAGTTTTTTACTCGATTCCGTAGAAGCGAAGCTACTGAAGGAACAAGTGCGAAAAACGCCGGAGTCCAAGGTATGAGCCCAAATTGTTCATCAAATAAGAGGCCCGATAAACGTCGTGTTCGAGCCGGGATATTAGGGCTTCTCCCGAAAACTTCAAACTCTCCATTCACAAAATGGTCTCCAGTAGCATAAACCGTCCAACCTCCATAGATTCTCTTATGAACAATGAGGTACGCTGCTGCTGAAACGATCATTACACCTGTGAATACTGCGATTTTTCTTTTCTCTGCTTTCCAATTTCGGAGTAGAAACAATAGAGCTAAAGCAATCGTTACCGGAACGTATTTCACGGATAGCCATGGTAGGACCGTCAACGAGAGCGCTAAACCAATGATTTTGTTCTTCGTTATCGGACCTGAGATGATACCTATACTTAATACAACAGCTAATGCTGCGGGCATCTCAGGATAGATTTGTGTCGCATAAGATGTCATTGGTGGAGCTGCGAAGAATATACCGACCACACCGGCTGCCAAATTCTCCGAAACATTAAACCTACGAACAGCTACCCATAACGTCGCCATCGCAGTTATAGCCGCAATACCTGCGAGTGTGATTTTCGCAGCCAACCACCCTCCCAGCCCCATAGGAATAGCTAATAGTGTTGGGAGCAATGGATCATGAGGGCTTATTCTTTGCCCTTCTTCGTTCAAGTCAATGGTTTGTTGGTTTAATCGAATCTCATGAAATGGGAGGTACCGCTGTTCATCAAGTTCGTCACTTATATCTAAATCAAAATCTTCAGCAATGCTAAGCGCAGTTAACAAGTATTGCGGTTCGTCAACACTGATTTTCGCTCCATATGTAGCCCGAGCATTAATTGCGCTCATTGCAATAAGAAACGTAGTTGCAAACACGAGGACCAATTTGAGCGTGAATGAACGCATCAGAGGTGTTCTGCCTTTCGGATAACAAGAAACCATGTCAGCAAGAATGAAATAACTACTAGAACAAGCGCCATAATTCCGGCTTCGGCAACAAATGCGTCTTCAAATGAGCTGAAAATACGTGTCGCTAACGTAGAGAATCCTAGTGGCGAAATGAGGAGCGTAATAGGAAGCTCTTTCATTGTTGACAAGATAACGAGCCCTGCAGCTGCTCCCATCCCTGGCGCCATCAACGGCATGTCTATTCGCATAAATCTTGAAGTTTTCTGTACCCCCAGTGTCTTCCCAGCATCACGCATCCGTTGTGGAACTGCAGCAACAGCAACTAAGACAATTCCCATTGCTAAAGATCCAAATCGTACAACATACGAGAAGATCAGTAATGCTTTTGTATTGTTGAAAAGGTCATAGGCCCAATCTGTTCGGAGTGTCCAAAATCGCATAGCGAGAGCTACCAATAGTCCAGGTAGGGCAAACGTCGCAATCACCACTGCATGAGATAAAGTCCCTATCCGAGATTTATAGCGAACAACAATGTAAGCGATCGGCAGAACCGCAAGAACTGCCGCAAGTCCTGCAAGAACACTAATAGACAGCGTGTTCCAAGCTGATTCCCAAACCTGACCTCGATCAATTGTAAGAGGGCGACCACCGACTGTTGATCGAAAGATCCCATCTGAGGCCCAGTCTCCAATCGCGAGCATGGGAGCGCCAATCGAAAGAACACTAACAAAAGTCGCAAAGACAAATGCTGGCTTTCTCCACTTTCCAAGTGAGTATTCAAGTGGTTCTCCTATTAGAGCTTCATCCATTTTGAAAGTGACACGTGAGAAGAGCCGTTCAGATAGAACGATCACCCCTGCGAGTAGGAGCAATATTAGGCTTAAAGCTAATGCCACTGACTGATTTGCGAGTTGGGACATAAAAATTGCTCGCGTTAACGTGTCATATCGCATTAATTGGACAGCACCGAAGTCACTAATTGTATACAAGAAGACGATAAGAGTTCCGGCTGCTATGACAGGACCTGCCTGGGGTAGCACGATTCGGGTGAAAGTTGTAGTGGGAGACTTTCCTAAAACCCGTGCGCTTTCCTCTAAAGATCTAGGTAATTGCCGGAATCGAGCCGCTACCGGAAGATAAACATATGGGTAACAAAATAATGTGAGTACTAGCCATGCTCCAAAGAACCCTCGCATTTCAATTGCTTGTTCAATACCGAGACTAGATAAAAACCTGTTTATTAAACCGCCTGGGTTCATTGTTCGAATAAACGCTGCAGCTCCAAGGAAAGTTGGAAAGACCAAAGGAATTGGAAGAATGATCCTCCATACTTTCCGCCCGTATAAGTCAGTTCGACTGGTTAACCATGCGAGGAGAGTTCCCACAATTGCAGTTGCTAAGGCGACTGTGAAAGCTAAAGACACAGACCGCCAGAGTGGGGTAAGGATCCTTTTTGTCCCTATCAGACTTAATGGGTCAGAGTCTTCTGTGAAATTCCTCCAGACAAGATAGATGCCTGGGAAACTAAAGAGGAAGGCCAGCAGGAAAACAGCTGTTCTAAGTCCTGCCGGAGCACCTCGTTTAATTTGTATATCGGTCACCTATTAAGGATGCCACTTGCCTCAATGATTCGCGACGCTTCTTCGAAACCTCCACCAAGTTTATCGAAATCAACTGACCCTATTTCTAACGCTGTTAACTCAGGAAGAGCAGCATTTGGAACAACTCCAGCTGCTAACGGATATTCAAAAGTACGATCAGTGAAATATTGTTGAACGGAAGCAGTCAAAAGATATCCGAGGAGGTCTTCTGCAGCTTCAACATTCTCTGACGAGCCGAGAACCGTCGCAGCAGTTATTACCAGAAGCGACCCGATGTCATCATCACTAAAGGCATAATTCAAGGCTTTATGACTATCACCATTTACTGCTACTTCTTGATAGTTGTAATAATGATTGACCAATCCCATTGAAATTTCACCGCGTCCGGCTGCTTCAACAATTGATCGATTGTTGGGGTAGTATTTTGCTCCGTTATCTACCATGTCTTTTAACCATTGGGATGCAGTATCTGTCCCATACTGATCCATGAAGACGGTAAACCAATCAATAAAAGATCCATTAGTTCCCGGGATAGCTACCTTGTCCTCAAACTCTGGCCCCGTTAGATCAAAGACTGAATCTGGAAGGGTTTCTGGGCTGTATTCATCAGTGTTGTATACCAAAACACGT
>JAYYZG010000022.1:0-14658 GCA_036687775.1 Actinomycetota bacterium
CAGTCGGAGCTGGTTTCGTGATCGCCGCTGCACTAGCTGCATTCGCATCAGCAGCAAACGCAGGGATCCTTGCTGCTGCCCGCTATCCGATGGCTATGAGCCGAGACGGACTCATGAGTCCTAAATTCATGGAAATGACAAGATTCGGGACTCCGCTTTGGGGGATAATTCTAACGGGCGCTGGAATGGCTTTCATTGTGGTTGCTTTCGGTGCCGGCGCAATTGCGAAACTTGCAAGCGCTTTCGTTCTAGTCAAGCTTGGCTTAGTCAATCTGGCAGTAATTATTCTTCGCTCTGCCAGAATCTCTTCGTATGCACCTGGGTTCCGAACCCCCCTTTACCCGTTCACACAAATCATTGGAATCGTTATATCTATTTATCTCATTTTTAAGTTAGGGGCTTTTCCACTCCTACTTGTTTGTGGAGCTACTGTACTAACTTTGCTTTGGTATTATCTCATAGGGAAAAAGAAAGTTACACAATCAGCTGGAGCAATCCACCACGTTTTTGAACGGCTGGGTCAAGCGGCTGACACAAGTGTGGACAGAGAAATCTCAGCTGCTATGCAAAGTCATGGACTGCGTTCAGAGGATGACTATGCAGGACTTATAGCTCGGGCATCTGTCATTTCTGTTGGGTCTGACGGTGACATTGAGGTAGCTGCAACGCGCGCATCCCAAGTTCTTGGGAAAAGAATAGGTATTGATGCTGAGGAGGTCAATGATTGTTTCCTCGAAACAGGGTCTCTTTGGATTCAACCTTCGGATACACACCCCACTGCTACTCCCGTTGCATTCTTTGAGAACGCTGAAGATGACCATCTGGTCATAGTTAGATGCGATAATGGAATTGTTATCCCGTCAGAGTGGGGAGGTAGGAATGAACGCGTCAATGCTCTTTTCTTCCTGACGGGTACTTCAGATAAACCCGGACGGGCTCTTAGACTTGCTGGAGAATTAGCTGCTTACCTTCATGATGGCGAATCTGCTATTTTTTCTGATGCCGCGCACGAAGCAGAAGTAAAGCAGGCTCTTCTGCCTGGTTTAGAAATAGGACAATACCCGTTACTCCCTGAAACAGCTATTGGTATTCTTATTGGAAGATCATTAGGCGAAATCAATTTAGATTCTGACCTTCACGTCGAAGCTATAAGCAGGGGTGGTAAATTCCTTCGTGCTGACCCAGACACAATACTCATGGCGGATGATCAACTTACGATTATCGGTCCAATTGGTGAACTCCCAGGAAGCGAAGAGCTCGCCACCAAGATTTAATTATTGTATTTGCCATCACAAGCTAAAGTCTGCAAGCAATGGAGCATGGTCTGAAGGCTTCTCTCCTTTGCGGGCATTCCTGTCCACCATCACAGCTTCTAGTTCTTCAAGGAGCGGCTCAGATGAAAGGATGAAATCTATTCGCATCCCATGTCGTTTGTAGAAACTCCCTTGCCGGTAGTCCCAAAAGGTATAAAGCCCATCTGACTCGGGGTAACTGTTTCTCAATGTATCAACGAGCCCCCAGTCAAGTATTTCCCTGAATGCCTCTCGTTCTGGTGCGCTGACATGGGTTGCCCCTTCAAATACCTTGATGTCCCAAACATCCCGATCTTCTGGCGCTACATTGAAGTCGCCAACCAATGCTATTTTCTCCTCAGGGGTGTGGTTCTGGTCAAGGTGTGCGCGCAAACGATTTAACCAAGCAAGTTTGTAATGGTAATGTTCATGGCCGACTTCTCGCCCGTTGGGGATATATGCGCTAGCGACACGAACGCCTCCACAAGTAGCCCAAACAATTCTCGCATCTTGATCTGGACCAGCTCCATCGTCAAAGCCCGCTGAGCTATCTTCCAGACCGACTCGACTAAGAATCGCTACTCCATTCCATCTTCCCTCTCCATGATGGATGCTTTCATATCCCATCTTCTCAAAAGATTCTGTTGGGAATGCATCATCTGCGAGTTTGGTCTCTTGCATGCAGAGGACATCAGGGTTCATTATTTCAAGCCATTCAACCACTCGGGGCATACGTGCCTTCAACGAATTAACATTCCATGTCACGATCCGCATTTATTATCCTTACCTCATCTATCTTCTGCTCAGGACGTCTCTAAGCTCGTCCAGCGCCTGTTGTTCATTGATGACTTTAATCGTTGTCATTCCCATTTCCTTTGCAGGCTTCAGGTTTATGCCTAAGTCATCAAGAAAAACGCATTCCTTTGGCTCTACTTGCAATGTTTTGCAGGCGATCTCGTAGAACAGAGGTTCTGGTTTCCTAACTCCGAGTTTAGAAGATTCAATGATGCTACTGACATAATCTGCGACGCTGGATACATGCGCAATTGGTTGTGTTTCCCGTTGGTCATGGCCATCAGAATTTTCTTGTAAATTATTTGTGAGAATAGCCGTTACGTATTCGCTACTGAGTTCTTTAACAAGCTGAACCATTCGTGGCCGGATCGTAGTTTGAAGGCATTCCAGTACGCGGTTGGCATCAATTCTGTAGCCAAGTGCCGCTGCTTCTTGTTCAAATAGTTTTTTGAACTCTTCTCTTTGTACATCATTTCTTTCAAATTTGGCCCAGGCGTTTGAATCCGGGTTTGTGCTATTAATTTTTCGGATGATTCCATCTGGTAAAGATATTTCCTTTTCATAAGCGGTAAATGCATCAAATGGACTTGTTGTTATTACCCCGCCGAAATCAAATAAGACTGCTCTGAACATTCTCCGATCATAGAGCCCGATTACTGTTACGACATATCTTTTGATTTCCCTGAAATTGTTTCTGAGGAGGATAGTCTCAGGTAATGGCTGCTGAATACATTTTTACTATGCATAAATGTTCACGCTTCTACCCACCTGACCGTGAAGTCTTAAAAGATATAAGTCTTTCTTTTTTCCCTGGAGCAAAAATTGGTGTACTTGGAATGAACGGTGCTGGGAAATCTTCATTGCTAAAGATAATGGCTGGCTTGGATGATGGTTATTCGGGCGAAGCAAGACTAACGCCACCTTTTACTGTGGGGTATCTCCCTCAGGAACCAGTTCTTGATGCATCCAAAACTGTGCATGGGAATGTTATGGATGGTGTTGGTGAGGTCGCTGCTTTGCTCGTTGAATATGACGAGGTTTTAGCAGCTTGGTCTGATCCAGAAGCTGATTTTGACAAATTAGGAGCGGAGCAAGCCGATCTTGAAGGAAAGATTGAGACTGCAGGAGCGTGGGATCTCCAAAGAATGGTTGATATCGCAATGGATGCTCTCCGCCTTCCGCCTGGTGATGCAGATATTTCAAATCTTTCCGGTGGTGAAACCAGGCGTGTGGCGCTCTGCAAATTGCTGCTTTCAAAGCCAGATCTTTTACTTCTAGATGAACCTACAAATCATTTGGATGCAGAATCAGTAGCTTGGTTAGAAAGATTTCTGAGTGATTACACGGGAACTGTTGTCGCTATTACCCATGATAGATACTTCCTTGACAACGTAGCTGAATGGATTTTGGAACTTGATCGTGGAAAAGGGATTCCTTACCAAGGGAATTATTCAAGCTGGCTTGAGCAAAAAGAAAAACGCTTGTCAGATGAGAAGGGGCGAGATCAAGCGAGGCAAAGAACTCTGACGAGAGAACTTGAGTGGGTTCGGATGGCTCCGAAGGCCCGACAAGCTAAAGGTAAAGCTAGATTGGCGGCATACGATCGTTTGTTGGCAGATTCGAAATCGGAAGACCGTAACGATAAAGAACTACAAATCAATATCCCTGTTGACCAAAGACTAGGTGATCTTGTTATCGAAGTGAATGGGCTTTCAAAAGGATTTGGTGACAGATTACTGATTGAGGATCTTTCTTTTTCGTTACCTAAAGCTGGCATTGTCGGCATTGTGGGTGCAAACGGAGCAGGGAAAACAACTCTGTTTCGTCTCTTGACACGGGATGAAGAGCCTGATGGAGGAGAAATCGCTATTGGACCATCGGTTGATTTAGGCTACGTTGACCAATCTAGAGAAACGCTTGATCCGTCTAGAACAGTGTATGAAGAAATTACTGGTGGCTCAGACAATCTCGTAATCGGGGGCAGGGAAGTTCATGGCAGGGCATACACGGCATCATTTAATTTCCGAGGTTCTGATCAGCAGAAACTCGTTGGGGACCTTTCAGGTGGGGAAAGAAACCGTGTCCATCTAGCAAAAGTTTTGAAAAGTGGAGCGAATGTTCTCTTACTTGATGAACCAACGAATGATTTAGATGTTGATACTCTTAGAGCTTTGGAGGGTGGCCTCGAAGATTTCGCTGGGTGCGCTGTCATAATTAGCCACGACCGCTGGTTCCTTGACCGAGTAGCTACACATGTACTTGCCTTCGAAGGAGATTCGCAAGTCCGGTGGTTTGAAGGAAATTTCAGCGAATATGAGTCCTTCCTCCGAAAAGAGGTTGGGGGATCCAGTCAGCCAACGAGGATAAAGTATAAGCCACTCGCAAGATAATAAAGCATTATTTGCGTTGATGGCTCTGACAAGAACTCAAGTTGCGACCAAACTAATTCCGACTAACAGTCGAGTGACCTCAATTCGAACACTTAAGGAAGGTAATATCGCTCTATGCGTCATTTTGCTCGGTTCATAGCGAAAGCTATCGCTTTTCTTTCCCCTGTTCTTAGGCAAGGAGGCGGAACGTCTGCTCCGGGGCTTGCATTGTTGAAGCTTGACCCAAAAGCAATTTCAAGAATGGCGAATGGGCTTTCAGATGGACGGATAGTGATTTCGGCTACAAATGGGAAAACCACAACGACCCGAATACTCAGCAAAATCACTGATGAAGCAAATATACCTAGTATCTCAAATGCAGCTGGAGCCAATCTAAAGAGTGGTATAGCGACCACGCTACTTAGAAGATCTTCTAGCCATAAATTAGGTGTTTTTGAAGTTGACGAAGGTGTACTCCCAGAAATCGTTGCTGAAATAAACGCTAATACTGTTGTTCTGATGAATTTGTTCAGAGATCAACTAGATAGGTATGGGGAGTTAGAGAAAATCAGAGAAAATTGGAAGTCTATGATTGATGGGCTTCCAGCGTCCACCAAATTATTAGTCAACGCTGATGACCCTTCTCTTGTATTTGCATCATTAGATCATCCAAACTCAATTTTTTTTGGTTTAGGAGAAACAAGTTATGCCCTTGAGTCAATCCCCCACGCAGCTGATTCTTCGCAATGCCCAAGGTGCAACAACCAGCTTCAATATTCACAAATCACGATAAGCCACATGGGTGATTGGAGTTGCACACAATGTGGACTTTCTCGACCAGATCTTGATTTTGAAGCAACCGGAATTGAATTACAAGGAGTTAAAAGCATCAAATTCAAGATCTTGTCAAGGACTGGAGAAGAAGCGATTGAAGCGAAACTTCCCGGTTTGCATAACGTGTATAACACTTTGGCAGCATTCACTGCAGCGAAACAATTAGACATTGAAGCTGCTATCGCACGGACCGCTATAGCATCTGTAAATGCTGCTTTTGGGAGAACGGAAAGTATCCAGTTAGCGGACAAAAAACTAACTCTGCTTCTTGCTAAAAATCCGGCAGGGGCTAATTCTAATCTTGATACTTTGCTCCTTCACCCCGATCGATTGCACCTGGCAGTATTGCTTAATGATCGGATAGCTGATGGAAGAGATGTGAGTTGGATTTGGGATGTTGATTACGAAAAGATTTTTCACAAAATTGAATCCATTCATGTAGGTGGTGAAAGAGCATATGACTTAGCTCTGCGATTTATGTACGGGGGTTATTGCCCGGAGAGAATAACTGTGAATGACGAAATAGGCCACCTGATTGATTGCCTGATGACTGAAACGCCATCTAATGAAACTATTTTTGTTCTTCCCTCTTATACAGCGATGTTAGACCTTCGAGCTGAATTGGTGAACCGAGGTTTAACACATGATTTCTGGAAAGAGGGATTATGACCACTGTCAGAATCTGCCATTTATACCCAGAGAACATGAATATTTATGGAGATAGAGGGAATATCTCCGTCCTTATCAAACGGCTTGAATGGCGAGGCCACTCGGCAGTCGTTACCCGAATAGGGATAGGAGAGGAATTCTTGCCTGGAGACTTTGATTTATGTTATTTAGGTGGAGGTCAAGATAGAGATCAAAATATTATTGCGTCGGATCTTGCGAAAAAAGCTGCAGGGATTCGCTCTGCTGCTGATGATGGCGTTGCCTTTCTATGGGTGTGTGGAGGAATCCAATTGGCAGGTCATGAATATACTGATTCTTACGGGACCACTCTCCCAGGTGTGGGTATTCTTGATCTGGAAACAGTAGCCGGGGAAGAAAGGCTGATTGGCAACGTAGTTCTAGATGCCAACATCGGAGATGCTAGTTTTTCGATAGTTGGGTATGAGAATCACATTGGTCGTACTTATCTCGGTCCTGATGCCCGTCCGCTAGGAACTGTCATAAAGGGGTTCGGAAATAACGGTACAAGCGGTGATGAAGGTGCAGTGCAGCAACGAGTAATAGGAACATATTTACATGGCCCTCTTCTGCCGAAAAATCCAATTCTTGCAGATGAGCTTCTCACCTGGTCTCTAGAGCACCGATCTCTTGGGGAAATCTCCTTAGACCCGTTGGGTGATGATTTCACCGAAACTGCGCAGGCACGCGCTATTGAGCGTGCTCACGCTAAACGTTAGCGTGGATTGCCAGTTTCAAGGTTTGACGAGGTAGTTTAAAGAACATGTCAGGTCGTTATTCTTACTCAAGTTCTTGGGCGCGAGGAAATGAACCTTGGTTTCGTGTGGGGCGGATTGAAGTCACTACAACTGTTGCTCTTATTTCCTTGGGTATTCTTTCTATGCTGGTTTGGGCTTTTGAAGGAAGGAAACATGAATTTAGTAATCAAATTTTCTTGAATCCTGACAAGGTCCAAGATGGGGAGATTTGGCGATTAGTTACTTGGCCATTAGTAAATCGGCCAGACATATGGACAATTTTTCTGTTTTTTATTCTCTACATTCTTGGCAACCAGTTAGAAAATCTTATGGGCCGCCGGCCTTTCATGTTCTTTCTTCTCGCCCTCACTGTCCTGCCAGGAGTTGGTCTCTTCCTTTATAGCCTAGGTAATTCAACAGGTTTCTATTTGGGATCAATGAGAGAAGTTGAATTAGGTATCCTGATTGCATTTGCTGCCCAATATCCGACTGCTAGGTTCTGGCCAGGAGTTCCTGCTTGGGGAATTGTGAGTGTTATTTTCGGGTTGGACATGCTGAGCGCAATTTCTAATAGGTCAGGTGCTCAAGCCATTATGCTCCTCTGTATCGCAGCTACTGCACTGATCGGATTTCGGTCTTTCGGGTATGCCAATGACTTGCATTGGATTCCGAAAGTAAGATTGCCTGCCGTGATCACTGGCACTTCGCCTCAACGGTCTAGACGTGCATCAAGAAAGACACAGAAAAGAAAACATCTTAGATCTGTCGCTGAAATACGTGATGAAAATGCTGAACAAGAAATTGACTCAATCCTTGACCAAGTAGCTGAGTCTGGGATGACCAGTTTAAGCGATAATCAACGAAAAAAACTTGACGAGTATTCAAAGAAACTTCGGAAGAAAAAAGATAACTAGAAGCTAGAGCCTTCAATCAGTTTCATTAGTTCCTTCACATGATTTGAGAGCTGGCCTCGCTCTGTTCTGATAACGAGGTCGGGATTTTCAGGGGCCTCATATGGGTCGTCTATCCCAGTAAACCCCTTAATAAGTCCTTTTCGAGCTTGCTTGTAAAGTCCTTTAGGGTCTCGAGATTCACAAACCTCTATTGGCGTATCAATAAAAACCTCATAGAAAGGGATCTCGGCTTCGGCATGAATGTTTCGGGCGTATTCTCTGCCCATTCGGAAAGGGCTAATCTTGGGGACCACCACGATCAACCCAGCATTTGCCATAAGTAAAGATATTTCGGCTGTTCTTCGGTTGTTTTCTGTTCGGTCACTCGCTGAAAAACCTAAATCTTCGTTTATCCCATATCGGAGATTGTCACCATCTAGAACAGCCACTGCCCTACTTTGAGAAATTAAGGTATTCTCAAGTGCGAAGGCAATAGTTGATTTTCCCGAACCTGATAGGCCCGTCAACCAAATAGTCATTCCTGATAGACCAAGGAGTTCCCAACGCTCTCGCCGTGAAATACCCGAAGTTTGCCAAGTAATATTTTGCTTGTTTTGCTGTGGCGATTGTTCTGACATTGTATTAATCCGTTGGACCTAAAATCATTCCAGCCCCAACAGTATCGTTTGTATCTTCGTCTATAAGAATAAACGCCCCTGTTGATCTATTGTCTTTGTACGCGTCGAACATAAGGGGTTTCATCGTTCGTAACTTCACCCGACCTATTTCGTTCATCGTTAATCGTTCAACTGATTCTTCCCGATGAAGCGTATTTATATCCAGACGATAAACGAGGTCGTCGACTAAACACCGCGTGGGATTTGTGGAATGTTTTAATAATAGTTTCCTTTTCGATTCTAAGAATGAGTCTGGCGTGAACCAGCAAATCATGGCATCTATCCCCTGAGCAACTTTTGGTTGATTCCCTGAGCGGCAAATCATGTCACCTCTTGATACGTCGTATTCTTCTGAGAAACGCATTGCAACTGATAGCGGAGGGTATGCCTCCTGTAAAGAACCTTGAGGACCATTTATCTCAATGATTGTTGATGAAAATCCCGATGGGAGAATAAGGACTTCATCTCCGACCCTGAAACTTCCGCTCGCAACAGTTCCTGCATACCCTCTGTAATCGTGATAATCATCCCTTTGGGGTCGCAATATATATTGAATTGGGAACCTTGGGTCAATCAAATTCCTATCTGACCCGATATGAACTTCTTCTAGATGGTGAAGCAAAGATGCACCTCCATACCAATTCATATTGAGAGATCGATTGACGACGTTATCCCCATGTAGTGCGGAAATAGGAATGATTGCTAAATCATGAATTTGGAGTTTTGCTGCAAAATCTGCAAAATCCGATCGGATCCTGTCAAATGCTTCTTTCTCATACCCGACCAAATCCATTTTGTTTATACAGAGAACCAGATGAGGAATCCCTAGCAAGGTAGAGATGAAAGCATGTCTTTTGGTTTGTTCAGTGATTCCTTTTCGGACATCAACAAGGATTAAAGCTAAGTCCGCTGTTGAAGCGCCTGTGACCATATTTCTTGTGTACTGGGTGTGGCCGGGAGTGTCAGCTACTATGAATTTTCTTTTCGGGGTTGCAAAATACCGGTATGCGACATCAATAGTAATTCCCTGTTCTCGCTCAGCTCTCAATCCATCAGTAAGGAGAGCTAAGTTCGTGTAATCTGCGCCCATTTGTTCTGAGGTTTTTTCTACAGCTTCGATCTGATCTTCAAATACGGATTTAGAATCAAAAAGAAGTCTTCCTATTAGCGTTGATTTTCCATCGTCAACTGATCCGGCTGTGGCGAATCGGAGGAGTTCCATTAGAAGTATCCTTCAACTTTTCTATCCTCCATCGCTGCATCAGAAACTCGGTCATCTGCTCGCGTGGCGCCACGTTCTGTCAATCTCGTACTTACAATTTCATTGATGATTTCCCCTATGTTCGTAGCGGCACTTAAAACCGCTCCCGTGATGTTTGCGTCACCTAACGTCCGGTAACGTACCATCGCTGAAAATATTTCTTCTTCTGGACTTGATTGGACATGTTCAGCGGCCAAAAGCATCCCATCGCGTTCAAATACTTTTCTTTCGTGCGCATAGTAGATAGAAGGAAGCGTAATGTTCTCTTTTCCTACGTAACGCCAAACGTCAAGTTCAGTCCAATTTGAAATTGGGAAAATCCTGAAGTGTTCTCCTTGTCGGTGCCTTCCGTTGTAGAGGCTCCACAATTCCGGTCTTTGAGCTTTAGGGTTCCATTGACCAAATTCGTCACGAAATGAGAAAAAGCGTTCTTTCGCTCGCGACTTTTCTTCATCGCGTCTAGCACCGCCGAAGACAGCATCAAAACGGTTCTCTTTAATGGCATCAAGCAGTGTCACGATTTGTAGCTTGTTTCTTGATGGAGTGGGCCCGTCCTCTTCTTTAACCCTGCCTTTATCAATCGATTCTTGAACACTTGCGACGAGAAGTCGGCAATCGAAAATTTTTTCTAGCTGGTTCCTAGAATCTATGACTTCGGGGAAATTAAGTCCGGTGTCAATATGCATAATAGGGAAAGGTAACTTGCATGGCGAAAATGCTTTTTTTGCAATATGTAGTAAAACCAATGAATCTTTCCCGCCAGAACATAGCAAAACTGGGCGTTCAAATTCAGCTACCACTTCCCTCATTACATATATGGCCTCTGATTCCAAAACGTCAAGATGCGTTATCTCATAATTCATTCATTCCAGAATACCAACGGTGGAGGAAAGAAGAACTTCCGAGCAAAGAGTGCCTTGTTAATTGGTAGTCTTGACACATGTCTGCTGGAAAAGAAGATAATGGCTATAGCTTCTGACCACGCTCTTGCTAAGAGTGCTGCGACGCTAGCCGGTAAGCTTTTAGTCACCTTACGACAGGAAGCTGCCGAGGCGGGTCTTCCACCAAAACGTATCGGTGAAATTGGGGATGACCGCTCCCATAAGTTGCTATGTGCTTTCCTCAGCGATGCTTTTCCAAATGATGCAATTCTTTCGGAAGAGCAGATGGATGACCTAGAAAGACTTGAGGCAGAACGGGTATGGATCATTGATCCACTTGATGGGACTCGAGAGTTCTCGGAAAATGACAGAAATGACTGGGCGGTTCACGTGGCTTTAGTAGAGAGTCAGAAACCTACTGTTGGGGCAGTGGCCATACCCAGTCTTAATACGACTTTCTGTAGTGATACAAAAACTACTCTCAACGGCTCAATCACCGATGTTCGTATTGTTTGTAGTAGAACTCGCCCAGGTCCAGCTGCTGAATTGCTTGCCAAAGAATTGTCTGGAGACTTGATCTATATGGGTTCTGCCGGAGCCAAAGCAATGGCGGTTGTTCGCGGCGATGCCGAAATTTATGCTCATACAGGTGGACAATATGAGTGGGATAGTTGCGCTCCTGTTGCAGTAGCTGTTGCTAGCGGCCTACACGCATCTCGATTAGATGGGTCGCCACTTAAATACAATCAACGCGACACATACCTCCCTGACCTGCTTATTTGCAGAAAAGAGTTGGCTGAAGCAACGCTGACTATTCTAAACTAGGTTTTCAGCTAAGGTCCGAGGATGCGTCTTATAGTAGTTCAGTGTTCAGTCAGTTACGAAGGGAGACTAAACGCCTATCTCCCTTCAGCCAAAAGACTGATTATGAGCAAAGCTGATGGGTGCATCGCTATCCACGCAGACGGAGGTGCGTATAAGCCTCTAATGTGGATGAACGCCCCAAATCGTGTGGTAGAAGATGAAAGCGAATGGATTGTCACTAATCCTAAAGGTGAGAAACTTAAGATTCAGATAGAGAAAATCATCTCAGATGTTTCGTACGAACTTGGAGAAGATCCGGGTTTGCACAAAGACGGTGTTGAGTCACATTTGCAAGAACTTCTCGCTGAAAACCCTCAAAGCCTCGAAGATGGTCTCACGTTAACTCGAAGAGAATACTTTACAGAAATAGGACCGGTCGACTTACTTTGCCGCGACAAAGAGGGTCAGGCCGTTGCTGTGGAAATTAAACGGCGAGGCGGGATAGATGGGGTTGAGCAATTAACTCGATATCTGGATTTCTTAAATCGTGACCCTAAACTCCGACCTGTGCGGGGAATCTTTGCAGCGCAACAAATAACCCCTCAAGCAAAAGTACTTGCAAATGATCGGGAGATCTCAACTATCGAAGTTGATTATGATGAACTTAGAGGGATGGAATCCGCCATTCTTCGACTTTTCTGAACTTTAAATGCAAAGGATGTCTCTCGTGACCCCACCGAGTCACAAGCGTCCTGTACTCTACGAGAATCGTGAATTCCCCGAAACCATTACAAAGAAACAGGCCAAAGAGAGCTAAATCAGGGCTTAAATCGTACCTCCCCTCATTTGCTTCTAGACCCTTAGTTAGCGCATGTATTGGATTTTTGATTGCAATTATTTCCCTAGGAGTCGCCGCCTGGGCTATAGATGATGCAAGACATGATGGGAAAGTAGCAAGAAACGTTACTGTTTCGGGAATAGGTGTTGGGGGTCTCTCCCCTACTGACTTGGCTATCGTTCTGAATGCTATTTCTTCTAATTACGCCTCAACACCTGTTTTGATCCGCACCATGGATGGGGAAATAGAAACTCGTGCGGGTGTTGTTGGGATCGAATTAGATGCCTTAGCCACAGCTGAAGAAGTTCTTAATGTTGGGAACGGAAGCTTCGTCACGGAACCTTTTAGATGGGCAAAGAGTTTGTTCTCCTCTAGACAGTCAAAGGTGGTTGTCTATCTACGCACGGGAATGTCAGAAGAGTTTAAAGGTCTTGTGATCGACCAACAGCCAGAACCAATTGAGCCTAAATGGACAGTATCTGATGGCGAGGTTGTTTTGATCTCTGGAATCCCTGCGGAAGCATTTGACCTAGAAACAATCCAATCCGATGTTTTGGCAGCTGCACGATCTGGGAGAAACCCGATTGAAGTAAATGCTCAAGCAATTGAAATCCCGCCTTTAATGTCTGATCTCCAAGCACAGCGTTTTGCTGAAACAATGAATGGCTTGACTTCATCTGGTTTGGAAGTAACTGTTGGCGGCAGAACCCACATTTTTTCGCCAATGGATTTAAGGAGTTGGATGTCCTTTCGCTTGATCGATGGCAACCCTACCTACTCATTTAATGAGTCTTTAATTTTGGAAGCTATAGCGCGAGAATTAGGCGGAGTAGTCGCCGATAGTGATGAAGATCCTCAGCTACGAGTTGAAGATGGGGAGTTGAAGATAATGAATCTGACCGCAAAGGCATGTTGTTCAAGTGACTCTCCCCGTTTAATGATTCAAGCAATTGAGAATAACCAAAGTCAGATAACCCTAGATTTAATAGACTTTTCTGATGGGACTGACGAACTCTTAGCCGCTTATGGCGTAACAGAACTAATCTCTCAAGCAACAACGCATCACCCTTGCTGTGCCAGCCGAGTGGCAAATATCCAACGCTTTGCCGAGCTTATGCAAGGCAAAGTAATTAAACCTGGTGAATCTCTTTCGCTTAACAATACTGTGGGTGAAAGAACAGAGGCGAAAGGCTTTGTTGAAGCAGGAGTTATTGTTAATGGTGAGTTAACCGAAGATGTTGGCGGAGGGATCTCACAATTCGCTACTACATTTTTTCAAGCATCCTTTTATGGGGGCTTAGAAATAGATGCTTATTTCCCACATACAATTTGGTTTTCTCGATACACAGATTTTGCTGGACGGAAAGGTATAGAATCAACTATTTCATGGCCAAGTCCAGATGTTCGTGTTAGAAATATTTCCCCTTACCCGATTCTCATTTGGCCCACTTGGACTCATACTTCTGTAACTGTGAGCCTTTACTCAACTAGCTACGCGGAAGTTAATGTGGACAGCCAAACATTCACGATGTTAAAGGAATGTGAAGTCATTGAAACAACTCGCGTTCGGGCTTACCCAGATTCTTCGGAAGAATTTGACAAGTTTACAGCACGATATCAACCTGAAAATGGCATTGATTGTGACGGAGAGCCGTCATATCCGAGACCACCGGACCCACCTGTTGATGTGGTTGCTATCGCAGGTGATCAGCAAGCAATTGTGTCATGGGGCATCCCTGAACCTGAAGGTGATTTCGATATTACGGAATATTTCCCGATTGAAGAGTATTTCGTAACTGCAGAACCTGGAGGTGAGACCTGTTCAGTCATTCCACCCGAACTAACTTGCACCGTAGAAGGATTATCAAACGATGAGAGCTATATCTTTATCGTAATCGCTGTCAACTCTGAGGGAGACAGTGAAGAATCCGAGCCTTCAGAACCCGTGACTCCTGAAGCGGCTCCAATACCAACACCGGAGCCAACACCGGAGCCAACACCGGAGCCAACACCGTCAGAATGAGATACCAGTGAGCGCTACTTGGACACAACCGGTACGATAACTCCGTGGTCCTTAATAGATTAATATCAGATGTAATTGTTATTGGTGCAGGACCAGCTGGCTGTGCGAGCGCCATAGAACTTTCCCGAAACGGATTGAGGGTAACGTTACTTGATAAAGCGGAATTCCCAAGAGATAAATGTTGTGGAGATGGGTTGACCACAGATGCGTTAAGAATCTTGGAAGAAATTGGGCTACAAACAAATGCAATTACAAATTGGAACACTATCACCGATGCAGTTTTATACTCTCCGAAAGGAAGACGGTCGCAACTTCCCCTTCCCAGTAGACAAGGTCAATTCGCAGCTGTAGTACCCCGTCTGGAACTAGATGCAGAACTTTTAGAATTAGCTGCATCTTCTGGGGTTCAGGTCGAAACTCCACTTAGTTTCTCTGACATCACCCAAAGGGAAGACTATGTTTCGGTTGCGACGACAGATGGGAGAACCCTTCATGGACGGTATGTAATTGGCGCAGATGGCATGTGGTCAAGTGTGCGTAAATCTGTCGGTGGGGGCATAAAGAGAT
>JAYYZG010000023.1:0-6520 GCA_036687775.1 Actinomycetota bacterium
CTAGATATCTTCAGAAACCTTCAAAGTGAAAACCGTGCAATTGTTCTTGTAACACATGATTTAGAGATCGCCGAAACAATGGATCGGGTTGTGTCAATGAGAGATGGGAAAATTATTGCCGATGATCTCCGCAGCGAACGAACCGACGCATTGAAGGATCAATTTTGGGAATCCGGCAGCGGTAGCAAATTAGAGTAATTATGAATTGGTTCCGCGAAATACTCAGCGTCGCTATTAGCGGTTTAACTGCGAGAAAAATTCGGACATTACTGATAATGCTCGGCCCTGTTCTGGGAGCAGCAGGAATTGTCGCGGCCGTTGGATTGAATGAATCCGCTAAAGGTGATGTGCGTCAAACATTAGAAAAGCTAGGCACAAACCTTATTGTTGCTTCAGCAGATGGAACCTTCTCAGGTGGTGAAGCCCCCACCCTCCCTGAAGATGCGGTAGAGCGAGCTCTAAATGTTTCCACTGTTGATCGCGTCGCAGGCATAACTGAAATAGGAAGTCTCACTGTCGTGCCATCTGAAGGAGGTCGTGATTTTTTCCGCACAATCCCTGTTCCTGTATTGACGAGCGACCAAAATCTTTTAGAGGTTTTAGATGCACGTATGCTCCATGGTCGATTCATCAACGGTGCTGATGAAAACAACTATTTTCGGAGTGCGGTCATAGGTCAGGACTTGGCAAATGACTATCAGTACCTCCCGGGAGAGGTCAGAACAATTGACGTCAATGGGGAAACCTATGGCGTCGTTGGGGTTCTTGAGAATGTTGATCTTGTACCGAAATTAGATACCGCTGTGATAATCCCAAAGTCATCCGCAGAGGAAGACTTTGATATTGAGCAAAAACCCACCACCCTCTATGTGCGAGCTATCGAAGGTCGCGTAGACTCCACAGCCGATGCTTTGCCAGTAGCGATTAATTTAGGCGGGAACGAGGGAGTGACTGTTGCTGTCCCATCTGATCTACTTGAAGCTCAAGGTGCAGTTGATACCACTCTTAGAAACATTCTTTTCCTAATGGGTGGTTTAGCGCTTCTTGTAGGGGGTGTTGGGATAGCAAATGTTATGTCTATTTCTGTGATACAACGCTCTGGCGAGATAGGGATCCGTAGAGCTCTTGGGCACACGAAAATGACCATTGCCATGCAATTTGTTTTAGAAGCATTATTTGTAGGTGTTCTTGGAGGGATGGTCGGGGTTCTCACTGGTATAGGAGTCATTTATCTCGTCTCTTCGGTTCTAGGTTGGATCGCAACATTAAACGTTCCACTATTTTTAGTAGCTGGAGGAATGGCTTTAATTGTTTCAGTAATTGCTGGCCTATATCCGGCATGGAAAGCTGCCCGTTTGGAACCTCTTGAAACACTGCGTTTAGGTTAGTGGGCTTTCCTTACTCATATTTGGTTCCTGCAGCGCGAAGAACTTCAATCCACTTTGACCCAGCAAACTCAGTTAACTCCCTAGGTCGATAACATACTTTTTCTATTGTTCCTGTGAATGTGAAAGTCCCATAACTTTCAAAAAATCTCCAGTTAACTGGTGACTTTCTATCCAGTCCAATATCTATTCCTTGGAAAGGAGACATAGCGAGTAATGCTAGTAAATTTTCTTTTTCAGCCACTAAATCACCATTGAGGAAAATTTCAGCATTCCAGTGCAAAAAATCTGGTGGGGTGACCTTCAAAATTACCGAGCATTTCCCTTCAGGCAGCTGCCCACATGTGCTCTCAATTGTTTCTCCATAGCCGTTATGTGTAAAGAGGAGTTCCCCATTCTCTATTGCCATAGAGTACCCGCCACCTTGATCCCCATGAGCGAAAAGCGTTCCTTTATCCCCTTCCTCAAAGACAAATGATGCTTCAACTTCCCAGTTCCTGAAACTAATAAGTTGTTGCGACTTCCAACGTTCAACTGTTGGGGTCCCAGGGTAAAGAACCATTTCCTGAACCAAGTCTTGTTCCCAAGGGGGGCGCAAAATATTTTTGACATTGTTTCCTTCATCTAATGGAAAGACTTGGTTGTCCCAAGCAGCTTGTTCCCACCTTTCTTCAAGTTCCTTAACTTTTTCTGGGAACTCCCCCGATACATCATTAATTTCTGTCGGATCATTCTCTAGGTGATGAAGTTCCCATTTTTCTTCGGAAAAGGGGGTTTCGATTTTTCGAATTGTTGATGCAGACCATCCTTCACGGTAAAAACCACGGTGCCCAATCATTTCGTAATACTGTTCCGCGTGAGTTGAACCTGCTTCGGGTTTATTGAGAGATTCACTGAAGCTACTACCTGCATATTTTGGAAGTTCCTCCCCTTCTTTTTCCTTGGGAACTTTGATGCCAACTAAATCGCAAATTGTTGGCAGAAGGTCAGTCACGTGCTGATATTGAGATCTAAAAGGGTTATGCGCCTTTAATTTTTTCTGCCAAGAAATTATGAATGGAACTTGTTGCCCACCTTGATGCGTATTGGTCTTATACAGTCTGAATGGTGTGTTGGATACCATTGCCCACCCCATTGGGTAATGGGCTAAAGCTCTTGGACCCCCTAAGAGGTCTAGGCGATCATGATCAATATCGGTACTTTCTAAATCAGTATGCCCAGTGAAAGCCAACAGAGTTCGGAAGTAGGCTGATGTGCCTAATTCTTGACCCTCTCGCGACCCACCATTATCGGAGGTGAAAATAACAATTGTGTTTTCCCACTCCCCCATTTCTTCTAGACCATCACGCAATCTTTTAAAATTTTGATCAACATTATCAACCATGCCAGCAAAAATTTCTTGATACCTAGCAAACAATTCCTTTTCTTTAGGCGTTAATTCATCCCAGGCCTTTACTGCATGTCCCTCTTCGTGATTGCGTTCAGGAAGTTCTGCATGCTGTGGGATCACTCCGATTTCCTTTTGCTTTTCAAATCGTTGCTCTCTAATTTGATCCCACCCAGCTTCGTATTTCCCACGATACTTCTCCATATCTTTTTCTTTTGCCTGAAGCGGGGCGTGCACCGCCCCATGAGCAAAATACATAAACCACGGTTTCACAGGATTAGAACTTCTAAGTTCCCTTACCATTTTTAATGCTTGGTTTGTCAGGTCATCGGTGAAGTAATAATCCTCAGGGTACGTATCAATATCCAATGCGTGATTATCTTCGTACAGTCGATGAGGGTGATGGAAGTTAGTGAAACCTCCCAGAATCCCGTAGAAACGTTCAAAACCTTTTTGTAAAGGCCAGCTATGTTTCGGCCCGGCTTCAGAAAGTTGAGAATCTTTACACAGATGCCATTTACCGACCATTAAACTAGCCCACCCATTCGCTTGGAATAGATCACCCATCGTTACTGCATTCTCTCGCAACTCCATTGCGTATCCAGGAAATCCAGGATCAAAATGGGCGACATGACCCATGCCAGCCATATGCGAATTGAGTCCAGTTAACAACGATGCTCTAGTGGGTGAGCACATCGGATTTACGTGAAAATTCGTGTACCGAATTCCCTCAACTGCGAGCGCATCAATATTGGGTGTCTCGATCTCAGATCCGAAACATCCAAGATCAGAAAATCCTAGGTCATCGACAAGCATAACCAATACGTTCGGTGAGCCTTCAGGTGCTGTCGGAGGTTTCGGCCAATCAGGTTCAGATGTTGAAAATATTTTTCCAACCTTTCCAGCGAAACCCGCGTATGGCTCATTTATCCTTTTTTTCATTTATATTGCCTTTACACGATTTCTTTGTGTCTTGTTTCTGCCATTGACCATTACCTAGATTAGTGTCTAGAACTAATCCCAAGCTAACGAAAGGCAGTTTTAAAGTTATGAGTGATTTAAAATCTCAGAAAAGTTACCAAAATTTTCTTACTACTTTGCAAGAAATTGATCAAAGATTTCTCAGCGATGAATGGTCGATTACTTCAGCACAAGATAAAGCCCTTGGGTACAGATATGTGATGCATGTTTTACAGAGTGCTTTGCTAAGTCATTTTGAAGGAAACCCAGATTGGCCCGAATGGAAAAGAATAGTTTCTCCCACTAGGAAATTCACTGGAGATAACTCGGACGCAATTTACTATGAGACACCAATTCGAGGGGATCGTGCATACCGAATTACCGGGAATTTAGCCGGTGCCGTTTATACCTCCTTCACTATTGAAGCAAACGCTGAAGATGGGAAATACGCATCAAATAACGCAGGAGTTTTCAACGACGAAGATTTGGATGTTGATGCTGACGGAAACTACGAATTTGTCCTTGGAGGATCTGAGGTAAGTGGAAATTGGATGGCTTTACCTGAAGATGCAGGGCGGATAACAACTCGTCACTATTTTGAATGGCCTATACCCTGCGCTTCAGAACAGTCTTTGCATATTCCTTTGACTATTGAACCTTTAGGAAACCCAAATCCGATACCGCCTTGGGATGATGCAAATGTTGAGAAAGCAATAAATAGGGTCGTGAACCATATTAAAGGAAAAACTTTGGAAGGCCCCAAGCCAGGCCATGCTGCAACACCTTCTTGGGTTGGGAAGGAGCCAAATTATTTTCCAACCCCCGAGATGCCTGGTGATTTAGCGTTCGCTGCAGTTGATGCTGCGTATTCAATGGGGAGATTCTACTTAGAACCTGGGCAGGCTCTCGTTATGTCTGGAAGGTGGCCTGAATGCCGGTTCGGGAATGTGTGTATTTGGAATCGTTTCGGCCAAACGCTCGATTACCGTCATAGAAAAGTTTCTCTCAATAGGTCAAATACGGTTCTTCAAGAAGATGGTTCGTTTCGAATAATTGTTTCGCACAGCGATCCATCTGAACCAAACTGGCTTAATACCGAGGGATTGACCTATGGATCAATTTTTTGGCGTTTCTTTCTCCCTAAAGGGGAGTTGTATCCGATCAAAGCCGAAGTCATCGACGTGTGAATCTCTCGACTACACACAAGAAAAGAATTTAAACTATTGTTACTTCCATGACTTCCTCAGCAGATACTGTAGTTCGATCTTTTTGTGATGCTTGGTCCGAAGGGTCCCTTGATGAAATTATGGGATTCTTTGATGAAAGCGCCGTTTATCACAATATTCCTATGGAACCAGCAGAGGGTTTAAAGGATATCCGCACGTTCATAGAAGGCTTTTTCGCTATGGCAACCTCAATTCAATTTGAGATTCTTCACCAAGTAGCTACGGAAACAGTAGTCATGAACGAACGGATTGACACTCTTGTCATTGGGGAGGACACAATTGTGCTCCCAGTAATGGGAATCTTTGAGCTAAAGAATGGAAAAATCGTCAAGTGGAGAGACTATTTTGATATGGGTCAACTCTCCGGAAATTGAGAGATTTCAGCTTCTGACTAATCGGCCCGGCCGATCTCCTGTATCGTTATCAAAATCGCGCGTCGAGATTCCATTGCACAATGTATTGATATAGCCATTAACTGGTTGCATTAGTCTAGTTCCACCCATTGGGAGGTCATTATGGGGAACTGGAGGTGATACCTTAAGTTTTTCATGGTCAATAACATTAACATCGGCCCTTTTCCCTACTTCTAATGTCCCTCGATCAGTTAGCCCGTACAATTCAGCATTTAGTGCTGTCTGTTTCCTGACGATAAATTCCAAAGGTATTTTTTCGCCCTTTGAACGGTCCCTTGTCCAATAGGTCAATTGCGTAGTTGGCATAGTCCCATCACAGATAAGTGTCACGTGAGCTCCAGCGTCACTTAGTCCCGTTACGGTGCTGGGATGAAGCAGCATTTCTTGCAAGACATCCATCCGTGCCGGCAGATCAATAGCACTTAGTGACGCGAATCGTGTTCCCCCATCCTCAATAAGGAAATCATAAAGGTAATCTATTGGGTCTACAGCTTTCGCGCTTGCCCGCGCTCCGATGCATTCACTGAGGTCAGGTTCATAGTTCACGGGATCTTCTAACGGGTACAAAGCGGGAGCGGCAACATTGAAAAGCCCATAAACGTTCTCCATCGACCCAGGTTCTTCAGGAGGTATGTCAGATTCTGTGAGAATAGCTTTTCGAATTTCCGGTTTGCTCATCACAGCAACTTTTTCGTGCAAAGGTAAGTGTGCTACTTCTCTCAGATATGTTGGGCGGCGCATAAACGCGTGATATCCGCTCAAGCCGGTTAGGAATCCTATTGGGCGAGATGATACTTGCGGATAGATCTTCGCACCATTCTCATTAGCAACATCGGTAAGTTCAAGTATCTCTCTCCATAAATTTGGATCATAATCCGGTGATTGGACAAGAGTAAACGTTACTGGTCTTCCACTGGCCATAGAAACACGAACCATTAGATCATGTTCTTCTTGTTGAGTGGTTTTTTCTCCTCCCAAACTTTCTAGTTTCCCAACAGTTCCTGCTGGGATCATTTGGAAAACACCTTTTGACGACTTTTTCATTGCTTCAGCGATTGCAAGCACTTCATGATCAGGGGCAAATGTTCCCGGAACAGGCTCTCACCATAATGACCGGTGGCCAATTATTCTCGATGTACTAAAACCAAC
>JAYYZG010000024.1:0-4824 GCA_036687775.1 Actinomycetota bacterium
AAAAATGTTTAACCGAAACCCCCCCTATGGCCCATGACGGTGATCACCGATTCGCGTGCTACTTTCCAACAAAAACCCCGCAAGGACAAGAAGCACTGGAAAAAAATCAGAAACGTGGACACACCGCCACTGGCTTACAAATCCGGAAAGGTAAGGTGACCTGATGGCAGGTTCCGGCACAGCACACTTACGAGCAGGTGATCCAAATATTCTCCTTTCAGTACAAAATCTTGTTGTTGAGTTCCCCGTAAGTCGCAACACGAAAGTTCACGCTGTCACTGACTTAAGTTTTGACATAGCTGAAGGCGAAACCCTAGGAATTGTCGGAGAATCTGGTTGCGGAAAGTCCACTACTGCTAGGGCCGTGATTCAACTACCTAAGCCAGCATCTGGGTCCGTTGAATTTAACGGGGTTGACATCACCAACCTGAAAGGCGAAGATTTACGAAACGTCCGTCCAGATATCCAAATGATCTTTCAGGATCCTATTAGTTCCCTGAACCCGCGGAGATCTGTTTTCGATATTGTTAGTGAAGGCGTCAATATTTGGAATAAATCCAACGACGATTTAACCGAAGATCGTGTCGTTGAAATTATTAAGGCTGTGGGACTGGATGTTGAAGAGGCATTAACGAAACGTCCGCATGAGTATTCTGGCGGACAATGTCAGCGCATTTCTATTGCCCGAGCGCTAATCCTTGATCCTAGAATAATCATTTGCGACGAGCCAGTTTCCGCTTTGGATGTGTCTGTACAAGCGCGTATTCTGAACATGCTTGAAGACATGAAAGGCCGGTATGGGTTGACTCTACTTTTTATCAGTCATGATCTATCTGTCGTAAAAAACGTTAGCGATCGAGTTGCCGTAATGTATTTAGGAAAGCTCTGCGAAATAGGAGATGGAGACCTACTCTACGAAGAACCTGCTCACCCCTACACTCGACTCTTACTCGCAGCTATCCCCGACCCCAACAATAAGCACAGTGGGAATCAGGATATCCTAGAGGGTGAACTCCCCTCTCCGATTAATC
Source organism: Actinomycetota bacterium (assembly GCA_036687775.1). Lineage (GTDB taxonomy): Bacteria > Actinomycetota > Acidimicrobiia > Acidimicrobiales > UBA8592 > UBA8592. The sequence continues at coordinate 1,032 of JAYYZG010000024.1, forward strand.
CTCCGAGCGGCTGCCGGTTCCGTACTCGTTGTCCCAGAGCAACTGAGAAGTGCGCCGTGGAAGAACCTAAGATCAGGCAAATTAACGATCAGGATCATTGGGTTGCATGCCACTTCCCTCACCTAGATGAGAATGAAGAACATGCCACCTCGGATGAGATCCTCTGGCCCCCAGCAGATTAATTTAAAGTAAATGAGCTAACTGGGAAACAGTCTCTTTGTGTGACCCTTGGGGACCGTACACTGCCGCAACCACCTGCGTAGCTCCAGCTTCAACATACTTCTCTAACCCTTCAGCAACTTCTTCAAAACTTCCGCTTAATGCTATATCCCAGGAGTTCTCAAGACCTTCTCTATCAAGCATTGCCCTATAGGAGGGAAGATCTCCATAAAAACCAAAGTCTCTTCTCGCTGATTCTTCAGCCGCTTCCTTGTCAGAAGTAATACAGACTGGGACAGCAGTAATAATTTGCGGGGGCGGCCTTTCAGCTGACTCGGCGGCTTCATTAATGACTGGGGAAACATGCGTACGGATTGTTTCAGGACCCGTCATCCACGTCGAAGTCCCATCGGCAGTCTTACCAACTAACTTAAGCATCTGCGGTCCTAACGCAGCGACAAGAACTGGAGGAGGATCTGCTGGCACGTCTATTCCGCCCCGACTCGTAAGGTGCTTCCCGCCATGAGAAATCACTCCATCATGTAGAAGCGCCATAAGTATTTTCAAATAATCACTCATATGACCTACCGGGCCATCAAATGAAATGCCCCACATGCCTTCTACTACTGGCTTATGAGAAAGACCTATACCTAAATCCAAACGCCCCCCAGAAACCTGGTTAACTGTTAACGCTTGCTGTGCAAGCATCATTGGATGTCGAGGGTACGTTGGAACTACTGATGTCCCCAAACGAATTTTGTCAACAGATTCAGCTATGACAGCGAGTGCAGTCAATGCATCCAAATTAAAAACTTGTGGCGTCCAAAAAGTCCCATACCCGAGGCTGTTTGCTGCTTGTACTTGCTCTTCGAGTTCTATAACCGTTTTAGCTGAACCGAATATACCTAATTCCATGTTGTCACCCTCCTAAGGCCATTTCTTTTGTTAATCCTATAACACAAACACACATAAAGATTTATTCCACTGATACCCCACCATCTCATGAGGAATCACCTAGCTCAAGCTTTTCTCGTAGTTCGCGCTTAAGAAATTTTCCGCTTGCATTGCGAGGAAGCGGACTTTGTGTAAACCATACATATTTCGGAATCTTATGTTTCGCTATGCGGCTATCAAGAAATGACCTAAGTTCGTCTGCTGTCACCGCCTCTCCATTTTTCAAGTAAACAGCAGCCCCTACTTCTTCTCCTAGCCGGTCATCAGGAACGCCAAAAACAGAAACTTCACTGACTGAAGGATGCTCAAAAATCACAGTTTCGACTTCCGCGCAGTAAACATTTTCTCCACCTCGAAGAACCATATCTTTCTTACGGTCAACAATGTAGATAAAGCCCTCTTCGTCAATTCTTGCTATGTCACCTGTATGCAACCAACCATCAGTAATTGTCTCGGATGTTTCTTTAGGACGATTCAAATACCCTCTTATTACTTGGGCTCCACGAACCCATAACTCCCCTAGTTCTCCACTCTCAACGGGGACCCCCTCGTCATCAAAACATTGCGCTTCGAAACAAGGCATAGCTGGTCCCGCGCTTTCAGGTTTATCTAAGAAAAAATCCGCCGCTATAGCAGTAATTATGCCGCACGTCTCAGTCATCCCATACCCAGTACTAGGTCGAGCAGAAGCAACTGTCTTTTCTATCTTTTTGACAAGGTCTGGTTGGAGTTGCGCCCCACCACCACCAACAGATTTTAACGAAGATGTATCTGTTGATAAAAAATTCGGATGAGAAATTAGTTCTCTTGCCATAACCGGCACACCACTCAAAGCAGTAATCCCTTCAGATTCAATAAGCTTTAATGCTTCACCTGGTTCCCATTTGTACATATGAACGAGTTTCCCACCAGCCATAGTCATTGAATGAGCAACACAATTATTGGCTGTTACGTGAAACAATGGCGTTATCACAAGTGCTGCTGCTTGTTCAGATATTTCTTTACGAGATTTATCATCACCATCTTTATTAGCCAGTGATGTGGCTTTCGCTTGGACAATATTTGCGAAGGCGAGACTCATTGCGTTAGCTACACAACCACGATGAGTCAACTGCGCCCCTTTCGGCCTTCCTGTAGTCCCAGACGTATAAAAAATACAAGCATCAGAGTCAGAGTGCACTTCTACTTCTGGCAACTCAGTTTTCCCAGAAATTAGCGATCCCCAATGAACAACTTGGGAATCAGTGCTTTCTGACCGTACAGCAATGACATGAAGCGTTTCAACTACCTCTGGAAGCGTAAGCAGTTGATCTAGGCGTTCTTGATCCACGATGATCGTTTTTGGGGTTGCATCTTCAATCGCGTATTCCAATTCGGGTGTTGCCCACCAAGCATTCATCCCAACACACGTCACTCCAATACTGACACACGCCCAATAAGCAACCATCCACTCTGGATAGTTACGCATTGCAATCGCTACCCTATCGCCAGACATAACCCCATGATCCAGAAGCCAATTCGCTACATTTGCGACCTGCTGGTGAGCATCAAAGTACGTTAGGCGCTCGTTTCCATACACAAGATAATCCCGTTCACCGAAACGACGACTCGCAAGCCAAAATTCACGTAAGGAAGGAACTTGATTTTTGTAAGAAAGAGTTGAATTTCCCTCAACACTTACTTCTTCTAACTCGAACTGGGCACCACTAGCGGTGAGTTCTTCCCATGCTTGCCGTAACTCTTGATACACACTTTCCCCACATGTCGTTGTTGAATCCTAGGCTAGGTGAGATTCTGATTAGCTCACAACTGTCAGGAAGGTATCTTTGAATATGTTGACAAGAAGAGTTTAAGTCCCCTTTCCGTCTAGAATAAATTCGATTAGATCTACAAGGAGTTTCAGTGGGAGCAGAAGAAAGTTCAAATCGTAATCCACAAGAGGCGTGGCAATCAGACTACGACAAGGCCAAATTGAGAGACGTCCCATTTGAAACAATGTCTGGGGTCCCTGTTGATCCCGTATATGGAGATGACCTTTTCCCCGGCCAATATCCTTACACTAGAGGGATATATCCTTCCATGTATCGCTCAAGATTATGGACCATGCGGATGTTCGCTGGATTTGGAACTGCCGAAGATACGAACCTCCGATTCAAAGAGCTCCTAAGAAACGGAGGTACTGGGTTATCAACTGCCTTTGACATGCCCACGCTTATGGGTCGAGACTCTGACAGTGAATGGTCACTTGGAGAAGTCGGAAGAGCTGGCGTAGCAATAGATACGCTCTCAGACATGGAAGATCTCTTCGCTGATATTGATCTATCGGCAGTCTCCACTTCAATGACCATAAACGGGCCGGCAGCAACTTTGCTCGCCATGTACGTCGCTGTTGCTGAGCAAAATGACGTCAAACCCGATCAACTAGCTGGAACTATCCAAAACGATATTTTGAAAGAATACCAAGCTCAAAAAGAATATATCTACCCTCCTCGACCCTCCATGAGAATCATTACCGACATGGTGAAATACACAACAGTTGAAATGCCCAAATGGCATCCAATTTCTATCTCCGGATACCACATTCGTGAAGCGGGAAGCACAGCAGCTCAAGAACTCGCCTTCACCTTAGCTAATGGATTCGCCTACGTTGAAGCAGCTATCGCTGCAGGGCAAAACGTTG
>JAYYZG010000025.1:0-7580 GCA_036687775.1 Actinomycetota bacterium
CTTTCAGGTAAAGCATCTGAAGGTCTTGGTGAAACCACACGTACTATTATCCAACGCGGCAAGGTTCACCAATATGCCGCCATTATGTTCGCAGCCACCACAATTTTGGCTGGCTTATTTATTGTGTTCGTCTAGGAGAAACTGATATGGATTTTGAAAATAACTGGCTCCTAAGCCTTATGATATTCCTTCCACTTGCAGGAGCAGCTGCCGTGATGGCTATTCCAAAAGCTAAAGAGGAAGTGATAAAAGCTATAGCTCTATTAACGTCACTTATAACAGCATTACTCGGCGCTTTTATGTTGATTAGTTTTGATTATGGAAAATCAGCTGATCTGCAATTCGCCGTTGACAAAGACTGGATCGGTGTGATCAACAGCCGATACATATTGGGTATTGATGGAATGTCACTACCCCTCATCGCTCTAACAGTCTTTATTGTCCCTTTGTGCATTGTTTACACATTTGGACACTTTCCCGAACCCAAAAACCCGAAAGCAATTCTCTCATTAATTCTTATTCTAGAAACTGGGATGATCGGAACTTTCGTCGCACAAGACCTGATACTCTTTTTTGTCTTCTTCGAGGTTGTTCTCCTGCCAATGTTTTTCATGATCGCAGTCTGGGGCGGAGATGATAGACGTTATGCTTCCCTAAAATTCTTCCTGTACACAATGTTTGGTTCAGCCCTGATGTTGGTGAGTTTTCTTGCTCTATATTTCCTCGCTGATGGAACAATCGTCGGAGATGAAGCGCAAACATTCTCAATGGTCGCCCTTTCTGAAGGAGCTACCTTAGGAATAAGTCGGACAGCACAATTATGGATTTTCGCTGGGATGTTCGTCGGCTTCGGGGTTAAGGTTCCCATGTTCCCATTCCATACATGGCTACCGGATGCGCACACACAAGCACCAACGGTAGGTTCAGTGATTCTTGCGGCTGTCCTACTAAAATTGGGAACATATGGATTTATAAGGATTGCTATTCCCATGCTTCCCGAAGCAGCAGCAGCATGGGCGCCTTTCATAGGTCTTCTAGCCGTAATTGGTATTATCTATGGAGCTTTAGGCTGTCTTGCCCAAAGAGACATGAAGCGGCTTATAGCATTTTCCTCAGTAGCCCACATGGGATTTGTCATGTTAGGAATAGCTACACTAACTGATTTTGGAATCAATGCAGCTATCTTCGGCATGGTTGCACATGGCTTGATCACGGGGATGCTCTTTTTCCTAGCTGGATCAATGAAAGACAGATACCACACACTAGACATGGGTAGACTGGGCGGGCTCTTAGTGTCGGCACCACGAATGGGGTGGATACTAGGATTCTGCGCGATGGCCTCTCTAGGGCTTCCTGGATTAGCAGGATTCTGGGGTGAATTCCCAGCGATCCTAGCAAGCTATAACCCAGCAGCCATTCTGTCCGAAACAACATTTAGAGCCTATATGGTCGTTGCCGCATTGGGCACAGTCTTAGCAGCAGGGTATCTCCTATGGATGCTTCAAAAAACAGCTATGGGGACACCTAAAGAAGAATTCAAGGATAATCCTGAGATATCTGACGTTAAATCTTACGAATGGATCTCATGGGCTCCAATACTCGCTCTCATTCTATTCTTCGGCCTTTATCCAAGACCAATTTTTACAACCACAGACGATGCCGTAGTTAAATCCTTGACAGTAAATGTGCAAGGACAAGAAGTAGATAACTGCCTTGAATTTGAAGGAGAAGAACAAGGGAAATTATGTTTTGCAAATATTCGCGACCTTCTAGAAGGGGCAGGGCAATAACCAATGCTCGACCTTTTGTCCTCCCTACTCGGGTTTTTCGCAACAACAGCGGAATTCAATAGACCACCTATTGACTGGCATGCAGTAGCCCCTGAACTCTGCCTCCTCGGAGGTGGAGCAATCGTTACTCTTGTCGACGTTATTTGGAGAGAAAAAGGGCGAGCGATCACCTCTGCACTGGCAGGCCTTTTCTTACTTGCCCCACTCATCCCAATATTAACATTGGCCATTGACTCTGAAGACAGAAGTATGTTTAACGGTGCTTACGTCATTGACAAATATTCTCTCATCGTTAAAGCCATCTTTCTACTAAGTGGATATGTAGTCATACTCCTCTCTACAAACTACATAGCAGAAGGAGAATACTGGGAAAACGAATACTACGGAATGGTCCTTTCATCTATCCTCGGAATGATTATCATGGCCTCCGCACGAGACCTTATTACTATTTTCGTTGCCTTAGAACTTCTTTCCATACCTGCTTACATGCTTGCGACATGGAGAAAGAAAGACCTTAAAAGTAACGAAGCCGGACTCAAATATTACCTTATGGGAGTTTTCGCATCAGCAATAATGCTCTATGGAATGTCACTCATATTTGGAGCTAGTGGAAGTACACTCCTTCAGGAAATCAATGCATCAATCAGCACAGAAGAAACAAGCACATCCGTAATCACCTTAGGAATTATTTTTGTCACCATTGGTTTCGGATTTAAAGTATCCGCATTCCCATTCCATACTTGGGCCCCTGACACATATGAAGGAGCACCTACCCCTGTAACAGCTTTTCTTGCTGTTGCTTCAAAAGCGGCCGGATTTGTTGCTTTGATGAACATAGTGATCGTCGGTTTCTTTGGAAGAGCAGATATCTTTCAGCCACTGATCTGGATTCTTGCCGCCCTGTCAATGACAGCAGGGAATGTTATGGCTCTTCGGCAGACAAATATCGTTCGATTGATGGCCTATTCAGGGATAGCTCAAGCAGGTTTCATGCTTGCTCCATTAGCCGTCGCTGGTGAAAGCCTAGAAATTGCTGATAAGTCAGTCTCTGCAGTCGTGACTTATTTAGCAATCTATGCTGCTATGAATCTTGGGGCATTTGCAATAATCCTTTCTGTATCCAGAACAACAAAAACGGCAGAAATTGATAGTTATCATGGCCTATTCAAAACCTCCCCTAGCTTGGCAGTAATAATGACAATATTCCTTGCTTCTCTAGCTGGAATACCTCCGCTAGGAGGCTGGTTCGCAAAATTTTCTGTCTTTACATCACTTACAAGCGCGGATACGAATTGGGGATATGGCCTAGCGGTCATTGCCGCAATTAATGCTGTAATCGCTTTTGGCTATTATGGGCGAATAGCAATGAAGATGTGGGTGGAAGAACCACACGAAACGCATTCCACGCAGATGAAAGTTCCCGTGTCTTTAACAACGGCCTTAGTTATCACGGTATCGATGACTCTTGCCTTCGGAGTAGTTCCAGGAATTGTCACTCATTTCACTGATGTTTCACTCATTGCTCTTGGAGGTTAGCCTCAAGAGAGCAAAACTTATTGCTGTAACCTGTAACTGTGATTCAGTATGGCACTAGATAAAACGATCATAGACAAAATATCTGATAACGGACCCATTCCCTTTAGTCAATTTATGCAGATAGCACTCTATGATCCAGAATTGGGTTTCTACGCAAGTGGGGGAGCTGGCCGAAAAGGAGATTTTATCACCAGTCCCGAGTCGGGACCTTTGTTTGGGAAGCTCCTATCCAAAGCCATAGATCAATGGTGGGTGCAGCTTGGTAGTCCGGAAAACTTTATATTTCTGGAATGTGGAGCCGGCCCAGGAACATTGGCACGTTCAATTCTCCGTTCCGAACTCAACTGTCGAGAGGCATTGAAATACGTAGCAGTAGAAACAAGTCGTTCACAGCGAAATAATCAACCATCTGAAATCAAATCAAGAGCAGATATGCCTTTGCAAATAGAAAATGGAATTATTTTCGCTAATGAACTACTCGATAACCTCCCCTTCGACATATACGAATCTACTATTGACGGAACATGGAAAGAAGTTCGTGTAGGTATGCAAAATGGTAATCTTACGGAAGTCCTTGTTGCAGCTATGGGTGAAGAACCAGCATTTTCGACAAAGAAGGCTGGCATAAGGGTTCCTTTTCAGAAAGCTGCTCAAGAATGGTTAAAAATGGCACTTACCACGCTCAAGAATGGTCGGGTAGTAGTAGTTGACTACGCAGTAAACCAATTTCCCGTCCCTTTAGAGAGAAACTGGTTACGGACTTACAGACAACACGAAAAAACTAACCAGCCCTTATCGGATCCAGGGACGAAAGACATAACATGCGATGTCGATATAAGCCAATTAGATCTTATCCGCACGCCCACATCCATTCGAACGCAGAGACAATGGCTTATGGATCTAGGCATAGAAAAAATAGTAAGTGAAGGTAAGAAACATTGGTTAGAGAATGCTCACGAACCGGACCTTGTTGCGCTCGAGGCAAGAAGTCGAATCACTGAAAGCGAAGCTTTACTTGACCCTAACGGGTTAGGTGGATTCAAGGTTATTGAATGGGAAGTGAAATCTTCCCCTCAGATCGCTCAGCGCGATACATAAGACTAATGTCATTACAGAACCACATAAATTAGGGGGTTAAGAATGGCTGGTAAACAAGCTATTGAGGAGTTCTATGTAGAGAATCGGACTTTTCCGCCACTATCTGATTTCACACAAGCGGCTTTAGCTAACGACCGTGCACTTTATGAAGAAGCAGAAGAAGATTTTGAAGCTTTCTGGGCGAGGCAAGCCCGAGAATTACTTACATGGGGAAAAGACTTCACCTCAATCCTTGAATGGGATCTTCCTTACGCAAAATGGTTTTCTGATGGGGAATTAAATATTACATACAACTGCTTAGATCGTCACGTAGAAAATAGGAAAGGTGACAAAGTTGCCTTCTATTGGGAAGGGGAACCAGGTGATACGCAAGCGATCACCTATAACGAATTACTCACTGAAGTATCAAAATTTGCAAATGTATTGAAAGATCTCGGCCTTCAGCGTGGAGATACGGTCGCCATCTATATGCCTATGATCCTAGAGTTGCCAATCGCAATGCTTGCGTGTGCTCGAATAGGGGTCGCCCATTCAGTAATCTTTGGCGGATTTAGCCCAGATGCAATAGTTGACCGCTGTGAAGATGCAGGGGCAAAACTTATTATCACAGCTGATGCAGGGTATAGAAGAGGTGAACCATCACTATTAAAAGTCAATGTTGATGCTGCTCTATCTTCAGGTGCTCCATCAGTCAAACATGTTGTCGTTGTGGATAGATGCAATACGGCCGTTGAAATGAAAGAGGAAAGAGATTACTGGTGGCATGACCTGATGTCGCTTGCTTCACCAAATTGCCCTGCGGAACCTATGCCGGCAGAGCAACTCTTATATCTCTTATATACGTCAGGAACGACAGCAAAGCCGAAAGGAATCATGCACACATCAGGAGGCTACTTAACTCAAGTCGCCTTCACCCACAAATACATATTCGATTTGCAACCAGAAACAGATATTTACTGGTGTGCAGCTGATATAGGTTGGGTAACAGGGCACAGCTATATTGTCTATGGCCCATTAACTAATGGGTGTACTTCAGTTATGTACGAAGGAACCCCAGATACTCCTCGAGAAGACCTTAGAGAAGGAGCAGATAGACAATCATGGTCAAAAGATCGTCTTTGGGACATTATCGAAAGATATAAAGTCACTCAGCTTTATACTGCCCCCACGGCAATCCGAACATTCATGAAATGGGGGAACGAAGAACCTCAAAACCATGATCTCCGTTCGCTTAGAGTTTTGGGGACAGTTGGCGAGCCAATAAATCCTGAGGCATGGATGTGGTATCACGAAAATATAGGCGGGTCGTCAACTCCAATTGTAGATACATGGTGGCAGACGGAAACTGGAGGTCATATGATCACCCCACTTCCAGGCGTTACTACTACTAAACCAGGGTCCGCTTGTTCTGCGATACCTGGTGTCTTTGCTGAAGTTGTTGACGATGCAGGTAAAAAAGTAGAACAAGGAGGAGGGTACCTTACGATCACGAAACCTTGGCCTTCAATGTTGAGAGGAATATGGGGAGACCCCGAAAGATACCTTGAAACCTATTGGAGTACTTACGAGGGAAAATACTTCGCTGGAGACGGAGTCAAGATAGACAGTGACGGGTATTTGTGGCTTCTTGGAAGAGTAGATGATGTAATGAATATTTCGGGCCACAGAATTTCAACTGCGGAAGTGGAGTCAGCACTTGTTGATCACCCAAGTGTTGCAGAAGCAGCCGTAGTGGGGGCTACAGATGAAACAACCGGTCAAGCCATAATTGGTTACGTTATTCTTCGAGGAAGTTTTGAATCCTCCAATAAACTTCGCGATGAGATCAGAAGTCATGTTGCTGAAAAGCTTGGTCCGATCGCGCGACCTAAAGCTATTTTCCTCGTTCCTGATTTACCTAAAACGCGATCTGGAAAGATCATGCGGAGACTTCTACGTGACGTAGCCGAAGGTCGTGACCTTGGTGATACAACTACATTAGCTGATGCAAATGTAGTTACAGCTATACAAGATAGGGCTGGAAATAGTGAAGAAGACTAAAATAGTGACCATGAAGGTCAAAAATTTTTGACTAAACGAGCAACTCCATAATTTTCCTTGCAACCATAGGGGCAGCATTTTGATTTTGACCGGTGACAATATTCCCGTCTACTTCCCACCAGTTTGCAAACGGATCTCTGAATCTGTGGGTGCAACGGAAATCAGCTTCAAGTCGCCTTAATTCCGTTTCCGGATGATGAGGAGTGGAAGTTATGCGTAAGTCCCGAACTTGTTTATCGGTTACACCTGTGACACGACGTCCCTTAACTAGGGGCTCGCCAGTTAGACCTTTAGCTTTAATGAAGCCAAGAGGTCCATGGCATACCCCGCCAAGAATCTTTCCCAACCGATTCGCCTCAGTCACTTTCTGACCAACAGCCTCAGAAAATCCTAGATCAAAGGCCGCTCCCCAACCTCCGGCAAAATATATCACATCGTATTTATCAATATTTACATCACCGATTGCCAAGGATTCAGAAAGCTTCTTCTGAAGTAGACCATCTTTAAGAGATCTATCATCATGGCGAGTTCTAATTACTGGCCGGTACGACTGAGGATCAATGGGGATTATCCCACCTAGGGGACTTGCTAAATCAACGTCCATTCCAGCATCGCTCCAAATGTAGTACGGAACAGTCATTTCTGATGCAAAAACTCCAGTGGGCTTACCATTAGCCATCTGACCTGTGTTGGTGCACACTATTAATGCTCTTCTACCAGTTGCGTCCATTTCGAACTCTTCTGTATCTTCTGGATGCATCCCTGCTTTGCGCAGAAGGGCGCGCAAACCTCGAGCTAGCGCTGGCGGCGTTTGCCCCGCTAACTGTGCTTTCGGTGGTTTCCTTTTGGCATAGGGACGAGGGTTATTCCGTTTTGGAAGCGAATAAAGTCTCTCTTGATTAAGTCGTCGTTTCATGTACTCAAATACGTCACTTACCTTTGGTTCGTTCCAGAGATTTATTGATTCAATAGGGTCATTCGTCAAATCATATAACTCATATTGATCAGGTATTGTGTCAGTTCTATAGGTTTCGCCCATAGGACCCGATGATGATAAGTGAGCACTATTCGGAATAGTCCATGTTTCCGGATCATCGTGCGCACGGGTTATTTTCC
>JAYYZG010000026.1:0-4082 GCA_036687775.1 Actinomycetota bacterium
TCTTGTTTATCGGTCACAGTTCTACAAACTACCTTGATTAAAGGAAACTAACGACCTGAATGCAAATTCATGCGCTCTTATCTCAAGCTATGTAGTGGGTCTCACAGAGATGGCCTGATCTTGCAGGTAATTTTTCACTTCTGAAATGGTCATTTGACCATAGTGGAAGACACTTGCGGCTAGCAAAGCATCAGCATGTCCATCTGCGACTCCTTCTTTAAAATGCTCTAATTTCCCCACACCTCCACTAGCAATGATCGGTATATTAACTGTTGCCGCAACAGTTGAAGTTAATTTGCAGTCAAAGCCATCCTTAGTTCCATCTCTATCCATTGAAGTGAGGAGTATTTCTCCTGCACCAAGATTTTCGCCTTCCTTTGCCCAGTCGATAACATCCATGCCGGTGGGGGTTCTCCCTCCATGTATGAAAACCTCATATCCATTTACGATGGCATCAGTCTGTGATTCTCTTGCATCTATTGCAAGGACAACACATTGATTACCAAATTCAGAAGCTATTTCTGCAATCAATTCCGGTCGCTGTACCGCTGCTGTGTTAATAGATATTTTTTCAGCTCCTTCTCGAAGAAGCTTCCGTGCATCTTCCACGGTTCTAATGCCACCTCCGATAGTAAAAGGGATGAAGACTTTTTCTGCACAACGGCGAACCAATTCATAAACGGTATTACGTTCATCAGATGACGCTGTGATATCAAGAAAAACTAGTTCGTCGGCCCCTTCTTCATCGTACTTTGCTGCGAGTTCGACAGGATCTCCAGCATCTTTTAAGTCAATAAAATTCGTTCCCTTAACCACTCGTCCTTTGGATACATCTAAGCAAGGGATGATTCTAATATTCGTCATCATCCCTGCTTTCAAAGTCCTGCACAATATCAAGTGCCTCAGGAAGTTGAATTTCCCCTTCGTAAAGTGCTTTACCAGTGATGACCCCAGAAAGTTTTCTACCCATATTCTGAAGTTGCATCAGATCCCTCAAATCCTGAACTGAGCTAAGCCCACCAGATGCGATAATCGGAAGAGACGTTTCCGCAAGCATTTCTGATAAACCTTGCAAGTCAGGACGCTCTAACGTCCCATCTTTTTGGATTTCGGTAACTATGGCTACTTCAGCGCCACTTGATTCAAAGCGTGTGGCAAGTTCAGCAACCTTTAATTCTGTTGCTACCTGCCAACCACGCGTTGCCACATATCCATCTTTCCCATCAATACCGACTGCTACCCTGAAGCCCTTATTAGTCAAAACCTCCAATAATTCTGGTTGTTCTACCGCTGCAGTTCCCAAAACGACGCGGGCCACCCCTGCATCAAAAAGAGTTTGAGCTGTTTCGACACTTCGGATGCCTCCTCCGACTTGAATAGGTATATCAACTGATTCTGCGATAGATGCGATAATCGTTTGATTCTTCAGATCACCGGCTCTAGCAGCGTCCAAATCCACAATATGCACCCATTGGGCACCGTTTTTTTGAAATTGTAGTGCCTGATTTAAAGGGTCACTGTTGTAAATTTTCTCTTTTGAATAGTCACCTTGGTACAACCGCACGCATTTCCCATCAACAATATCAATAGCTGGAAATATAGTGAACTTCATTTTGAACTCTCACAATAGGTTAAGAAATTGCTAAGAAGAATCCTTCCAGCTTCACTGGATTTTTCTGGATGAAATTGAGTTGCAAAAACTGAATCTTTCTGCACAGTTGCTACTACTCGCCCACCGTATTCGCATACTCCAGTTACGACATCATCGGTGCTTCCTTCCTCAACTGCGTATGAGTGCACGAAATAAAACCATTTATCGCCAAGTCCCTTCAGTAGAGGAGAAATTTTCTCAATCTTGATTGAATTCCATTGCATTTGAGGAAGCTTTACAACCCCTGGAATTAGCTTGACATGGCCCGGCAATATTCCTAGACCTGAAACCTCTGGGGATTCTTCTGATGATTCGAAAAGTAATTGCATACCCACGCAGATCCCCAAAAAAGGTATTCCTAGTGACACTACTTGCCGAGATAACTCTCCTACCCCAGTGTCCAATAAAGCTTTAGCACAGTTGCCGAAATTCCCCACTCCCGGCAACACCACTCCATCAGCAGTTAAGACTCTTTTTGGGTCACGAGTTAGTTCAGCTTCCGCCCCAACTTTTTCAAATGCTTTCTGAGCTGATCTTAGATTCCCTATGCCATAGTCAAGCACGGCGATTCGGGTCATCTACAACACGCCTTTTGTAGACGGAAGGTCGTTCCCCTCAATTCTAACTGCATCTCGCAGTGCCCTTGCAGTGCTTTTAAATAATGATTCAATAACATGGTGCGTATTTTTGCCTCGCACAAGTACTTGATGGGCAGTAATTTCACTTGACATGACAAAGGCGCGCCAGAATTCCTCAATCAACTGTGGGTCGAATGGAGGATCACTCAAAATCTTTTGACCGGGAGGTTCTATATCGTAAAACAAGAAAGGGCGTCCAGATAGATCTAGAGATACGTCAACTAACGCTTCATCAAGGGGGCAGGATGCAGAAGCAAATCGCTTGACACCTACCTTCGTTCCTACTGCTTCTTTCATACAACGACCAAGAGCGATCCCAACATCTTCTACTGTGTGGTGAGCATCTATTTCAAGATCGCCCTTCGCGTGCACCAATAAGTCGAATCCACCGTGTCTACCAAGTTGGTCAAGCATGTGGTCAAAAAAAGGTAACCCAGTTTCAATATCCGTCTCTCCTGCCCCATCAAGTGTTAGCGACACATTTATTGAGGTTTCTTTCGTTTCTCTTTCATAACTTGCTGAACGTTTTTCCATTACTCCAGTATCCCCTCTAAAGCGCCAAGAAACATGTTATTTTCCTCTGGTGATCCAATTGTTACCCGCAAACAATTCTCCAAACGAGGCCAAGAAGAGCAATTCCTAACCAAAATAGAACGCTCTAACAGCAGTTCCCATAGTTTCTGGCCAGAGATATTAGCCTCGGGTAATGGCTTGAATAGAATAAAATTCGCTCCACTCTCCCATTGCTGAATTGGTAAATGTTGAAGTGCTTCGACCACTCTTTCTCTTTCCGAAGTCAATAACTTCACTCTAAAATTCATCTCACTTACATGTTCTAATGCAAGCCGACCCGCTATTTGTTTGAACCCATCAAGGTGGTATGGAAGCAATACATCCTTTAGAGCTTTGACTACACTTTCCGGTCCAAGCAAGTAACCAAGTCGTACGGACGCCATGCTCCAGGTTTTGGAGAAAGTTTTTGATACTACGATTGGAGCATCATCTTTGACTAACTCAGCAGATGACCATTCGGAGAATTCGCTGTATGCCTCATCCACAACGAGCAAACTCCCCGCCTTTGAACACTCTTCAAGCATGTAGGTAATCAATTCTTTTGATTCAACAATCCCAGTAGGGTTGTTGGGTGAACAAAGGAAAATTAAGTTAGGTTTTTGAGCTATCACTGCCTCTGCCGTTTCTTTATCAATTCCGAAAGAGGAGTTCCGTTCTATCGAAATAACCTCAGTTCCAGTAATTCGGGCTATGTGTGAATGTAGAGCATACGTCGGCTCAAATATCCCTGCTGATCTACCCGTTCCACCATAAGCAAGAAATAGTGACTGAAGAATCTCATTCGATCCGTTAGCGGCAACGACGTTGCTTGATCGGACATTATGGAACGATGCGATATTTTCGGTTAGCTGTTCCGCTTCTCGATCAGGGTAACGATTCCAGTCAATTTCCGTAATCTCCTTATAAAGATCCTCTTTCCAACTATCAGGAGGTGCGTAAGGGCTCTCGTTTGTATTCAATCTGACATCTACCTCTGTTTGTGGAGAGTGATATCCAGCCAGAAGCGCTAGATCATCACGAACTTCAGGCCAAATCATTTTTTCCCGATCCTTAGACGAACAGACGCAGCATGCGCATTTAAATTTTCCGCTTCAGCAATAGTTATGAGCGGATCAGCGACACCGAAAAGTGCTTCTTGGTCCATTTCTACAATATGTATTTCCTTCAAGAAATCATCGACAGTTAAAGCACTAGCGAAACGTGCTGTGCTATCTGTAGGG
>JAYYZG010000027.1:0-14324 GCA_036687775.1 Actinomycetota bacterium
GCAGATGTTGACAGCGAAACTGTTATAGGAACAAACCTTGATGATGACGTTGCCGGATTTGAAATAACCTTAAACAACACTTACGTCATAGTTAATGAAACAGGGACTACTGACACATTCAATATCGTCCTAACAGCAGAACCTCTCTCAGACGTTGTCCTCTTGCTTACTTCAACCGATACAGGCGAAGCAACCGTTACAGAATCACTCACCTTTACACCCGAAAACTGGGATGAAGCACAAATCGTTACTGTAACTGGAGTAGACGACACGATCATAGATAAAACACAATACCCAGTCATCATCGTTTCAATCTCTGACACTGATTCAGACGTTCTATTCGCAGATGTAGAGAATCAAAGAGTGGGAGTAACCAACTTTGATGATGAACCCGATCGAGACGACGATTACATTCTAGATCCCGACGATCCTTGCCCAGATAATCCTGATTGTGACGGTGATGGAATACGAGACAATGAAGAACCAACTGAGCCATGCATAACTGATCCTGATTGCGACGATGATGGACTACCTGACGGTGAAGAACCAACTGAGCCGTGCATAACTGACCCTGATTGCGACGATGATGGACTACTCGACGGTGAAGAACCAACTGAGCCATGCATAACTGACCCTGATTGCGACGATGATGGCATACTTGACCCGGATGAGGTTGCCCCTGAGTGTATAACTGACTCTGATTGTGATGATGATGGCATACTTGACCCGGATGAGGTTGCCCCTGAGTGCATAACTGACCCTGATTTAGAATGCGGAAAAGAAATCAATCCACCCGACCCTGGACCCACTCCGGGACCTGAGCCAACACCGGAACCACCGCGACCAACTGACAGCCCAAGCAGTTCATTCCCATGGTGGGTCATACTCGCAGGAATAGCGCTTCTGATAGCTGCTCGAGTATTCGTACTCCTATATCTCGGACGACGGTCACCAATTATTACCCACATCGCAATTTCAGAATCTGATGATGACTATGAGATAAGAAAGAGACCAGAAACTGAAGCAACAGGTAAATTAATGCAGGATTCAGAAATAGATTTCCTCTCTGATGCACCAGGTCTAACAGACATACAATTCACTATTCGCTTGGATTCAGGAAAACTTGCATACGGATCAACAAAGCAGTCATATACGAATAGTGAGGATTTGCCATCACATATCTTAGAACTAGACGCATTGCCTGAAGTTGTCAGTATCAACGGATTAGTATCTGAAATCATCTGGGCAATAAAAGCAAAGCGAACCCTAGGAATAACATTCTCACTAGAATTTGAAATTGACGGCAAATGGACTGAAATCTCTCAAATCATCGAAGGGCAAATAGATTCCGGTGAAGACTTCGGAATTCCAACATATTGTCGAGTCGTAGCGAATTCCCCATTCAAAACCAAACGCTACTCAAACCCAGCTCCTCTAGGGATAATAAATTTATCCGGAGTTAGCGAAACTCAGGCTTCAAACTAATCAGCTCAAGAACATCGGTTTGGAATCACTAAAGCAGCTTCCGAACTAGCTCCATCACTATCCGTAGCGTGAGCGATCAATAATAAATAGGCGCCTGCTTCATCAGGGATAGGGAAAGAAGCTTCAGAAACACCTGGAACAATTAGAGAAGTTCCACCAACGATATATTCAGTTAAATCTAGAACATCATCCCCAATTTGGGTCGCAAGATCAAGAATTACCGAAGAGTCATCTTCATCAGAAACCGATATAGAGACAGGTATTAAACCCCCTTCAAATAATGAACTAAAGCACTCAGGCCCATCAATACCTATCACTGGGGCTCGATTCTGCGGTTCTTGCTCAATAGTAAAAGGAAGCACAGTAGGAGCAACTTCACTAGAATCACTACCTACTTCTTGAACACTGGGCGAAGGTTCTTCAACTTGCGAAGGGGTTTCTTGACCCTGACTAACAACCTCATCCTCAGGATCTGATAAGAGAACTACAGCGAACGGCAAAGCTATAGCAAATGCAAGAAAAACCGCTAGCCACCTAATATATTTCTGCTTATTACCGTGCTTTGAGAAGGGCATCACCTAATATGCTAGTCCTTTACCATGCCTCTAATTGTGCATCATTCCTCAACTTGAGGGCAACGCGAGATACTCTTCTCCCGTGGCGAACCCAACTTCAGGAGCAAGCAACTATTCCAGCATATGGAGGGGCCAACTCCTACCAATTACCCTTGCAAACTTAACCGTAGTCGCTGTAGCCGCATTTGATGGTCTAGCTATTGTAGCTGCACTCCCTAATATCACGAAAGATCTAGGATACGTTTCACTAGCACCTTGGATCCTCACCTCGTATCTAGCGACATCAGCTATTTCGGCAATCATCGCGGGCCCAATAATTGATTCAATAGGAGTTAGAAAAACGTTTCAGGCCGCTGGCTTATGGTTCCTCATAACAAGCAGCTTCGCTGCGATATCACCGACTCTTCCAATTCTCATCCTGGCGAGAGCTCTTCAAGGTATCGGCGGAGGCTTAGTTATAGCAGTCGCATTAGCTTCAGTTGGCCTTGCATATCCCGATACTCTAAGGCCAAAAGCATTCGCCGCTAACTCAATGGTATGGGGAACTTTAGGGTTAGGAGGACCAGTAGTTGCTGGAGCATTACTGGCCTTTGGGGGTTGGAGACTAATTTTTCTTGTCCAACTTCCTATTACCGCACTTGCCCTTTTTGTGGGATGGAATAGGCTCCCAAAAATTACGAACGACCAGAAAGTTCAAAAAATAGAATTTGATTACAGGGGAATTACCTTACTTTCAGTATGTATAACCGCATCGCTAATTGGAGTTGCACAATTAACTAACCGCTCACTTGTAGCTTTAGGGCTTCTCGCACTGGCTGGTGTCATTGCCTCAAGATACTGGGCGCATTCAGCGAACTATTCAAACCCTGTCCTCTCACGCCAACACCTTACAAGATTTCCATTAAACAGAATCCACATTGCATCCGCACTTGCTTTGATTACAGGATTAGCAGCTGACAACTATCTACCATTATATATGCAGACCACAAGAGGCCGATCCGAAACACTTGCATCATTCTCCGTGGTATTTCTTACTGTCGGTTGGACAATAGCTGCATTTGTTACCAGTAGATTGCTTGACCGAAGAAGAGAAGAGGAAGTTATCCTTATCGGATCTTTGTTAATGCCCCCATCTGTTTTGCTAGCCGGAGTTTCAGTTTCTTTCAATTACCCACTAACTGTGTTGTTCGCCGCTTTTTTCCTCATCGGATCAGCCATCGGATTTATATCTACTTCAGGTTTGACACTTCTCCAGTCAAAGAGTGATAACGAAGAAATGGGGAGGGCTAATAGCGCGCATCAGTTTGTTCGAACTTTAGCAATTACCTACGGTGTTGCCGCTGGTGGGACGATACTTCTCTCTGTAGTTAACAACCGAACAGGAGATGTAGAATCAGTTCGTAAAGTCCTTTCAGGAGATAGCGTTTCCATTAGTAACCAAACATTGGAGGCGATCGGAAGTGGATTCGCATGGATCCATGTTTTTTGTGGGGTCACGGCGGTAATTGGCTTAGTAATAGCAATATCCTTAAATCGAAAGGAAAAATAGTACAAAGAAATTGTTTCCGCTAAACGTTGGACTCCCAACGACTAATTGAGCTAAATTTGACTCACAATTTGAGTTGAACTCAACCGGTGGCGTATCCCCGGAAGGGCCGATTAGAGAGGAGTTTAGTATGCCCAGCGTACTAGCCTATCACCGACCCGAAAGCCTCAAAGAGGCCATTGAACTTGCATCCCAACCTGACACTCTTGTGATAGGTGGTGGTACGAAGGCAGTGCCAACAACTTTGAAACAACGAGGTAACGGAGTCCAAATAGTGGACCTTCAAGCACTCAACCTAGTTGATATCTCTTTCCTGGATGAAGCAAGGAAGAAACAAATCATAATCGGTTCAATGGTGCGCCTATCAGAAATAGAAGAAGAAACAGAACTACCAGATGCCCTTAGGAAACTAGCACGTAGGGAATTGCCTTCAGCGCTCAGAAACCAAGCCACCGTCGGAGGTACAGTCGCATCAGCGAATCCAGAGAGTGTTTTGCTCGCTGGACTCTTGGCCTATGCAGCTGAGATAGAGATAAATGGTGAAACATGGGTTAACTTAGAAGAAGTACTACAAAATCCCGCACCTTCTGGGATCATAACTTCGTTACGGATCACTATTGATGAAGAGAGCGCTCAAACATCGTTCCATTCCGTCTGCAGAACACCAATGGACACTCCTATCGTTTCAGCTACCGCCATAAAAATAAAAGATCAAACTCGAGTAGTACTAACTGGCGTAGGGGAAACTCCAGTCCTACTCCATAAAAAAAAGGACCTGGAGAATCTTGACCCCAAAGAAGATTTTAGAGGTACACGTACATATCGCTTGCATCTTGCATCTGTTCTTTACGAGCGCGTGGTCATGGAGGTTAACCAATGAAAATTACCTTCACACTAAATGAAAAAAATGTCACGGAAGATATTGAACTCTATGAAACCCTATTGCACCTACTTCGACGGAAAGGGATGATAAGTGTCCGTTACGGGTCAGATACAGGCGAGACAGGTGCATCTGCTGTTTTGATAAACGGAAATCTAGTCAACACTGACTGCATGCTCGCAGCACAGGTTGATGGACACGAAGTCATTACTTTGGAGTGGTTCAACAAAGCAGAACTCCATCCCATCCAGGCAGCATTTGTTGCTACTGGAGCGATGCAATCTGGTTACTCAACACCCGCAATGATACTGGGAACATGGGCACTGATAAACAAAAATCCGAACCCCTCAGAAACTGACGTAAGAGATATGCTTTCTGGAATTCTTGATCGGGAAACTGCCTATATAAAACCAGTTGAAGCAGTTCTCAGAGCAGCAGCTCTTATGCGAGGAGAGACAAACGAACCTTTTGGACCGATCTATCTCCCGCCACTTACGGATGGCATTCACCCCGCCGAAATTGACCCCACCGATGACGGGCTGACTGCTTCGGCTGCTGTCCCAAGAGTCGTTCCATCTAAAGACGTTCCAGAAATGGCAGTTGTAGGGAAACCCGAAATCAAAGTCGATGCAGTTCGGCTTGTGAAAGGAAATCCGGCATTTACTGATGATTTTGAAGAACGAGGACAATTAACAGCAAAAGTGCTACGAAGCCCACACGCTCATGCTCGAATAATTGATATTGATGACTCTAAGGCCGCAGCTCTATCTGGAGTTCACGCTATTTTGCATTACAAGAACACTCCGAGAATAAAATATGCATCTGGAGGCCAAAGCTGGCCCAACCCACACCCCTATGATCAGGTAAGTTTTGATAATAAGGTTCGTCATGTCGGAGATCGTGTCGCAGCGGTTGCTGCCGAAACAGAAGAAATCGCTAAAGAGGCACTAACTCTTATAAAAGTCGAGTATGAAGTATTACCACATGTGCTTGACGAGATTGAAACCCTGCAACCTGGAGCTCCAGTCATTCACGATGAAGAAGATACGGAAGAAATCTATGATGCAGAAAGAAATATAGTTCTCCGCATCGAAGCAGAACGTGGAGATGTAGAGAAGGCAGCGGAAGAAGCCGACCATGTCTTTGAAGATACGTTTAAGGTGCATCAAGTCCAACAGGTGCCTATTGAACCCCATATTTCAGTGGCTTGGTTAGATAGCGATGAAAGATTAGTTGTTCGAACGGCGACACAAGTTCCGTTCCACGTGAGAAGAATGCTTGCCCCGTTAATCAATCGGGATATAAAAGACGTACGAGTCATCAAACCTAGGATTGGCGGCGGCTTCGGAGCCAAGCAAGAAATGCTGATAGAAGATATAGTCGCTCACCTTGCTATAGCGACAAGACGACCTGTCAAGTTAGAGCTAGACCGAAGTGAAGAGTTCATAGGGTCACGTTCACGCCACCCGCAAACGCTTACTTTCACTACTGGAGTAACTAGCGAAGGGAAACTAGTTTCGCAAAAACTACGGTTGATAGGTAATACCGGACCATACGGAACTCATGGGCAAACAGTCCAAACCGTAGCTGGTCTGAGAGGCTTAACTTCTTACAATGCCGAAAATAAAAAATTCGACTGTGACGTTGTCTACACGAATACGCCAGTAGCGGGTGCTTACCGTGGCTATGGAGCACCTCAGGCCGAATTCGCCCTTGAAGCGCATATGGAAGATATAGCTCATGCTCTTGAAATGGACCCAATAGAATTCAAACGACTTAACTGGGTAAAAGTTGGAGATGAACTCAATATCGCGCCGCACTTGGGTGAACGAGCTGTAGACGAAGAAGATATTGATGAATACCCTCGAATCACATCCAACGGAATAGAAGAATGTGTAGCGCAAGGCAAACGCGCAATCAAATGGCACCGTAAAGATGATCCGAACTGGATAGCTCCTAAAGAAAATCCCAGTATTAGAAGAGGACTCGGATTTGCTTTTTGCATGCATGGGACAGCTATCCCATTTCTAGATATGGGTGGTTGCAGTATCAAAATAAATGACGACGGCTCTTTTAATATGCTTGTCGGAGCGACTGATCTAGGAACAGGTGCAGATACAGTGCTAGGGCAAATTGCTGCTGAAGTTCTAGGCGTTTCACTGAGTGATATACAGGTTTATTCTTCAGATACAGATGTAACTCCATTTGACACAGGAGCTTACGCTTCAAGTACAACATACATCTCTGGAACAGCTGCAAAAATGGCTGCAGAGAAAGTACGGGAACGACTTAAGGAACGAGCGGCAAAGATGCTCGGCATTAAAGAACCTTGCACGATTGAATTACGCGACAAGCAGGCCCACGCCCCAGATGGGTCGTATGTCTCAATTGAAGATATTGCTATGGAAGCCTTCCACCTAGAGGATCATGAGCAAATTATGGGAACCGCATCGTATGTTTCACCAGAATGTCCAGCCCCGTTCGCTGCTCAATTCGCCGAAATTGAAGTTGATATAGAAACTGGTCAAGTTACAGTACAAAAACTCGTTATGGCCGTTGACTGTGGGGTCGCTATAAATCCTGTCACTGCATCAGGTCAGGTTGAAGGGGGAATGCTACAAGCTCTTGGATATGCCCATTGCGAAGAGTACGCATTCAACGAACAAGGGGGAATGGTTAATGACAGTCTCGGACCATACAAAATTTATAGATCTGATGAAATGCCAGATTTTGAAGTCTTCCTAATCCAAACCATGGAGGACTCGGGACCTTTTGGTGCTAAAGCAGTTGCGGAGATCCCTAAGGATGGCGTTGCTCCAGCGATAAGAAACGCCATTCTGCACGCAACAGGAGCGGTTATTAATGAGATTCCGTTTACGCCAGAGCGGGTTTGGAAAAAAATCAACGAAATAGATAATTGAACCAGTATGGGCCGTTACGAAGGTAAATCCGTTCTTATAACAGGTGCATCTACCGGCATTGGAGCAGCAACGTCACTTCGTCTAGCATCCGAAGGGGCATCGCTCTTTCTCCTTGATATTCAGGAAGAAGAACTAGAGAAAACAGCTGAGGAATGCTCAAGCCAAGGCATAGATGTAAGACACAGATTGTGTGATGTATCACAAGAAAAGGACGTCACAGAAGCAATAAAGGAAATGGTTTCCCAATTTGGTGAGATAAATGTTGTGATTAATATTGCGGGAATTCAACTCTGGCATCGCACCGATGAACACCCTCTCGAAGACTTTGAAAAAACATTAGCCGTGAACCTCACTGGAACTTTTATAGTTTGCAGAGAGGCTCTCCCGCATCTACTCAAAGTTAGCGGGTCAATAGTGAATACCTCATCTACGACTGCATTGGCGGGCATACCTTATTCTGCAGCGTATGCTGCAAGCAAAGCAGGGGTTCTAGCCCTTACGAAGTCATTAGCAGTCGAATATGGTAAGGAGGGTTTGCAAGTGAATTGCATCAACCCAGGTGGAATCAAAACCGCAATGTCTAAGATGCCACCCATAGAAGATCCGAATATGCAATTACTTTTGCGTCAAAGTCCACTCGGAAGCTTCGCTGAAGCAGAAAGCGTCGCCGGGCTTATCGCTTATCTTGCTTCAGATGAGGCAAGGCACATTAATGGAGAATCGATTCGCATAGATGGGGGAGCCTTATCATGACAGTTATTACCGCGGATTGGCTAATAACATCTGCTAATCAATCACCACAAGAGCTAAGCGGAGTGCGGGTCATGGGTTCTGAAATTGTTGATACTGCAAGCAACGAAGATCTACGCAAAAATTACCCTGAAGATGATGTTGTTGATGCTTGCGGGAAAGTACTTCTACCGGGGTTTGTTAATGCCCATACCCACCTATACGGAGTCCTCGCACACGGAATTCCGGTAGAAAACCCTCCCGAAGGTTTTTGGGAATTTCTCAAAGATTACTGGTGGCCCAAAATAGAAGACTCACTCGACCGAGACATGATTGCTGCAGCCACTAAATGGGCTTGCGGAGAAATGCTTCAATCAGGAACAACGACCTTCTTTGACGTTTTGGAAGCACCAAATTCTCTTCCTGGTGGACTGCTAACTGAAAGAGAAATTATCAAAGAAACAGGACTTAGAGGAATACTTAGCTTTGAGGCAACTGAACGTTCGGGTGAAAAAATTGCATATATGGGGGTAGAGGAGAACTTAGCTTTGCATGAAATCGCTAAAGAAGATGATCTCATTTCAGCAATGATGTCTCTTCATACAACTTTCACATGTTCGAAAGAATTCATATCCTACGCATTTCAAAAAGCACAGGAGAAAGGGCTTGGGATTCATGTTCACTGTAATGAAGGTACCCATGAAGGGGACTGGTGCGAAGAGAATCATAGTAAGCGCCCTCTAGAACTATATGAGGACCTCAAAGTCGTAAATCCTAAATTCCTTGCGAGCCAATGCGTGCACCTTTCGGAGAGAGAAAAAGAAATAATCCAAAGAAACGAAGTGAAAGTAACACATATGCCATTAGCTAATTGCGAAGTAGGGGGAGGAATAGCACCAATCCCGGAATTGCTAGAACAAGGTGTCACCATTGGATTGGGAAGCGATGGTTATATCAATGATTTCTATGAAGTTATGCGAGGGGCATTCCTTATCCATAAGGCAAGATTATGCGACCCAGGAACAATGCCGGCTGAAACTATCCTTGAAATGGCAACTTTTGCAGGGGCAGAAGCATTGGGCCTCATGAATGTAGGGAAACTACAAGAAGGTTTTTCCGCAGACCTTCAAATAGTTGACGCAAGGTTCCCGACGCCAGCAACTAAAGAAAACTTAATAGAACAAATCATTTTATGGAGAAACGCTTCCCACGTTAAAGATGTAATGGTTGCAGGTGAATGGCGAGTCCGAGATAATCAAGTTCTTAGCATAGATATAGAAGATGCGAGACTGGTGCTCCACGAACAAGCGAGAAGACTTTGGGCGAAATGAAAATATTTGAAGAACTTCTTTCCAGAGTCGCTAATCGCAAGCCTGTCGTTCTTTGCACAGTTATCAACTCCAATCGGTCAGTACCTCGTAAGGCTGGAGCAAAGATGTTGGTCTTTGAAGACGGATCGACGCTTGACACAATTGGGGGCGGTGAGATGGAATCACGAGTAATTTCTGAAGCCATCAAAGCAATAAAAGAAAAGAAACCACGTCAACTTAATTATGCCCTCGTAAACCCCTCAGAAGGAGATCCAGGTGTTTGCGGCGGAGAAGTTGCAATATATTTGGAGCCGTATATGCCACAAATCACTATTTATATTCTCGGAGCAGGTCACATAGGGAAAGCTGTTTCTGAACTTTCTTATTGGCTTGGTTATCGAGTGATTGTCTGGGACGACCGCGAAGAGGTTATCAGCAGATTCGGAGGAGAGGGAAGTACACTTTCTGGCCCACTAATAAAAGCATTGTCAGCCGAACCCATTGATGAGCACACCAGAGTTGTTGTGGTAACACGGAACGCTGAAGTTGATAGTGAAATACTCCCCACTATTCTTGACACGCCCGCCCCTTATATTGGGGTGATGGGAAGCGGTCAAAGATGGAAAGTCGTTCGGGATAAGCTCATCAAAGAGGGTGTCTCTGAAAAAGAGGTAGACCGGATTGCTACACCAATTGGTCTTGCTATCGCAGCAGAAAGCCCTGAAGAAATAGCTGTTTCGATTTTGGCAGAGGTGATTGCTGGTGACAACGTCGACTGACATAATCGTTCTTGTCCGTGGAGGGGGAGATTTAGCGACTGGAGTCATCTCAAGACTACACCATTCCGGATTCCCAGTAATTGTGACCGAATTGGAAACTCCACTAGCTGTTAGAAGAACGGTCTCAGTTGCCAGTGCTGTTTTTGAAGGCAATCTCCAAATTGAAGATATGGAAGTGCAACTTGTTGATTCAGCAAAAGAGGCAATTGAAAAAAGTCATGTGGGGCTTATAAGTGTGATGATATCTCCTGGACTCCCTGATGTGAATCCATCCGTAGTGATAGATGCACGCCTCGCGAAAAAAAACATTGATACGCAAATCTCAGATGCTGATCTGGTTATTGGGATGGGACCAGGATTCATAGCAGGAGAAGATTGCCATAGGGTTATTGAAACGAAACGGGGGCATTCAATGGGAAGAGTTATTAGAACTGGCAGCGCGCTCGAAGATACAGGAATACCTGAATCCGTTGCAGGTCATGGGGCAAACAGAGTTCTACGATCCCCTAAAGACGGTCAGATTATCTGGAATGTAGAGATAGGAGATCAAATTAAAGAAAATCAAGTAATCGGGAGCATAGAAGAAACTGAAATACTAGGACCTTTTGCTGGCATAATTCGAGGTTTAATACACCCTTCAGTGACTGTTAAGAAAAAAATGAAAATAGGGGATGTAGATCCAAGAATTTCCGACGACTGGAATCAGATATCTGATAAAGCCCTAGCGGTAGGTGGTGGAGTCTTAGAGGCAATTCTGTCATGGCAACAATGATTCCTCTTTCTAAGATTGCTACTGCTCTGGACCTCTTGGAGGAAAACAGCAGCCATCATATTGCATTTGTAGGTGGCGGTGGGAAAACGACCTTACTGCACGCGATAGGTAGACAACTTAAAGGAAAAACTATTCTAACGACTACTACAAAAATGGGTTCCGACCAGCATAAAGGCTTAGATATACTTCTAAATCCAGAGTTAGAAGCAATCCATAGCATCGAAGCTGGATTACCGGTAATGATATGGAAAGAAACCCAAGGTCCGAAAGCGATAGGGGTAGGGAAGAACCTCTGTGACAAGTGGTTCACCATTGTTGACCATGTTCTAGTTGAAGCAGATGGCTCCCGAAAGCGACCATTTAAAGCCCCATCGGGTCATGAACCAGTAATCCCGGACTCTACAACACTCATGATCTCTATGATAGGTGCGGATGCTTTGGGTAGGGTTATCGCAGATCAATGCCACAGGCCTTTACGTGTTGCTGCACTCGCAGAATGTGAGCCTTATCAAAGATTAACTCCTAGTAGAGCAGCTAAAGTTTTACTTTCCAAAAGGGGGAATAGAAAAGAACTTCCAGAGGAATCTCGTATGCAAATCGTTGTCACAAAAGTCACGAATGAGAATCTAGTTTTCGTCGAAGAGTTGGAAGAACGTCTACATTCAATAAACCCAAATCAAAGACTTCTTGCTATACCGTTTGAAGAAGAGATTAGAAGCGAGTGAAAATGATCAAAGCAAGTGTGAACGTCATACCAGAATGTTCGCTCTCTGAGATAGTTGAAATAGCGATCCAAGCCGAGTCACTTGGATTTTCGCGTTGTTGGGTTTATGACGAAGGATTAGCAACACGAGATGTTTACATTGTTATGACAGCAATAGCAATATCCACAGAAAAAATTCAAATCGGGCCTGGAATAACGAACCCATACACACGCCACCCCGGGCAAACTGCTGCAGCAATTGCGACTCTTGATGAGTTATCAAATGGTCGGGCATTTTTAGGAATTGGTGCAGGAGGGTCCCTTACCCTAAACCCCCTAGCTATTGAACGAGAGAAACCATTAGGAGCTGTTCGCAATACCATCGAGATAGCTAGAAAACTATTTTCGGGTAACAAAGTATCTCATCAAGGTCCGATTGCTTCACTGAAATCTGCAAAAATAAGTTATACAAGACCTAGCATTGAAATTTGGCTTGCTGGCAGGGGTCCGAAAATGCTCGCACTCGGAGGGGCGGAGGCTGATGGAGTGATGCTTGACTTCATTTACAAACCACAACTCAAGGAATACATACAAAGAGTTCGAGATCACGGCAAAGCGAAAATATGTTATTCAACTGCAATAGTTACAGAGAAAGAAGACCTAGAGTTTGTCCGCCCACATATGACATACCGACTAGTAGATGCTCCCCAAAGCGTTAAGGAAGCGATTGGCATTACAGAAGAAGAAATTGCAACTATCAAAGAAGCTATGAGCAACGGACTTGAAGCGGCAGCGAAGCACGTTCGTGATGAATGGATACAACCATTTATCATCCAGGGAAACATTCAAGAATGTCAGGAAGAAATAACGCAACTTTGCGCTAACAATGACATAGACGAATTTCTAGTTCCAATGTTTGATATGCCCGACCAGAAGAGTTATCTGAAACAAATATCCAAAATCTTTTAGAAGTTACCGAAGAGGCTCAGGAATAGCCCGTTTTAAGAATTTGCCATGCCCAGCATTTCCAACGAATTCTCTGTTATTAATAACAAAACTTCCACGACTCATAACACTTTCTGCTTGTCCCTTTACAGCCATTCCTTCCCAAGCAGAATGGTCAACAGCCATATGATGACTTGAAGCACCTAGTACATGCTCCGTATCAGGATTGTAAATGACAACATCAGCATCAGCCCCTGGGGCAATAATTCCCTTTCTCCCTTGCAGTCCAAATAGGCGAGCCGGTGTCGTAGAACAGATCTCTACCCAGCGTTGAAGACTAATTTCATTGTTTCGGACTCCTTGAAACAAGAGATCCATCCTATGCTCAATGACTCCTAACCCATTAGGTGTTTCACGGAAATCATCAACGCCAAGTAATTTCTCCGCGTCGCAAAATGGGCAATGGTCAGTAGCTACAACGGAAAGGTCATCTGTTCTTAATCCCATCCAGAGATTGTCCTGATTGCCATCAGCCGAAGATCGCAGGGGTGGGGAGCAGATATGGCGAACCCCATCAATTCCAGGTTGATCAAGATGCTCTTCAAGGCTTAAATACAAGTATTGAGGGCAGGTTTCCGCAAAAACATTTCGCCCTTCATCTCTTGCTCTAGCAACTTCTCTAAGTGCATTAGTTGAGGAAAGGTGGACTATGTACAGCGGAGCTCCGGCGACAATAGCTAATTGGATTGCTCTATGGGCCGCCTCGCCTTCAAGTTCAGGGGGACGAGTTTTCCCATGCCAGATAGACCCTAGGTTTCCACGTTCGGCAGCTTGATCCCGCAACACATCAATAGCTATACCGTTCTCAGCATGCATCATCGTCATCGCACCGGATTCAGCCGCTAATTGCATGACCTGGAGAATCTGCCCATCATCGGAATACCAGGCATCTGGGTAAGCCATAAACAACTTGTAGCTACTAATGCCATCGTTAACGAGTCCAGCAATATCAATAAGCGACTGTTTGTTGACATCACCAATAGAAAGATGAAGCGAGTAGTCAATTGCGCATTGCCCCGCGGCCTCTGCAAGACGCGACTCTAGAGCTTTAGGGACAGCTGTTCCTTTTATTTGTCCTGCGAAATCAATTACAGTTGTAGTGCCACCCCATGCCGCTGCTTGTGTCCCACTTTCAAATGAGTCACTGGAAGTTGCTTGCGGTGTCATAGGGAGTTGAAGGTGCACATGTGCATCTACACCTCCAGGGATGACGTATTTCCCAGATGCATCAAGGACCTCAATATCACCACGCAGCGCTGTTTGCACTATTTCACTGTCGGTGCTGACTACACCTGCGATTTTTTCTCCATCGATTAAGACATCGGATAAGGAAGAGTGTGTCGCGTTTACGACAGTCCCACCAGTTATCAGTCGTATTGTCATGCTTTACCTTCCAAAGTCAAAATCTCTGACTTCCTTCATAGCTTCGCTAAGTGAGGTAACAGCAGCATGGAATAATTTCTCTCCTAGTTCGCTTGAAGCACCTGTCGGATCACCAATATAACCATCTTCGTGAAAATCATTAGAAAGCCAACCAAACGAGACCGATCCCCCAAATTTCACGTGCGTATTTTCTGCTAACTTTTCCGGAATCCTGCGTTCTGCTTTTTCAAGATCAA
>JAYYZG010000028.1:0-8296 GCA_036687775.1 Actinomycetota bacterium
ATTGATTTGTTAATAGGAGTGTTCTGAGTAAGTAATGATTTGTAGGATGCACATATGGACAAAAGCGACCACGATGCATTCTGTTCTTTTCTAACCAAGAATTTTCCTTTGGTAAACGATCACCCAGATGTAGCTGGTTTGCTCAGAGATCCTTATATTCTGCAGAACTTAGGAAATGCAATGGCAAATCCCTTTCTTGATGATGGAATTACGAAAGTGATTGCTCCTGAAGCAAGGGGTCCGGTATTGGGGGCTCTCGTAGCGACATATTTGAAAGCAGGGTTAGTGCTTGTTCGGAAAGAAGGAAGAAATCATCCCGGTGCTGACACAACCATTACATCTGAACAAACGTGGACTGGTGAAAGAATAAGCTTTCTCACTCGATCATTTGATCTGGATAAAAGTGACCGCATCCTTATTGTGGATGATTGGGCCACAACTGGTAATACGATTCGTGTCGCAAGACAGTTCACGACTGAAATGGGAGCAACCTATATTGGGTCATCGGTCATTGTTAATAAAACAAATGCCGAAATACTGGATGAATTGAATGTTGCGTGGTTGGTCAACTTTGACGATCTTATTTAGCTAAAGTTGTTTCCTCTTGTAAGTGATTTCTTTTGAGAGTAGTTGTATGTTGCAACACCAACGAGATGTTTCAACGCCGCTTTACCGAACTCTTTGCTGTCTGTTCCTGTAGGACTGGATAGCTCTACAAGATTATTCTCATCAATTTCTTTAACGTACTTGATGAGAATCGTTTTTTTGTGTGGGTGTCTAATCGCCACGATGTCGTCTTTGTGACATTGGGTTGCAGGCCGGATAAAGACGATGTCTTTTGGTTCGAGTATGGGCGCCATGCTGGTGCCGGCGACTCGGAACAATTTACGTTTTCGTGACGCTAAAGCTAAGAGTTCTTTGAGAACCGTTGGGATCAACTTGCTTCGTAGTAATTAACTTCTCGGCTTTTGCTTTCCCAGAACATGTTATGAATTTTTTCACACGCAGCCATGAGTTCATCGGCTGCTTCCACAGAGACATGTTGCTTTGTTTCTGAACAGGCTTTTGCTGCGTTCCAGAAAACTTCGTGAAGGTCAGGGTATGCCTCAAGGTGTACTGGTTTGAAGTAGTCGGTCCAGAGAACAAGCAGTTCGTGTTTAGCGAGTTCGGCTTGTTCTTCTTTGATAGCTACGTAACGGCCAACTGTGTTTAGATAGGAAGCTACTGCTTGTGTATCGCCAGGTTCTGGTGGGGTGAGGTCAAGTATTTTCTTGGTCATAGACCGGACAGCTTCAGCAGCGATACGAGCTGATGCGGGATCATATACTCCGCATGGGCCGTCACAGTGAGCTTCTGCTACTGGTATTTCATTTAATCCAAATAGTTTGGAAAGGGTGTTTTCTTCCATGTGAAGATATCTCCTCGGTGTTTGTTGATGACATAAATGTATCAACAGCACGTAGTGGAGTCCAACAAAGGGGACCTCGTTTTGTTTATTTCGTAAAAGATATGATTTGACACTCTGATGTTGTCTTGGGAAGTTCTTCTAATGAGCTTCGCGCTATTGCTGTCAGCTTTCGGATACGGATTACGTCATGGATTTGATTGGGACCACATAGCCGCGCTTACCGATATTTCTTCAGTTGAGAAAAACAAGCGCAAAGCTTTCTTTCTCTCCACTGCATATGCATTAGGGCATGCCGCAGTAGTGGCGATACTGGGGGTCGCTATAATTCTTGCGGACTTTACGGTGCCAGAAACTATTGACACAACATTGATGTATTTCATTGGGGTTTCATTAATCGCTCTAGGAATTTGGGTTTTAGTTGGAATTTATACACGTGGTCAAGATTTTCGTTTAAAGAGTAGGTGGATGCTGATACGGGACGGGGTTTACAAAGGATTTCAACGCGTTCGTTATACGACTAAGGGAAGAAGTATTAGTTTCGAACATTCACACGTCCATGCCCATGAAGGAGAAATTCAATTGCATGAACATTCCCATATGGATGTAGTTAATGATTCAAGTGAGAGTGACCATGAGCACTCTCATAAGCATGAGTTCATTCTTTCTGATGGTTCATTGAACCGGTCTACCGTTACGGGAGTTGGGGTTCTCCATGGAATTGGGGTTGAAACACCAACCCAAATTGCTATTTTCGTCGCAACAACACAAGCATCTGGGAAAGTCGGGGGATTACTTATTCTGATGTTTTGGATTGTTGGTTTGGTTCTCGCGAATTCTGCTATCGCTATTTTCTCTATTGGCGCTAATGACTGGCTTCGTCGCCATCATTTTGTTTACGCGTTATTAGCTGGGATAATTGGCATCTTAAGTATTGTGATCGGCATATTGGTTCTCTTTGAAAAAGATGGTCTATTGCCGGTTTTCTAAACGGGCATTCACTTGAGATCTTGTAGGGAGAGAACTTTGTGCCCCTGCGACGAGTGTCGTTGCTGCTCCGACTCGAACTGCTTCTCCGACTGTGGTGACAAGATCTAACCCTTGGGATAATCCTCCAGCTAGAGCTGCACAAAATGAGTCTCCGGCACCAGTGGTATCAATGGGATTGACTTTCGGAGCGGGAACATGCACTGCTTCATTGTTCACGACCACGACAGCACCATCGGCTCCTAACGTGACGACAACGGACGCGCATGGCAGTGTACTAGCGGCTTCTATTGCTTCGTTAACAGAATTGATAGGGCCTGTTCCAGCAAGCAATGAAAGTTCTGTTTGATTTGGAACAAGGACATCTATGAGGTCAAGGAGTTCAAGGGGAACGATTTCTTCTGGTGCAGGTGCGGGGTTCCAGATAAAAGTTCCGTTGGTGTTTCTTGCCGCGGCAAGAACACTCTCTATGGGGATTTCCGCTTGAGCGAGGACAATGGGTGCTGTAGAAACAGTTGATGCTTCCGCTATGTCATCTGGGGTTAACCGTGCGTTAGCTCCTGGACTGACCACTATTGCATTATCTCCATCGTTTTGGACGGCGATCATGGCTATCCCCGTTGGGACTCCTTCCGTTTCTAACAAGTGCGTTGTTTCTACACCATCTTTTTCTAAACATTCCCTTAGGAAAATTCCGGTTTCATCATTTCCTACTCTTCCAATCATTGCTGACCGGTACCCAAGGCGGGCAGCTGCTACTGCCTGATTTGCGCCTTTCCCACCTGGGATACGGGAAAGATCTCCACCGAGAACAGTTTGTCCAACTTTGGGGATGTTCTCAACATTGACGACGAGGTCAAGGTTGCATGAACCTACGACTGCAAT
Source organism: Actinomycetota bacterium (assembly GCA_036687775.1). Taxonomy (GTDB): domain Bacteria; phylum Actinomycetota; class Acidimicrobiia; order Acidimicrobiales; family UBA8592; genus UBA8592. The sequence continues at coordinate 3,278 of JAYYZG010000028.1, forward strand.
ATCTATGGACATGTTCAAAGTCTCTCACATAGATAGGTATGGGACCAAGAACTCTCTCATGAGTTGAGTTAGGGGCAGACGCATCTACGACTACGGTTACGGACAAGAAGTAACTGACAGTGGCTTTCCATGCTGGTGACGCTATCTACGATTTCCTCTTCGGCCACTGGCTCTAATGGTCAGGATTCTTATAAGGGGGAAGCTCATAATACTTGCCACCCTCTTCGAACTCTTCAGGGTGTAACCATCTATATTTACTTCTGTTCTTCACTACGAGAGGCTTGTTCCTTCTCAAAATGTACTTGACCGTTGAAACAAGTGTTGCAATAACATAAGCAAAAATAAATACTAAAAGCACGTCATACCCCTGACCTGCCATTACCTCTTCACCACTTACACCCTTACCTAAATTACTACCACGTCCGTATTCCTGAACGTCTTCGTATTCTATGACCCACCACACGCCGGCGGCGAGAGCGAGTGGGAGTATCCATATAGCAATCCTGATAGGAGGAAATGTTGTTTTGTAGAACCTGTAGAGGCGTTGCCCTATTCTTTTCAGGAAAGGATGACGCTCCCCAAAATCCATCCACCACCGTTTTGTCGCTTCAGTATCCTTGAAAACAAAGTACATTCCTACACATACAAGGATTGCTAACAAAGCGCCTAAAACACTCATAACCTCAGAAAGGCTTGCATCATTTAGCACCGCCCCTATCCCCGCCAATATAAAGAAAAGAGCGATCGCTCCATACCCAAAGCGTTTCAGCGTCAGGTGGAAAGGGTTTTGTTCACGCATCGTAGGTTAGTTACTCATTCTTTTTAATTTGCAGTGATAGATCAAAAGAATTTCTAAGGAAAAACAGGGTATCTAAACTATATGGAAACATACGATAGTTGTATCAGAGGGGGGCCCAAACATTTTAGAAGATAATCGGAGGTTGGTGGTGGGGCCGTAGGAGTCGTCAACCGTATAAGCCGAGCAGTTTTCCTGTTAACCCAAAGGCGGCAATAACCATAAAGATCCTAATGGCGCGTTCGCCACCACGTACCGCTATCCGAGCCCCTACCCATCCACCTATTGATAACCCAGTGGTTAAGATGATTGCCGGCCACCAACGAACTTTACCTTGGATAATAAATACGGGGAGAGCAGTCATGGTCACAGCTAATGTCACGAGGACTTTCACGATGTTTGCTTTCATCAATGGAAGTCCTGATCTTGTTAGAAACGCTAGGAGTACAAGCCCAACTCCCATTTGTATCGCACCAGCGTAGAGTCCTATCCCAAAAAATATTGCTACTGTCGTTGCCGTTGAAAATCCTTTCCCAGTTTCTATTGTCTTTGGTTCTCTCAGTGAGAGAAAGATAATGGGAAGGATTAGGATTCCAAAAATTGTTTCGAAGGTTGTATCCGTTACTTGATTTATACCTATTGACCCGATCAAAGATCCAATAATGACTGGGAATAAAAAAGGTAAAGCGTCCCTGTATGCGGTGACACCTTGTTTATGGAAAGACCAGATTGTTGTCCCATTTGAAACAAAGATGCCGACTCGGTTCGTGCCATTTGCAAAGTTCCCCGGGACTCCAGCAAGGACAAGGAGAGGAACAGTAAGTGATGATCCTCCCCCAGCCATTGCATTGACGATTCCTGCGGCCCCGCCACCGACAAAAAGAAGTACTGCTTCCCACCAAACCATGTATCTACCGTATCGCAGAAGAAGCAGTGTTAAATTACCGTGCCCGATTGCCTCTAATTAAGTCTGTATGACCATCCCATTCATCGGATGCTTTCTTCCAACCATCAAAGACTTCTCTAATGCCAGGATTATCACCATGGAGTTCCAAGAAACAGCCTATTGCTTCCCGCGTATCAACATAGATGACATTCGCTACTGACCACAGTGATGACGCAACAGGGAATCCGGCAGCTTCATATTTTTCACCTTCTTTTTCTATGTCGTCATCAGGGACAAGCATCCCAATGTGGTGGAATCCTTCTTCCCCAGCCGCATACATATCTCGATAGATCGATGGGCCTTCATCGTTTTGTTGGATGAATTGGACGTGAGTGTCTCCGTGATACCCGAACCCGTAATCTAACGGGACTGTTATTTCTTCCCCCCTATACAGGTGGCGGTCTCCCCAGTGCCCTCGTGTGACGAAAAAGGGGCCAGCTCCTGTGACCCGATTCCATTTTTTGCATGCTTCTTCAATGTCGTTGACGAACCAGGCGTGTTGGACAATTGGGTAGCGGATAAGTGATTCCATGGTTTCCTTCCGGTTGTATCACAATTTTGGCATTTCGTTTATGAAGTTCCAAAAGAGATATGAATTTTGTTTCAAAATAGATCTATTCTTTGTGTATGCGTGAATCAACGAGTGATTTCTTTGAACGGGTTCTAGGTGGTCGAACGCGTGTTGTTAAGGAGTTAGGCAATATCCATGATTTAGCGTGGGAAGTGACCGATAAAGAAATTTTGGGTTTGTGTAAGTTGCGAATTGCCATGATTTTAGGTTGTGAATCTGAAGCAAAATCTATGGGTAAGCAGTTGAATTCTTTAAAGGTAAGTGATCTTTCCCAATGGCCGACATCTAATCATTTCAGTGATCTTGAGAAGTCGTGTTTACGGTTTACTGAGGAATTCATTATTGATGTGGCTTCTATTCCTGATGATTCCGCTTTTGCCATACGAGATGACCTTGGAGATGAGGGCTTTGTAAATTTTGTGAATGCTTTGCTTGTGATTGAGCAACGAATGCGGCTTTTGATTGTGTGGCAAAAAATGTTTGAAGGAGTAACGGTATGAGTCGATCTCAGAGAGTTGATTCAACTGGTTTTAACTCATTGTTCCGGGAAGCTCTTTCACGATGGCAGGAAGAAGTAGTGCAGTTGGATTTAGTTGATCCCGTTACAACGGAGATGGTGCGTCTGCGTTGTGCAGAACATCATGATTGTCATACGTGACGGTCGTTGCGTCTAGCAGTTGCTAGGGAAAATGGTTTAGATGAAGAAATGGCGCAGAAAGCTCTTCGAAATGGCGCAGGTTTAGATCAACGCCATTCGTTGGCAATACGGTTTGCTACGGATTTGATGACACAACCCAATGCAATGACTGAAGAGTTGTTGGAGGAACTAAATGAGTTTTTCACCGTTGACCAATTGATTGAATTGTCATTGGATGTGATGAAGTGGAATTACCAGAAAGTTTCAGTGGCGCTAGGGACTGATAGAGAGATACGCGAAGATCGACTCAGCGAACTCCATTTCGATGAAAATGGTAAATGGTCCTTTAACTAGACTGCTGTGATTAAAAAACTCGCCATTCTTCAGGTTTACGACCGAGTTGGATAAGTCGTTCCGTTACTTGTAGTGGAGGTTCAGGTGGTTTTCCATCTCGTACCTCTTGAAGGTGTTCACCATCCTCAGCCCACACATGACAGGTGTTGATATTCCCTGCAAGCATTCTTTCACGATTTTTGTCTACAGCTCCAGCGGCTAAGCCATCTTCTCTTCTTTGGCGGACAGCCATTGACCATGTTGCCTGTACCACTGCCGGAGCTATTGCCTGCAGCAATGCAGTGATGTGCGTACATCCTCTTGGTCCTCCAAAAAGTTCTCGAATTTTATGAGTGAAACCTCGCGCGATGTTTAATCCCACAAGATTTTGGTAATGGTCAAGAATTTTGGGGCATGAAGAATGCGGGTGCGTCTCAAAGCTTGATTTCACAGCGGTGATTTCAAGTTCAGGAACCTTTACGGTGATTTCAACCTGCATTTGGTGGATCTCGAGTTCATCTGGGTCATCAACGACATATAATCCTGGAGGTTTCATATCTGAAATAGCTCCACGTACGAGCATTTCTGATTCATTGAGCCTATAGACACGTGTTTCATACTTGCGCGTATGAATAATGTCCATATCCTCGTCAGGTGGTAGGAGAGAATGAGGTGAAAGTTCTGTGTTCATACTTGTAGTATGTCCGCGAGTACAGAATTCGCCACCTAAATATGGCAAATGGATGTGCATGAGCGCTTTTTGTCGGCAACCATTGAGAAATGACACTGGAGCTATTCCAATTACAGGACCACGTAGCGATAGTAACTGGAGCGAGTCGCGGAATAGGAAAAGCGGTTGCTGTTGGACTCGCTGAAGCTGGAGCCAACTTAGTAATCGGTGCCCGCAACAAAGACGATCTTGACGGAGTTTCCAAACAAATTAAAAATATTGGGAGAGAAGTCGTTGCGGTGAGCGGAAGTCTCACACATCGCGAAGGTATGGAAACTTTAATTGACGCTGCTGTGTCACAATTCGGTAAAATTACAACCGTGGTAAATAATATTGGTGGCTCAATGCCTTCTGGCTTTATGGATACTTCCGAAGAGGCATTTTCTGACGCTTTGCGATGGAATGTAACAACTGCATTCAACTTGACCCAACTCGCAGTACCTCATTTAGCTGAGTCAGGAAATGGAAGTGTTATCAATATTGCTTCAGCAGCGGGCCGTTTCCCTAGCAGAGGATTTGCCGCTTATGGAACAGCAAAAGCAGCGATGATCCAACTGACCATACATATGTCATTGGATCTTGCTCCTCGGATACGTGTGAACGCAATCGCTCCCGGAGCGATCAAAACATCAGCGCTTGAAATAGTGCTCACCAATGAAGACATCCATCATGCAATGGTTGAAGGCACACCCATGAAGCGTTTGGGGGAAGTTAACGATATTGCGGCAGCAGCCATGTACCTTGCTTCGCCAGCCGCCTCGTATGTCACCGGACAGGTTCTCGGAGTAGATGGGGGAATACGATCATCCAACTTTGATATGGGAATTCCAGATATTTAATTATCAATCATGCTTTGACGTCCAAGACGCATTGTTACCGCCGGATCTATAACTCGAGGTCCATTTCTTTTGACACATAACTGCACTGTCTCATCATTACCAACACGAAGTTTACGCTCCCCATCAAAAGCGAGAAGAACTTCACCAGAAAGAGGAATTTCCTCACC
>JAYYZG010000029.1:0-16870 GCA_036687775.1 Actinomycetota bacterium
CTCCTGTTATGAGATTAATAACTATTCGGCTCGCGTCTATGAGCTCTGCTTCTAGCAATGGTGCTAGTGCGAACAGCGAAGCTGCTGCATTACATCCGGTTGCAGCTATAAGTTCCGCACCAACAATCTTGTCCCTGAATAATTCGGGCAATCCATAGACTGCATGTTGTAGATACTCAGGACAGGTATGTTCTGCGCCATACCAATCAATGTAATCTTTTGGGTTTTTAAGTCGGAAATCTGAACCTAGGTCAATTACCACTTGTGAGTTCTGAAGAATGCCAGGCATAATCTTTTGGCTTAATCCGTGAGGTAGAGCACAGAATATTGCGTCTAGTCCAGTTAATTCGTCTATTTTTAGTTCGCTAAATTCCATATCCGGGTAAGCCACTGCCAAACTTGGATAAAGGTCGCAAACTCGTTCGCCCGCCATTGTGTCACCTGTGGCAACTTTGACGTTCATTTGAGGGTGGTTTGTGAGCAATCTAAGTAGTTCGGCACCTGTAAAACCAGACGCGCCGATTATTCCTATGTTTTTCATGCAGTAATAATACCACCAATTTGCATAGATATGCATTTATTTGCATATCTATGCATTATTCGCGTATTTTCGCCTGCGTCTTCTTTTCCACTTCATCAATACATCTTTGGCGTAAATCTTTAATTTCATTATCATTTAATGTGGTTTCAGATGACTGGAACCGAAGCCGATACGCAAGATTTCTTCTCTTCTCCCCTAGCGATTGCGGCTTAAAGGAATCAAAAAGTTGAAGATCTTTAAGGAACCGCCCACCAGCTTTACGCAAACAACCTTCTATTTCAGCCGATCGGACACTTTCAGGTACATCAAAAGCTAAATCAATATCGCTTGTAGGATATTTCGAAACTTTAGTGTATTTCCTTTTCCCATGAGGCCCGCTGAGTAGTCCCCCAAGGTCCAGTTCAATCCAAGCCACCCTTCCTGCGATGCCGAATTTTTGAAGCGTTCTTGGATCAATTTCTCCAATCTGGCCATGTTCTTTCCCAGCTACGATCACACTTGATGATCGCCTTGGGTGGAGTCCTTCTATCGCCTGTTCTTTAAGTTGCAGATTTGGGAGTGCAAGAGCATTTCCGAGAAGATTGAGGACTTTGACTGCTGCAGGGGCTTCCTCACCTACGAGAGCGACAGAGAGGTACTCTCTCTCATCAGGTAACAAATCTCCTTTTTTCGGAGAAAGGAATACATGCCCTATTTCAAAGAACTTCAACGCTTCAATTCTGTGAGATTGATTGTATGCGATCAATTTCATTTGGCCAGGCAATAATGATGTTCGAAGAAGTGATTCCTCATGAACCAATGGATTTGAAAGTGAAATGGCCTCTTCAGACAAACCAGCCAATTTCAAATCACCCGGAGCCAGAAAAGGCATAGGCATTGTTTCATCGAGGCCAGCTCCGACCAACACATTCCTTACCAGTCTCCGGTCCTTTTGGTATTGCGAAAGTTTTCCTGCTTGTACCCCTCGTGGCACTGTTCTAGCAATATTTTCATACCCATGAATTCTGGCAACTTCTTCAGCCACATCTGTTTCAGATTGCGTATCCCAACGCCACGTGGGAACAATCACATTCAAATTTTTCTTTTTCTGAGTTGTTTCAAAACCTATTGACGAAAGGTGTGATTCCATCGTGTCAGCGCTTAGATCCGTACCAAGCAGCGCGTTAATTTTCTCTGGACGGACAGTAATTGGTGAACGGTCTGGTAAATCGCCTTTTGATTCCTCTATTCCCGCTGTCGAAATCCCTCCGCATTCTTCAAGCAACTCAGCAACGCGATTAATAGCGCGTTCCATATTGTCACCAAAATCAGCTCCTCGTCTGAACCGCATAGAAGCTTCGCTCATAAGATTCAATCTTTTGACGCTTCTTGAAATTGATGGCGGATCCCACCAAGCAACTTCGACGATAATATCTTTAGTCGTTTCAGAAATTTCAGTAGATTCTCCACCCATAATTCCTGCGATACCTATTGGATGATCATCAGCGTCTGTAATAACGCCATCGATATCAGTTAATTCTCTTTCTGCCCCATCAAGAGTTGTTATAAGCTCTCCGTTATGCGCACGGCGGACTCCAAGAGTTGACCCAGTGACTTTCGCCATGTCGTATGTGTGGTTCGGTTGTCCAAGTTCCAGCATCACGTAATTTGAAATGTCCACGACGTTATTTATGGGCCGCATCCCAAGATGAACTAGTCTATTTTGTAGCCATTGCGGAGATGGCCCCACAGAAATGCCCTTCACTACACGAGTCAGGAATCTACCGCACAATAATTTATCTTCTATATGGACCGACACTTTACTTTTCGTAGCTTCCTTATCCTCTTTAATATCTATCTTTGGAAAAGCAAATGAAATTTGTAATGCTGCTGCAAGGTCACGTGCTACACCTGCGACACTCATAGCATCAGGTCTATTCGCATTGACTTCTAGGTCCCAAAGAACGTCGGACTCTATCCCCAATGCCTTTTGAAGCGGCGTTCCTATTTCGAGAACCATATCTGGGTCAGGGATGATCATTATCCCCTCATCGTCTTCTCCCATCCCAATTTCGCTTGCGGAACAGCACATTCCATTGGATAACTCTCCTCGGAGTTCCCGTTGAGCTATCTCTATTCCCCCTGGCAAAGTAGTTCCTATTGTGGCTACGGGGATTAAATCCCCTATGGACATATTGAATGCCCCACAACAAATCTGGGTTTCTTCTCCGTCACCTAAATCCACATCAACGAGTTGTATACGTTCTGCATTTGGATGTTGCCTCAAATTAAGAATTTTACCGACGACTACCCCGTCTAGTTCTTCTCCAATTATTGACATTGATTCAACAGCTAAACCCAAGCCGCTTAGTTTCTCCCCCAGTTCAATAGGGTCCCCTTCAATATCTGGCGCAAATTCCCTCAACCATGACAATAGAACTTTCATTTTTCTCCTAGAACTGTCTCAGGAAACGAGCATCATTAAGTACCAGCTCTCGGATGTCATCCAATTGATACCGCATTGATACCAGTCGGTCAATGCCAAATCCAAATGCGAAGCCCTGCCATTCCTCAGGGTCAATGCCACAATTCTCGAGAACGTTGGGGTGCACCATTCCGCAACCTCCAAGCTCAAGCCAACTGCCATCAGGTCTAGAAATATCAAACTCGGCAGATGGTTCAGTAAATGGGAAATAACTAGGCCTCAATCGCGATTTAACTTCTTCTCCAAAAAATGCTTGAACGAATGAATCAATTGTCCCTGCCAAGTCACCCATTGTGATCCCTTTATCAATAACGAGGCCCTCTATCTGGTTAAAAGCAGGTAAGTGTGTCGCATCCGCACTATCGGTTCGGAACGTCCGACCGGGAGCGACAATATATATTGGAGGGCGTTGCTCCTCCATTGTCCGGATTTGAACTGGGGATGTATGGGAACGGAGCATTATTTCTTCTTCTTCTCCAAGATCAACAAAGATTGTGTCGAAATTTCCCCTAGCTGGGTGCCAATCTGGAATATTGAGTGCTTCAAAGTTATACCAAGCTGTTTCAACCTCAGGCCCCTCCGCAACTGTGAAACCCATACCTACAAAAACATCCTCTAATTGATCCCTAGCCTGAGTGATTAAATGCAAGTGTCCTCGAGTAATCGGGTTTAACACCTCAGTCAGGTCAGTAACATCATTTGAAAAATGTGTTTCCCATTCAGCTTCTTCAATCCCCACTCTCCTCTGGTCCAGAATCAATTCGATACTAACTCGTGCTTCATTGATTTCTTTTCCAGCAGCTGCTCTTTCGCTTTCCGGGATGGAACCAAGAGCTTTCTTTGCAGCAACAAGTTCTGATTTCTTTCCAAGGAACTGGTTTTGCACTTTCGCAAGTTCATCAACTGTGGAAGCTGCTAATGAAGCTTCTTCTACGTCTTTAGATAATTTACTTAAATCAATCATTGAACATTTCCTCTGGTAACTCTATTCTCGCAGGTTGCTTGGGGACCTTACAGGGATTTAATGAAAATACTTTTCGTTTTCAATGGTTGGGGATTTTCCGATGCCTTCAAGCGCGTTGGCGTTTCGCTTCAAAGGACACAATAGAAGCCGCTGTAGCCACGTTTAAAGATTCAACCCCAGCATCCATTGGTATTACTGCGATATGATCCATTTCTTGAAATATTGTTGGGTCTAGCCCCCTGCTTTCATTTCCTAGAAGAATCGCAAATGGGGTTGAGTAGTTGATCTCGGTATAGATGCTACTTCCTTTGCCTGATAGGCCTATAAGATTGATCTGTTTTTGCTTTATAGCGTTAAGAATAGAAGTGGTTTCTACCCCGCGGACAATAGGAACTCTAAAAATAGCGCCGGCAGAAGCTCTCACGGTTTTGGGGTTATAAATATCTACAGAATTATTTGAGAAGATAACTCCATGAGCTCCTGCAGATGCAGCGCTACGAATCATTGAACCTGCATTTCCTGGCTCGTTTATTCCTATCCCAACAAGCAGAAACGTTGATTCATTGGTTACGACATCTTCAAGTGATTTATCCAGCCTTGACAACGTGGCGATTACTGGTTGAGGAGTAACCGTTGACGCAATGGAAGAAAGTAGGTCATCACCTATTAGCCAGAGCTTTGCATCAGTTTCTGAAATTAGTTTTTCAATCACCCCGCTCATATCAGACGATTCGGAAAGGAAAACATCTATAGGCTGATGTCCGGTAATTATGGATTCCCGGAGGAGTTCAAGACCCTCTATAGCGAACTTTCCAGATTCAATCCGGTATTTCGGGTCTTTAATAATCTTCCGGAGTTCGCGGATTCTAGCGTTATTCTTTGATAACCCGCTCATTGGTTACTTAGCTTGTTTTCGCAGAAACTGCCTCATTAGCTAGTTTCACAAGAGCACTGAAAGCCGCAGAATCATTGACAGCAAGATCTGCTAGATTTTTTCGATCCACCTCTATCTCAGCATTCTTGAGTCCATTAATGAAACGACTATACGTTGTTCCATTTTGCCTGCAAGCTGCGTTGATTCTTTGAATCCAGAGTTTTCTGAATTCGCCTTTTCGTGCCCGACGATCACGGAAAGCATAATTACCACTATGCATTACTTGTTCATTCGCAGCTCGGAAGCTCCTACTTTTATTACCGTAATAGCCTTTAGCTCTACCTAGTACTTGCCTACGGCGTTTCTTACTACGAACAGAGGATTTTGTTCTTGCCATTTCGTTTCTCCTGATTAATGACCGAAATCTTTCGGGTCTGGGTTGTGTTAAATACCTAAATTTCTGCGAACTGTTTTCGTGTCAGCTGCGCTTACTTCTGCTGGTCCCCTAGCCTGCCTTTTCCGTTTTGGGGATTTCGCTTCAGCTAAATGGTTCCTGTGCATGCGCCCTCGTTTAAGTTTCCCACTTGAAGTTTTTTTGAACCTCTTCGCTGAGCTTTTGTGTGTCTTCATCTTTGGCATATTTTTTCATCTCCTTCGGAAATAGTTGTAAATTCTGTAACAAGTTTTAAGCTTCGTTATCTTTTTCGCTTTGAGCTTTTGCTTTTCGTAGATTTTCAATTGCTTTTTTGTCCGGACTGAGAACCATAACCATGTTCCTTCCATCAAGTTGTGGGTAGGACTCTTGAACAGCTATATCCTCCATCTGTTCTGACACTTCATCAAGAATTCTCCGCCCAAGTTCTGGGTGTTGAACTTCTCTCCCACGGAACATGATGGTCAACTTAACTTTATGACCATCTTCTAGAAATTTTCTCACTTTACTCGTTTTCGTATCAAAGTCTCCTCGAGCTATCTTGGGTCTGTATTTCAGTTCCTTTACTACTATATTGGTGCTTTTTTTTCGGGAGTCTTTCGCCCTTTGCGCTGCTTCGTACTTGTATTTTCCGTAGTCCATAATCCGGCAGACGGGAGGGCTAGCATTTTCAGCGACCTCTACAAGGTCAAGGTCAATTTCTCGGGCTTGTTCCAGGGCCTCAGACAATGGTGTTATACCTATTTGTTCCCCATCTGGCGATACCAAACGCACCTCATTGGCACGGATTTGTTCGTTGATGCGAGGCTCCTGATTCCCAGCTATGTCAGACTCCTTGTCAAGTTGTAACTCCTTAAATTGATTTGTTTTGAACTCAGAGAAAAAACAAGGGCGCTGAGAAATCAGCACCCGAAACTGTTGAACAGTTGTGATGTTGCACCCAACGCACTTTCATTTCTTACAGTGGTAAGGCGACTGCCTCTCGACAGCACTTTCTCATACCCATTTATTTCTTAGGTCACTAACTAGATTACAGGGAAAAATAACTGTTATGACAAAGACATCTATAAAGTCATAGATAAGACAATGAGGAGGACTTATGAGTTTATGGACACCTGATGGCGAACATGAAGTAAATAAAGAGCAACCACAAGTAAACAAGCAAGATGTTCATGAGGGTGACGACATAAATGATGTTCCAGGTTTTGAAGATCTAACTCCCGAACAGCAAGAACAAGCAAAGGCTATGGCAGCTGAACTTGCAGAGGCTAGGCGCCGACTTGCAGAGACGCCCGCAGCGGAAGTTGTCGCTAATCATGTTATGGGAATATATGAGTTGGCAGCTATCCACTTAAGTAGCCAACCTCCTGAAGTTGACGAAGCAAAGGTAGCAATTGACGCCATGGCTGCCATCTTAAGTTCTCTTGAGAATCGTCTTGGACAGAATGAAGCTGTCCTCAAAGATGCTCTTTCACAAATACAAATGGCCTTCGTACAAATTAGAGATTCTTTATCGGCTGAAGAAAATTAACCTATTCACTGACAGTAATTTTCTAGATTACTAAACTGTGGAGCGTCTGAGAATGGAAACACTTTGAGCAATTTAGATAATTTCGCTGATATTAATGGGATAAGGATTTGTTATAGAACGTCGGGAAATCCAAATCACCCACCTCTTCTTTTGGTCATGGGACTCGGCGCCCAGTTAATTGGATGGCCGGAAGGTCTTGTAAGAAAAATTACAGACCAAGGTTTCTTTGTTATCAGTTTTGATAACCGTGACTGCGGTCTATCAACCAAAACAACTGGCAATTCTCAAGATTCAGGAGAACTTCTTCTGAAGGCAGCATCTGGCGAAAAGGTTGTTCAAGAGTACTCACTCTCAGATATGGCACAAGATGCGGTTTCTTTACTTGGGTTCTTAGGGTTCGAAGATGCCCATATCGTTGGAGCATCAATGGGAGGAATGATCGCACAAACCATAGCAATAGAGCACACTGACACAGTACTTTCCCTTACTAGTATCATGTCCGCTACTGGAAACCCACAAGATTTTACTCCCACAGAAGAAGCACTCGAGGCTCTTATAACTCCTCCAGGCAATAGCCGTGATCAAATTATCGAGACAAATGTTGCAGCATCTGAAGTACTTGCCGGACCTCATTGGGATGAAATTTTTGCTCGCGAACAAGCGGAGAAGAATTACGACAGGAGTTTCCACCCCGAAGGGGTCGGATTCCAGATAGGCGCTATAGCGATGAGCGGAGACAGGACAGAGAAACTTAAAAATCTTGAGGTTCCTTCCCTAGTCATTCACGGCTCAGTAGACCCCCTACTCCCTCTTCACTGTGGGGTATCAACCGCAGAAGCTATCCCTGAGGCAGAATTGCTGATCTTTGAAGATATGGGACATGATCTCCCTGAAATACACTGGGATAAGATTGTGGAAGCAATAAAGTCGCTTGCTTACAAGGAGTAGGTCTTTAATAGTCCGTCTTGTAAATTCGTGCGTAGAAGCAAGATTTTTCCTACGATAAGATCATGTCAATGAGCCAAAAGTTTAACCCCTTTTCTGACGAGACTTTAAATGATCCATTTCCGCTTTATAAATCTCTTAGGGAATCGTGTCCGCTTCATGAGCACAAAGATTTCTCCCACCCCTTATACACAATGACCCGTTACAACGACGTGGTTGAAATGCTCACGAACGTTGAATTGTGGTCTAGCCACTATGGACAAATGCCCAGATACTCAGTTCAAGGTTGTTTGTTTAGCGATCCGCCTGAACATACGTGGTCTAGGAAACTCATCCAAAAGAGTTTCGCCCCCAGACATGTTGCTTCTATGGAGGATGAGATCACCGAATTGGTGAAGGAGTTAGTTAATGAGATGGAAGAAACATCCAGCGGCGACCTTCATGATGCTTTAGCGTGCCCACTTCCTGTTCTTGTTATCGCCAAAATCCTTGGTATTCCTACAAGTGACATAGATCAATTTAAAGCATGGAGCGATGCGCAGTTAGCTGCTTCTAAGTCCCCCGACGCTGATGACTCAAAAGCGCCTCGTGAGGCGATGAACGCTTATCTGCTTGAGCAGTTGGATTCACGACGTTCCCTAATAGAAGATGCCAAAACTGAAGGTCTGTATGATCCTGAGAGCCTAATTGGCAACATAATTCCTGATGACGTTATTAGCGGCATTCTCCTCGCCGAAGTTGATAACCGCATGCTTTCTGATACAGAACGCTTAGTGATGCTCAATCAACTTCTTGTTGGAGGTAACGAAACAACTACATCTTTAATAACTAATCTTTTTTGGCGACTCCTTTCGAACAGGGAACTCTATGAACAGATACAGAGTGACCCATCCCTGTACCCCGTTGCAGTTGAAGAGAGCCTCCGATTTGATGCCCCTGTTTTGGGTCTATATAGGACAAATACTTCAGAGGTAGATCTTCATGGTGTGAATGTTCCTGAACGTTCAAAGGTTATGGCAACCTATGGCGCAGCTAATCGGGATCCGAATATCTTTAAGGACCCTGATTCTTTTCGTCTTGATAGAGAACCCGATGATTTACGAAAACATCTCTCGTTCGGCTTAGGGCGACATTTCTGCCCAGGTGCCCAACTTTCAAGACTGGAAGCTCGCCTTGCATTACAAGAAGTTGCTGAACGGTTTCCCAACCTCCGACTCATTGAGACACCAGAGAGGATAGAGCCTTTTCTTTTATGGGGAAGAAAGAATCTTCCAGTGGCTTGGGATTAGTGGACTATCTTTGAAATAGGTATTTCAACGATATCAGTAGCCCCCGAACCACGAAGTTCCGGGATAAGAATGTTGATTTGGTCCTTTGGAACAACTGTTTCAATAGCGTAGCCTTCTCCGCCAAAGAGTTCATTAACCGTTGGTGCTTTCATAGAGGGAAGGATTTCTATGACTCGACCAAGGTCATCTTTTGCGACGTTCATCTTAACCATCACTTTCCCTCGAGCTTCAAGAACTCCTCGCAATAGCGTCTGGATTTGTTCCATTGATTGACGTTTCTCTGGATCTGCGTATGAAATGGGGTTAGCAATCAACTCGGTGAAACTGGTAAGTACAGTGCCAATGACTTTCAAACCTGCCGCTCGCAAAGCTCGCCCAGTCTCAGTTATATCTACGACTGCATCTACTATTTCTGGTGCTTTTGCTTCTGTTGCTCCATAAGATAATTGGAGTTCAGCCGCTACCCCATTCGCTTGGAAGTACGATCTGGTCAATTCAGGGTATTCGGTGCTAATTCGCACACCCTGAGGTAAATCTTCAACCTTTTCCCACGGGCTCTCTTCTGGGACGGCTAACACAATGTTAACGGGACGGGCCGTGTTCTTGCTGTAGTGGAGTTCACCAAGTGATTGAACGTCACTGGATGTTTCTTCTATCCAGTCTCGCCCTGTAATCCCAAGGTCAAATAGTCCATCCGCTACGTATTTTCCGATTTCTTGAGGGCGAAGGATACGCACTCCATCAATTCTTGGATCGTTAATTGAACCTTTATAATCAACGGAAGAACCTCTCTGAATCGGAAGGTCAGCATCTGCAAATAATTGGAGTGTGGATTTTTCTAATGATCCCTTTGGAAGTACGAGTTGTAACATACCTTCACGGTACAGCCTTTCGGAGGTTCACTAATGGTATTTATTGATCTTCTGGAGTTACCGTGATCTTTACGTCTACCCCAATTTGTTTCGCTTCTTTGATCTTTCCTCTCCAAATTTCAGCGAGAGTTTCCGTAGCATCTCCAGAGAACATGGGTTTAGCGTTATTTCCGCCAAAAAAAATCGGGGCTAAGAAAATTTCATATTGGTTCACCACTCCCAAATCATGAAATCTTTTATATGTGTTTGCCCCACCTTCAACCAGTAATTGCATTATGCCTTCCTGCCCTAACTGATCCAATAGCTCTTCGATTCCTGCTTCATGCTCTAGACAAGGGTGGATAGCTGCCTCTCTTGGCACTTTCCCTAAAACTATTCTTTTGGGATCGGCGATTGTGATATTTTTATTCTCTGGAGCCCAATCCCGCACAGTCAGTTTAGGGTTGTCAGCGATAACTGTACCTACACCGACACAGATCGCATCTGATTGGGCTCGTAGCTTATGGGCTTCCTCACGAGCCTCTGGACCGGTAATCCACTGACTTGTTTGATCTGGAGCGGCAATGCCACCATCTAAGGATGCTGCAATTTTAAGGATCACGTATGGACGGCCAGTCTTACGGTGGTGTAGGTAGGGCTGAAGTTGATCAGACACTTCATCATGCTGTGTCCCGAGGCTTACTTCAATACCTGCAGCTTTAAGTTCCCTAGCCCCAGCTCCACTAACAAGCGGATCCGGATCACTTATTCCGATCACAACTCGTTTGACTTTTGAAGCGATGATTGATTCCACACAAGGCGGGGTTTTTCCTGTGTGCGAACATGGCTCGAGCGTGGTGTACAGCGTTCCCCCTTCTGCCTTTGCCCCAGCAGAAACAAGACACATTATTTCAGCATGTTCTTGTCCAGGCTCTTGAGTCCATCCATCATGGAGACTGCCATCCCCTAATTCAAGTACAGCGCCAACCCATGGGTTCGGGGAAGAAATTAATCTGGCATTCTCCGCATTTGAGATCGCTCGTAACATCATTTGATTATCTCGTTTCACAATTTCATTCATCGTTATGTCGTCCGTCTTCCGGGTGAGGGTCACTATTGTCTCGGAGAAGCCTTACGGCGTGACCAAGAACATCAATGACTGAATCAATACATTCAATGCTTCCTTTAGCTGACCCAGGAAGGTTAATGATTAACGATTCTCCAAGAGTTCCCGCAGTAGCTCTTGAAAGTCTTCCGAGTGGATTAATAAGCCGTATAGCTTCAGCTATTCCCGGTGCGGCTCGTTCAATAACTTGCGAAGTCCCCTCTGGGGTCTGGTCGCGTGGACCGAAGCCTGTTCCTCCGGTAGTGACTATTAACCCATGGAAGTCTTTGGAAAGTTCAAGTATGGCATTTGAAACATTTCTTGCCCCATCAGCAATAACTTTGGTTTCAACAATTTTCCAATCTTTCAAAGCCAAATACTCTTTGAGTTGCGCTCCTGAAATGTCATCTCTATGTCCTGAAAAAACGCCATCTGAAACGGTTACTATTTTAGCTTGAAGCAGTCCTTCATTTTTCATTCTTAAATTCTACCGAAGCTTTAGATGCGACTCACCCCTAAAGAGATTTCAAAGTATTTAAACTTTCCATTTAAAAATGGCCATTCCATCGGTTCCTGCATCCTGGGGAAGTATTTGTAACCCGTTTCCATGCGGTCTCCATCTTGAATCTTGCAACTTGATTGGCGTCAATTCAGGGTGCAACCGGTCAAGTTCTAGCGCAACATCAACAGTCTCGGTGTTAGTTACTGTGCACACACTGTAAATCAGTTCACCTCCGGTTTTCACAAGCCTTATTGCTGAACTGAGAAGTTCTGTTTGTAATCTCGCCAAATTATCTACATCGGATTCTAAAATTCTCCATCGCGCATCTGGCCGCCTATGAAGAACCCCCAAACCGGAACATGGGGCATCTACCAGCACCTTATCAAAGGACCTCGGAGCAAATGGAGGCAATTTCCCATTTGCTATAACCTGAGTCACGTTCCTTAAACCCATAGTCGCAAGATTTTCCGAAATTAGTTTTTGTCTAGACGGATTCACATCTGCAGCAACTACGTAAGAAGACATAGGCGCTAAAGCAGTGGTTTTCCCTCCAGGCGCTGCGCAGAGGTCAAGAATACGATCTTCCATTTGGACTCCGATAAGGTCAACTATCCACTGCGAAGCTCTATCTTGGCGGTATCCATCTTCCCGGACAGATACTTCTGGGGGCTGATTCATTTGCTCCAACATCAAAACAGATTGCTCAGCACCCAAATCATTCAAAAGTTGATCCATGATCCAATTTGGGTAGCTCAACCGAGTCGCGCTATCCGGCCATTCTATGGTGCTTTCTTTAACGATTTTCCGAAGGACCGCATTCACGACGCCCTTGTTCCGTTTGCTACTAGCAGAAACGGTTGCATTCACTGCTGCATGATCAGGAATCCGCATAAACAAAATCTGGTACACCCCGACACGAAGTGAAGCACGAAGGGCAGGTGGGGGTGGCTCAGGCAAATATCTATCAAAAACCCAATCAAGGGCTTTCTTCATTCTTGTAGACCCGTAAGCGATTTCGGTAACTAGATTTCGGTCAAGAGTTCCTAACGATGTCTCACCAATAATTTTGGGGACAATTATATTCGCGTAACTATCAGATTCTTCTACGCGCAGAACACACTTGATTGCAACTTTTCTTGCTTCAGCACCCGAATCCTCTGTCATTCCCCTAAACAGTCCTGATTATTCAAGCGCAGTCCATTAGCCCACGAATTAGCATCCATTTCTTTCCGCCCTGACGGTTTCACAGAGATTAACTCTATGGCTCCTTGTCCTGTGCCAACCATTGTTCCTTTTATTTCGCCCGCGTTTAAGTCTGAGCTAGTAGCACTTTTTGCTTCTTGTATCCCTAACCTATTCCCTTTGATAGTTGTCCAAGCATTACCCAAACGGATAACACGGAGTACCTGCTCGGCTGACTCTTCCCAATCCACTTGAAGATCATCAATATGTATTTTCCGAGCATATGTAGGTTCCCCTTCTTGAGCCCTAGGGGTACCAAAGCCATTCATCAAGCAATCCATCAATAATATATTTCCTTGTATCGATAATTTCTCACGTAAACTCTGTAAAGATTCTTCTTCCGAGATAAGGACTTCTTGCATCCGAAAGATACCTCCAGCGTCCAATTCTTTCTCGACCTGCATAATGCAAACACCAGTACGCTTATCTCCAGACAAAATCGCTCTTTCTAAAGGTGCTGCACCACGCCATTGCGGAAGTAATGAAAAATGAATGTTTACCATAGGTAAGTGGCTCAATATCTCTTGCGGTATTAATTTCCCGTAAGCCACCACCACACCAATGTCAGCAGTAGAGCTATAAATATCTTGAAGTTTATGTGAGACTGGGATCCCCAACCGTTGCGCTTCTTCCTTTACGGGAGTAGGGCTTTTCTCTTTACCCCTCCCCCGACGCTTATCTTCACCAGTGATGACAAGCGTTACCTCAATCCCAGCTTGATGCATTTCTCTTAACGGAGCGACTGCAACTTCTGGAGTTCCAAGGTAGATGACCTTTCGGACCCTCTCTGGAATTTCAATTGATGCCATTGAGTTCTGACGGGAGGAAATTTTTTTGTTCCTCAAGTTCCATCATCCGTTGCCGAAGGTATTTTTTCGCTTCTGTTCGTTGACTGTCATCAAGATACTCAAGAAGTAATCTTCCATCTAAGTGATCCATTTCATGCTGAAATAACCGTGACTCTAATTCATCAGCTTCTATAGACAATTCATTTCCATCCAGGTCAAAACCGGTTAAGTGAATCACTTTTGGTCTTATTATTTTCCACGAAAGCCCAGGGACGCTCAGACAGCCTTCTTCGTACTCCCATTGCCCTTGTCTTTCTTTGATCACAGGATTTATAAGAACTTTTGGCCCATCTCCATAGTCATAGACAAAAAACCTTTTGCTTATACCCACCTGTGGGGCAGCAAGTCCTATGCCAGGAGCCTCATACATAGTTTGAAGCATCCGGTCACATGTCTTAACGAGGTCCCCATCAATCTCTTCAATGTCTTCGGCGACTTTTTTTAGTACGGGGTCTCCGAAGACTCTTATTTCGTATGAATCCATTCTTCTAGGATATAGGAGGTTAAACGCCTATGGAAGGCTGTACGGTTCCTTAAATGGAAACACATTCACATTATTTTGATAACGACCCTTCGTCTACGTCGCGTGAAAGCTCTGTTGATCTCGTATTACCTGACCTGACAAGGTCATTAAAAACAGATACTGGTGTTTTCTCAAGTAAAAGAATTGACGCAGGAACGAAATTCCTTCTCCTAGAAGCACCGACACCTGAACACCCACCGAAACAAGTTCTTGATCTTGGTTGTGGGTATGGACCCATTGCTGCAGTGCTTGAGCATCGTTTTCCGAAAGCGAATGTATGGGCTACAGATGTAAATAACCGTGCACTAAATTTATCAGCCGAGAATCTTACAGGGGCAAATACAATCGTTTGCCGACCAGAAGAAATACCGCAACAAGTACGGTTTGACTTGATCTGGTCGAACCCTCCTGTGCGTATTGGAAAGAAAAAAATGATGACCCTACTTTCTCTATGGTTAGAACGCCTAGAACCTTCAGGGTCGGCCGTATTAGTAGTAAACAAAAATCTAGGATCCGATAGTCTTCATACTTGGATGGAAAGTGAAGGGTGGGATGTGGATAGACTTAAATCCTTTAGAGGATTCCGCCTTCTTGAGGTAAAACGAAATGCATGAAAACCTATCCAGTACGGAACTAAAGAGACTTCACCGCCAATGGCGTAAACAAACTAATAGAAAAGTCTCATTAATCATCGCTGGAGTTCAAGGACCATACAATGTCGGTTCAATTATCCGGACAGCAGCTGCAGAAAGAGTTGACCATATATGGTTCATTGAAGGGTCAACTACTCCCCAAAATACTAAAACAGGGAAAACTGCATTGGGGTCAGAGCGTTTCGTTAACTGGACCATAGAAACCGATGTCAGCGCAGCTATAGAGTCAGCGCGAATTAAGGGATACAAAATAGTTGGGTTAGAGCTTGCTAGCAATGCTGAACCTATTCTTACTGCGAACCTGACAGAGGATGTGTGTCTCCTTATCGGCCATGAGGACAGGGGAATCCCCAAGGCCGCGCTTGATGAATGTGATCTCGTTACTTACATACCCCAAGTTGGCAAAATAGGTTCTCTAAACGTAGCTATAGCCACATCTATCGCTTTGTACGAAGTCCGGCGTCAGGAATGGGCCGAAGGAGGCAATTGATTGTCTACCCTCTGAGAGCATTCACAGCTATTCGTAAACGCTTTGAAGATCTTGGAATTTCTGACAGAGCTGCTACCAGATCGCTATGTTCCCTTGATTTGACCATCCAAGACCCTTCTGAAGGACCCAGAATTTCTACTTGTTTAGATAAAGATACTTGCTTAACAAATTCTTCTGCCCCTGGTCCAGAAATAGCGGCATATGACCCAAAAGGCGGAAGTGTAAGCAAAGATCTTCTATTGGTTTCCATTTCAGCCCATTCACTGATCTCGTTATTACTAATGACGCTGACAAGCTGATTCGAAGGAGATCTTGTTTGTATGAATACGCTGCCCGTCTTTCTCCCAATAGCATTAGTTATTCGAATGGCACGTACCACCGATGCGAGAGCCTGTTCTTCACTCCTGTATCCTTTCATGAATAAATCTTGATCAAAGTCGGCAAAAACGACTAAATCAGCCCAATCAACTCTGTGTAGAGCAGCTTTAGTTCCAAGAAAAACCCGACTTGACTCCAAGTTCAATTCTTGTGTACTTTTTTGGATTTCTTGCACATTCTCTTGCAAGAGATGCTCCAGTTCGTCGATAGCTTTACTAATACCAATTCGTAAGTTCTTTAGTCGCGTGGACAAGCAGTGAGCGCAAGAAATCGGGCGTTCGTGATTATTTCTCGCGCAAACTAAAAAATCTTTGTTTGGCTGATGCATTCCTGATCCACATTCAGAACACATTACTAGTTCGTTGCAAGCAGCACATGCAAGTAGTTTCGATCGTCCCTTTCTATTTAAAATAACTATTGATCTGCTTGAATCTTTAATGGCATCTACGGTTACTCGTGGCCATAAACCTCCCCGTGAAGTTCCATCTTCACGGGGGTCAATTACTTTTATAGTTCCCCATCCAGCTTTTTCTTCTTCGGGTTTCACTTTTTGTACCGTTGCCCTTGCCCGTAGCTCGGGTGTGGGTATTGGAGATGTAAACGTGGCGGGTATTCCTAATCGTTTTGCACGTTCAAGAACAACGTCTCTAGCGTGCCACGTTGGTGCGGCCTCACTTTCATAAACGCTATCGTGTTCATCGATCATGAGTATCGCAGATAAATCCTTGATAGGGGCGAACGCTGCAGATCTAGTACCCACAATTGTTCCACCGCTCGCTCCAAGCAACCAATCCTTTCCATGGAGACCTGCTGTAATCCCTATTTTTTTCAAGCGCCCAACTAGGAGTCGTGCCTGATACAAGGATGGAACAAGAATAAGTGCATTGCCTTTAGCAATCGTTAGTAGAATTTGCGGCCAACGATCCCCAGTTGGAGGAATTCTCATCAGTGAACAACTAAAAGACGAAACGGTTTCTTTTACTAAATCTTGGTCAACTTTCTTCCCTGCATGGTAATTCGCTTTAATCATTGCCTTAGGACTAGCAATACGCAGAAATTTAGCTAATGGACCTTGCCAATGATGCGCTGCCCAACGCGCTAATTCGATTATCTCTTCTGGCGGACCTATCCCGCTTATCTGTTTAAGTGGCTGAAGTTCCTTATCAGTAGTTTCCAAAGGATTGATTTCACTGATCCACCCTCGGATCACCCTGTTCCTGAACCGGAATCGTACGAT
>JAYYZG010000030.1:0-4079 GCA_036687775.1 Actinomycetota bacterium
ATGCACACTACCGACACGGTTGATTACGAATTCGTTATTTCCGGTGAGGTTGTCCTTGAACTTGATGACGGAGCCGAAGTTACTCTAAAGCCCGGCGATACAGTCGTTCCAAATGGGACCCGTCACGCTTGGCGAAACAGAACGAATGAACCAGCAGTACTAGTAGTAGTTCTCATAGGAGCCAAAAGGAGTACCTGATGGCTCAGATCGAACATAAAACTGTCAACGACACTGAAAGTGAGATTTTAGCAATTCTTGAGCGTGACGGTGGAGTCATAATCGATGACGTCCTTGACTCTGGAGCAATCCACCAGATACGTGAAGAGTTGACCCCTTACCTGGACGTTTCTGAGTCTGGATCTAATGAATTCTCTGGGTTTCAAACAAAGCGGATAGGGGCTCTAATGGCTAGGTCTCCGATGTGTCGTGAGTTAGCAATGCACCCGTTTATCAACTCACTCTGCAGTAGGTATCTGTCTCAATATTCTGATGGATATCAATTGCATTTTACACAGGCTGTATCAATAGCTCCAGATGAGGACTGCCAGATACTTCACCGTGATCGTGGGGTCTGGGGCAACTACATGAATCGTTCAATTGAAACCCAATTCAGCACCATCTGGGCGATATCAGAATTCACACGGGCAAACGGCGCCACACAAATCGTCCCCGGATCACACAAATGGCCTAAAGACCGACTTCCTTCCAAAGAAGAAATTGTTTCCGCCGAAATGCCTGCAGGTTCGACGATGATTTATAACGGTTCGGTGCTCCATGGTGGAGGGGCAAATACTACCGTCGCTGAACATCGCTTAGCCGTGTTACTTCATTACACTCTGAGTTGGCTTCGGCAAGAAGAAAATCAGTACCTTTCATGTCCCCCAGATATCGCTGCGGAACTTCCCGCAGATCTCAGACGACTGATGGGGTATAGCCAAGGCGGCCCTGTCCTTGGTTTCTTCTCTTCGCCAGAACTTTCTGCTTCACCCATTGAATTGGCAGACCCTGAGCGCCTTTTCCTAAAATAATCTTCAGAGGAATTTCCATTCAGAAGCTGAATCATTATCTTCAAAAATGCGACAAAGGTGATTTAAGTCAGCCATTTCTTCAATATTGCTGGCGTTGGCGTTTGTAAGGTCTTTGCTAGCAATTAAAATTGCGAGGCATTGTGCTCGGCTTAATGCCACGTTCAAGCGGTTTGGTTTATAGATGAAATCACTCCGGCCGGGCGGAACGAGATCTTTACTCGAAGTTGCCATGGAGTAAATAACGATTAGGTTTTCTTGTCCTTGGAATTTGTCGACAGTATCGACACTGACTTGAGTGAGGTCGGGACTCAATTCGCTTCTTATCATTTGGCTGTGGGCCCGATAAGGAGACAGAACCATGAAATCATCTTGCGTAATTAGGTTTTCGCCTTCAATGGGTTCGCCTGTACCGTCTACGATACGGTAAGGCTTTCCCATCAATTCCTCAATAATGCTCCTGACTATCTTTGCTTCTTCAGGTGAAGAATTAACGCGATCCTCTTCATGTTCTGCTTGGGCCCAAAATAATCCATTATCGTATCCAAGTATTTCTCTTCGGTCGCATCGAATGTCAGGGGTAAGTTCAGACTCATAGAATTCTTCGGAAATGTAGTTACAGATTTCGCTACGCATACGGTATGTTCTATCTAACAACACACCACGATCGGACTCTATGACGTTGCGATCTCCAATAATGTGCTCAAGGACGCTATTTCCTGCACCATAGTCATGGGAGCCTTGGATTACCTGTGGAAGTTGTTGAGGATCGCCAAGAAGAACTAAATTTTTGGCACTTGCACAAGATGCAACGGCGTCAAATAATGAGAACTGCCCCGCTTCATCAATGATCAGGTAATCGAATTTCTCGTCGTCTTCCTTTGCTTCCTTTACCCACTCCCAACTTACTGCAGCTACTAGGTTATTATCACCGCTTAAGCTATTGACGCAGATGCCCTCACGGACAACAGCCTGCTCCAACCAAGATGCGCGTTTGGATTCGTTTCTTCCTATTCTGAGAAGGTCCAGATCACCTCTCTCTCTGAATATCTCAACCGTCTTCTTAAGGAGGTTATCAATCGCTGAATACGATTGGGCTGTGACCGCTACAGTTCTTGTAGCCCCATTAGAATTTTTAATTAGATAGTGGATTAAGTGGGCTCCGCAAAACGTTTTTCCGGTTCCTGGAGGGCCTTGAATAGAGAAAAATGAGGTATCAAGGGACGATACGGCTTGCTTAATTTCCTCTAGGTCGTTGATCACAACTGAACCGAACGTGTGCCTTTCAAGTAGTTTAAACGCGAGTTCATTCTTTTCGGCTGGGATTTCTTCGCTATCTCCTAATAAATTCTTTGTTTCTTCGGGAGAGAGTTGAGGTATGCCTGCTCCTTCGAAGTAGGCATTAGCGATACCGCATATTCTTGTCAGATGGCTCGACTTACCTACATACTCCCATAAAGTAACTGCTTTGATGGGTCTGTTCGGATTATGCAATTCTGTAAAAGCTTTAGGGAAAGATACAGTAATTTCCCTTTTGAGGTGGTCTATTTTCTTGACTGTAGCTTTAGATTCATGCAAAAAAGGCTCGTTCGGGTCACCCAAGGAAAAATCTTCAGATCTAAAAGCAATTTGCTTTTTAGGCTCATATTCAACAGGCATCGGGTTCTGCGCGTCGTATGTATAGGTATGCCATTTCAATTTCGCTCTGCCCTCTGGCTCGGCCTCTTCCTTGTATTGAAGATTAACTAACGTGAATGGGTCGTTAAGGTCAGCATCCTCAAGTTTATTTACAACCGAAACATAATAATTGATGTACTCAGTTCCTGGGAATTGAAGTAGTGAATAGAGCAAAAGCAAGGTAGGTAGCTTTGATTCCAAGTCAGTTTGCATTTGAAAGGTTCCTAAAATATTCAACCAGCCGTTGCTGAAGCATAATATGAGCGCCATTGCTCTCTCGCGGAGATTCAGGTTGTACTCTTCTGGGGTAGTCTGGGAGGTGGGGACTCAACTGGCGTTGCTGGAGAAGCCATTCATGTAAACTACGTGTGGCTTCAACATCATCCCTGTTGTAACTGGCTATTAGTTTAAGTCTCATTTTTCTTTGCTCATCTGTGTCGGGATTCTCGTCACTGTAGAGTTTGTGGTTGGCGTATAATTCATAATGGAATACCGCCCCAGCTCCTGCCGTGATCGCTGACCCAAGACCCTCTTGGACATCATCGTCAATTCCAGTTCGTTCGAACCCAGTTAATTTTTCCATGTATTTCAAGCTCATTGACTCATATCCAACCTGCATACTATTTCGGACCACATTCAAGAGATCAACAAAAACACCTTTCCGTACCATCTCATTTAGTTTTACACCGACTTCGCTTTGACTTTCGAGTGCTTCGGATCCCGAAATGATCTGAAGTATTGATTGGATATTGAGGTTTGGGTCTGCTTCGTTGGTTAAATCTTTAAGTAATGTCCGCTCAGTATGGTTGTAATGATAAATTCGCATCTTTCTGCCTGACTGCTGCCAACGGGCATAAAGGTCATTTATCAATTGTCTTGCTGCTTTTTTCTCATCATCCTTAGATGGAGCTCCGGACTCATCATGCGACCAGATATCTACATACTCCCATCCGCTATTATCTTTCTTTATGTAGCCGAAAAGAAAAATGATTCCTTCTTCAATAGTCCAGAATGGGTGACCCTCAAAGTCGAGGTACACATCGTATGGGGTTTGTTCATCTAGCCCTAGGAGACTTTGATGCACTCTTTCAGGTTGCATTCTCTTATGGAAGTCCGACATACTGGCATGATGTTTCAAGACTTTCTCTTCAATTTCTTGCTCATTGAAAAGAAAAATAGGTGCCAGGGCTTGCTGGTGCAATGGAGCAAATTGAGGAGGCCTACTTTTGGTTAAATTCAACTGACATTGGGGACACTGAACATCGTCTTCTGATAGAGCTTCATCAGTTTGACAGTCTGGACACTTGGCATTTTCTTTTCGGATTGATTGAAGTCGTGCTTGACGCCAAAGCTTCTGAAGCTGGGCAGGTTCCATGT
>JAYYZG010000031.1:0-7732 GCA_036687775.1 Actinomycetota bacterium
TGTTGTGGGACTGTCAGGTTTGAGTCTGAAATCAAATCGCAAGGTGAGCATTTCTATCCTCAGATGTCTAGTTTCAGGACTCTGGCAGCGTTCTCTCTTAGAAATTTTGGCCAGACATGGTCGCGGAATGGAACTTTTGGAAGTTGCTCAAAGATCGTATCTATATGAAGTCCCATCGGGAAATACCCTGCATAGATTATTTTCTCGGCACCTCTGGTATTGGCATAATCAATAACTGCCTGAGGATAGTATTTGGGGGCGAAAGCGGATGTTGAGTAGTGGAGATTCGGCCATTTAAGCATGAGTTTCACTGCTAGGTCTTCCCATGGTTCACATCCGTGACGGGTTACAAAACGTAAGTTAGGGAAATCGTACATGACCGCGTCTATGAGTTTCACATGCTGTGCTTCAAATGGAACGCGTGGCCCTGGAATACCTGCACAACAAAAGATGGGGATATCTAATTCAACGCATGTTGCATAAAGCGCATACATTTTGGGGTCGTTAATAGGCACTTGTGGTGTACGCCCGGCAGGGAATGCTGAGATGGCGCGTATATACCCATCGGCATGAAGTTTCTTGATGTTCATGATTGATCCCATGACATCATTTGGGTCAGGTTCATGGCAGCCAATGAAACGGTCTGGGTAGTTATTGATAGCATCTCGGGCGTCTGATCTTTCTTTACCTGGCCCAACTCCAACCATGGCGATTTCTATGTTGTGTTTTTCCATATATGGGAGAAGTAGATCTGCGCCTTGGAGGGGTTCTGGTTCTTCTTCGAAGTTGCGTGCTTGTTCGCTCCAAGGAACATCTTTGAACATGTATTGGGCGGGGAAGTTGAATCCTTCAGTTTCTTTGTCTTTCATCCCTGTGAGGTTGGTGTAGTTAAGTTTCGCTAGTTTGCCGGCGCGCGTGCCGATCATAGTTTCAACTACTCGAATGTCTTTAGGGAGCCCCATTTCTAGTATCCCTTCGTTTCTTCACTGAGACTTCTGGGCCTTATTAATTCTCTACTTTTCCGACGCGGTGGTTTTCAATGACTGGTCCCCCAACCCATCCGCATAGTTGCGGGTCACATTCTCTTAATTCGCCCTCTATCCAAGAACCATCAAGTCGAAAAAGGCCTTCCATAGCTCCATCGGTTACTCGTATGTTACCTTCCGCTGTTTTGACATAAAGGGCTTTAGAAAATGGATGCACTAATCCATGCGACATTAGACGTCCTCTCCGCACCATTCTCCGAGTTTATGATGAAGCCATCGGACTTTGGATTCTTGGTAGTTGCTTAAAACGACACCTGTTTTCTGAGTTGTCTCAAGGCCAAGTTGGACTTTAGCCATATTAAAGACATCTTGATCAAAAACTTTTCCTAACGTATCCAACTCTCTTGCGTCGCTGAAGTTCTCTTCATCACTCAGCCAGTGAATGGGTGCAGGGTCGGGTTTCTCTCCCTCTTTGAAAGGAGCAAGGAAAATACATTCCATGATGGAGCTTCTATGGTCATCACCATTGGGGCGGAAACGGTAAACGATTCTGTTAAATGCGCCCCATGGATGAAAGTTTGGGAACAGTGTGTAGTCGATGCTGTCCATCATCTCTGCATCAGACATTGAATCAACCCAATCTCCGGCCATCGGCCTCCATCGATCTCTCGACATTTGCGCAGCATGGGCGCGCATTGTTGTTCCCTCTGGGATTTTAATTGGTGTTTCTTCGTCGTAACTCGTATTCAGCATTGACCGCAGTTGCTCCTCTTCGGAAACTTCATAATCAAGAAGAGGCTCGGGAGTGCCACCTGGGCTAATAACCCGAGCAAAATTATCCCAGATATCTACTTGAGAATTAGTAGAGCCTAAATACGCCATAATTTGCGGGTGTGTTGCATTTACATGGAATGCCTCACAAAACGCTTCCTGAGCTATTTTCCAATTCGCGTAGATAACTTTTGCAACATGAGCCTGCTTGTAACGCCGCTCAAGGTCCCAAACTTGAAAATGGTCATCAAGGTCTCCTATAAAATCCTCAAGGGACTCTGCATTGGGATCTGGGTTTATGAAAACGAACCCTGCCCAAACACCTACCTGAACCTCAGGGAGCTTAAATTCTTCCGCTTGTACATGTGGGAAATCCCATTTTGCTGGTACATCTTTGAGTTCCCCATCTAGTTCCCACGCGAAACCATGAAATGGGCAACGTATTTCTGAGCATCGCCCACCGTAATCTTTGAGTTTTCTTCCACGGTGTAAGCAAGCATTTGGGTAAGCCTTGATCTCATTTTCGCTACTGCGCATAACGATGTAGCTCCGACCAACTATTTCATAGACGTAATGGTCGCCAACTTCTGGGATTTCATCGGCACGACAAGCGTATTGCCATACTTTTGACCACAGATTTTCTTTTTCGATCTCATGCCATTCACGCGTGGTGTATCGAGTGATAGGAAATTCATCTGGGCCGAAACTCTGTGCAGATTCTAATCTAAGAACATCGGGTACGGGATGGGTATCTGCGTCTAGGAGTTCTTGATACGTAATCCCAGGGGACCTTTCCGAAACATCACGAACTATTGCCACGACTTCCTCCTACATGGGCTCTTAAAACTTTATATTCTTCACTGTACAACATGTATTTTCGGAACAGTAATTTAGGAAAAAGCTATTGAAATTATGTACTTTCCTGTTGAAGAAGATCGGGTTTTGACTCGTGTTCTTCCCAGATAAATGTAAGACTCTTATCAAGATGATCAAAGGGGAAGTCTTATGACTGAAGTTAAAGGTTCGATTCTTGGCAATGCCGTTCTTCGTCGTGAAGATCCAACTCTACTTACTGGCGAGGATAAATATTTTGATGACATGGAAATCGAAGGTTTAGGCTTTGTTTACTTTGCCCGATCGCCAGTCGCTCATGCCAATATCATTGCTATAGAGACCACTTAAGCCAAGACTATTGACGGTGTTGTTGGTGTTTGGACAGCAGACGATTTAGATCTTGCGCCCTATCTTGGTTTCCCAATGTTCCCACCCCATTTTGCTAGACCTCCATTAGCGAAAGGAAAAGTACGATTAGTGGGAGATATTATTGCCGTTGTTGTAGCTGATTCTTTATCTGCTGCAGCTGATGCTGCGGAAGCGATATGGATGGATTTTGAACCACTTCCGGCAGTGACTGATCCGGAGAAAGCTCTAGAAGATGATGCTCCGATACTGTTTGAAGAGAATGGGTCAAATCAATGTTTTGAAACGGGCATAGGTTTAGAGGATGGTGACCCGAATGAAGGTGCTGATCACGTCGCTAAAGTTCGGATCGTGAGCCAACGCCTTGCCGGAGTTCCTTTGGAATCCAATGGCATTATCGCAATTCCTGAAAATGATGGGTCTTTAACTGCGTGGATCCCGAGTCAGAATCCTATTTCCGTGCGTGACGCGTTAGCTGCGCAATTGGGTATGGAACAATCAGATCTTCGAGTTGCAGCGCCGACTGTTGGAGGTGGTTTCGGTCCTAAAGGCGGTGTTTATGTAGAGCACGTTATTACATCGGAATTGGCGAAACTGCTGAAAAGGCCTTTGAAATGGACGGAGCTAAGGAGTGAAAACATGCTTTCTCTAGCTCATGGACGGGGAATGATCATGTATGGCGAAATGGGATTTTCGTCAGATGGGAAAATAGTTGGTTTAGATGCAAGTGTGATTGCTGATGCCGGTTCCTATCCAGCAATTGGCGGGTTCTTAACCTTTTTTACGCAAACAATGATTCAAGGTGTTTATAATATTCCCCAAATCCGCTACCACGCTCGTAGCGCTGCTACGAATACTACTCATACAGCTGCCTACCGCGGAGCTGGCAGGCCGGAAGCGACTCAACTACTTGAGCGCCTCATTGATATCGCAGCTGATGAACTCGGGATGGATCCGGCTGAGATACGCCACAAGAATTTCTTAGCTGAAGATGCGTTTCCACTCACAACCCTTGGCGGAGCGAATTATGACTCGGGTGATTATGCCTTGGTACTAAACCGGGTACTTGATGAAGCAGATTATGATTCACTGCTCACTGATCAAGCGAAACGCCGCTCTGAAGGGGGTTCAAAGCAATTGGGAATCGGTCTTTCAACTTATGTTGAAGTGACTGCCCCCGCTGGTCTTCACATGGAGTATGGGGCAGTTGAAATTAACGATGATGGTTCTGTAACTGCACGCGTTGGGACTAGCGCTCATGGACAGGGACACATAACGGCTTTTTCAATGATTATTTCGGAGATGCTCGGCGTTGAAATGGATAATATTACGATCTTGCAGTCTGACACTGATGAAATTCCGCGTGGTCAAGGAACTATGGGTTCCCGTTCTTTACAAACTGCTGGGTCAGCTATCCATGTCGCAAGTGAAACAGTACTAGGGAAAGCGAAGGATCTCGCTTCGCACCTGCTTGAAGCTAACGCTGAAGATATTGTTACCGGTGATGGTGGACTGCATGTAGCTGGAGTACCTTCAAACGCACTGAGTTGGGCTGAACTTTCACAAGCTTCTAATGACGAAACGCAGAGGCCTGATGGGATGGAATCTGGGCTTACGCATGAACTTGATTTTGATGGAACTGATTCCACTTTCCCATTTGGAGCACATGTTGCAGTCGTTGAGGTCGATACGGAAACCGGAGGCGTGGAACTAGTACGGCATATCGCTGTGGATGATTGTGGCCGAATTCTTAATCCCATGTTGGTGACCGGGCAACAACATGGCGGTATTGCCCAAGGGGTAGCTCAAGCTTTATTTGAAGGTGTTTTTTATGATGAAGAAGGCAATCCAGTAACAGGGAATCTTATGGATTATGCGATCCCATCAGCGGCTGAACTGCCATCCTTTGAGACCTACAATACTGAGACTCCTAGTCCTCGTAACCCACTAGGAGCGAAAGGAATTGGCGAATCAGGAACCATTGGATCCACTCCTGCGATTCAGAATGCAGTCGTTGATGCAGTCGCCCACCTTGGTGTGCGCCATATTGATATGCCTTTAACATCAGTGAATGTATGGAACGCGATAAAGGAAAGTCAAGGAAGCTAATGGAAGACTCATCTTTGACGAGTCAGAGAGTTCTGATTATTGATTGTTTACTTTCCTACACAAGAGGGATTGACCGGCTAGACGCAGATTGTGTCTCATCAGCTTTCCATACAGGTGCAATGTTGCACGATTACGGTCCTGAACCAATGTCCATTGAGGATTTCGTTAAATACGCCTTACCTTCTCTTCGAAAACGCTACGTGGCGACTCAACACCGGGTTTCGAATATTCGCGTTGAGATTGATGGTGATAGAGCCCTTGTTGAATCGTATGTTCTTGCTTTCCATGTCGAGTCAGGCGATGAATGCAAAAGATTACATACTTTCAATGGACGTTATATGGACGAATTTGAACAACTCAATGGGGTTTGGAAGATAAGAAAGCGTCAGTTACGTAACGATTGGTCAAAAGTTGAGGATATCTCTGAAGAGATGGCTGGTAGCGCTGTATGGGCGACGAGTTCGCGAGATGAAAACGACCCGATTTACAACTGGTGATTTCTTAACCTAGTTGCTCACCGTTCTGGAGTATACGAAATTGCCGATTAGGGTCTGAAGCTAATTCTCTAGTTTCAGGTTCCCCCATTTCTGGGTCTCCTTTCAGGAGATTTGACCCGTCAGGTGCATATTGAATGATGTATGCCTTTCTCGTTTCTTCAGTTAGGTTAGGTCCTGTCATGTGTGGCGTTAGCGAAGAGAAGATTATGATACTTCCTGCTTTTGCTTCCACTGGTATTGCGTCTGGATGCTCGCTAAAGCATTCGAAACCAAGTGGTTCTATATAATTGTGAGCAAGTGTTCCTTGCTTGTGAACGTTGGGGACAATCCACGGGCAGCCATTCCCTTCGTGTACGTCTACTAGAGGGACCCAGCATGTGAGATATTGTTGAGGTTCAACATACCCATAACCATTATCTTGATGCCAGGGGAATCTGCGAGGTTTCTCTGTCTCCTTATACACAAGCTGGTCCCAGTACAATCGGACATTTGGACCAATGAGGTCATGGCAGATATCGGCGAAAGGCTGCTGAGATATAAATTTCTTTACCACCTCCGAACGAAGACAAGGATGGATTCCAAAGAGAATAGCACCGGATTCTGCTATAGAGAGACGGTCATCTTCAAGAGTCTTTAAGAACGTGTCGGTCTCTGAAGCAAGTTGGTCTAACAACTCTATGACTTGTAGTAGTTGTTCGTTTTCTAAGGCATCTTCAAGGAGTAAATATCCTTCAATGTTGTATCTATCAAGCTGTTCTTGGATGAGGAAACCTGTACGCGCCGACGCATCGCTCCATTCGAATTTCTCATTCCATGGATGAAGGCTATATTCAGTCATCCACCGGAAGGTAAAGGATCATAGTAAATGGGTGCTTCGCCTTCGGGCCATTCCAAGTAGATGTCGGAGGAAGTTTCCCTGTCGAAAAGGATAATGTCCTCTTCAGGAATCTCACCGAATAGGTAACGTTGACCACCATCTGCGAAGAAATACATTCCTTCAGCAAGAGTGTCGGCTTCATCTAGACCTTCTTTGGTAGGGTCCCACCAGAAGACTGTAATGTCATCACCACCGAAGAAGTCATATTCGAGTTCTGCCGGCCATCTACCTGTCATTCCCCATGAGAACGAGCCAGATGTTAGCGTCTGAGTTGTCGGATCTGCAGTGTCAAGGGCGGTCTTCCAATTTTCATATGTTAAATCGGGTCCGATGCCTTGGATGATCGGGTAGAACGTAGCTGGCCAAGGGTCAATGACTCCAAGTGAGTCATCTGCCGGTGCTTCTTCTCCGAAGAACCACTTGTAACGGAAGGGAGCTCCACTTATTGTCGGATCAACCCTTGCTGAAAGGGTGGTGATACCAAAGGCGTTGCCCCATTGTTCTTGGTCATAGGTTCGGGCGAAGATATTGGTATCGGCGAGAACGCTGCCAATGTGGACCCATTCAGGGTAATAACCTTGAGCCGTTGCTTCGCGTGTGAAGTCTCGAGGTGAAATAGGGTCACCAGAGAACATGACTGTTGTAACTCCTGCTGCTTTGAATTTCGCGATCGCTGACGAAGCTTGTTCTTGAAGCGTTGCCGGGTCAAGGGTGAATGCCACAGATTCAATAACGTCTACGCCATATCCGGCGAGGTTATCTTCGAAGTCTGCTTCATTTGTTACTGATGCTTCTCCGCTTTCAATCCACAGCCGACCGAAGACCCGAGGTTGATTATGGTAGTCCGTGTTACCGGCATAGATGGCATTTCGTCCTGCCAACTGCTTACCCACGGATTCGGAAGCTATTAGATTCGCTTGGACAGCGCTCATTCCGAAAGCCCAAGCGAGTGGGTCGTTCTCGCGGTAGTACTCAATATCTTGGGATGGCCCGCAACTTAGGCAGGCTATGCCGCGAGAAACAAGCTCATCTTCAAATGCGTTGGTCAAAGTAGGGCCGTTCCATACCATAAATGGGTCGTATTCTTCAGCTATTTTAACCGCGTCAGCTCGTGCAGAAACCGCGTCACTGATTAAACCCGTCCCCTCATAAAAGATCAGATTGACCGTTCTGCCATAGGTTTCATAATAGGTTTCATAATATTCCAGCATTCCACGCAAACTTGCTTCGGCATCAGCGTTAGAGTCATCATTGGCTATTGGTCCGGTGATGTAATTTAGAATGAAATCATT
>JAYYZG010000032.1:0-10573 GCA_036687775.1 Actinomycetota bacterium
CTCTCTAAATCTGTCAAGGTTATTGAACCTGTAGCACGTGTGTTGTCGCGTGTTTTTTTTTTTTTAGTCCTAACGGCAGGGATTTTCGGAACAAATGCTTATGACCAGAATCTAAATACAGTGACCATATATGTAATTTTCTGGGTTGTTTTACAAATTCTCGTTTGTTTTTTAGGAGATATCTGGAAAATCCTTAGTCCCTTTGACACGATCGCAGTATTAGTTGAACGGTCCCGTTCAACTAATACTAAGGAAGCTCCACTTTGGAGCCATTGGTTTGCACCGATTGGAGCTTTTGGTTTCCTGTTTTTTGAATTGATCCATCCGAGTGGAGATTCTCCTTTTCTACTTTCAATAGGTATTTTGATTTATTCTCTTTGTCTAATAATCGGGGTTTACCTCTGGGGACGAGACTGGCTTAAGGTCGGTGATTCTTTTGCAGTTCATTTTCGGCTCCTCGCTCAGATGGCACCCATATACAGGAGACAGAAATTGGTTTATTTACGATTTCCGCTTAGTGGACTTTCATCTTCTCGTTTTACGAATGCTGAAGTTGCAACTCTCCTTATTATTTTGGGTGGTGTAACATTTGACGGATTTGGCGAATCAGAAATGTGGAGAGATTTGGTCGGGCGCAAATCACATTGGGCAAACGCAGCCGTACGCCTTTTTGGACTCGTTGATTCAATAGCGGTCATAGCGTTGCTTTTCTTGATTTCTGTGAGATTTATGGCGAACATAACGGATCAGAAACCCGGGCTTTTAGCGAAAACATTTGCCCCATCGCTTGTTCCAATCGTGTTCGGATACACCCTCGCTCACTACCTTCAATTAGCAATAGATGAAAGTCAAACCTTCATCTTTCAACTATCTGACCCATTTGGAAGTGGGTGGGATTTGTTCGGAGGAAATGGTAATCGTATTAATTTCAATTTAATCAATCCAAGTTTTATTGCCTGGGTGCAGGCAATAGGGGTTGTTATCGGGCATATAGCTGGTGTGATCGTTGCTCATGATAGAGCCGTAAATTCATTTCCCGAGAAAGATGCAGTCCGGAGCCAATATGTCATGTTTTTGGTAATGGTCGTATACAGCGTTCTTGGATTATGGCTTTTGCTAAATGCATAGAATGACACTTTAATTTAATAGGTTTGAGGTTGGGACAACACCCACATCGTGGCATCATGACCAATAGAAATGACAGTTTGTCTATGCTCCCTTAGCTCAGTCGGCAGAGCGTCTCCATGGTAAGGAGAAGGTCGAGAGTTCAATTCTCTCAGGGAGCTCGTCTAGAATTAAACAATTCATTCCTTGGCGGCGTAGCTCAGTAGGTAAGAGCGCTCGACTCATAATCGAGAGGTCGACAGTTCAAATCTGTCCGCCGCTACAAAGAGACATTAATGTATTGAGACTGCGGGAGTTATTCATGGAAATACGAATAGCACAAATAGGGGATGCAGAATCCATAAGAGAGATATACAACAATGAGGTCACCTCTGGAACTGCTACTTTCGATCTAACCCCTCGCACCCTTGAAGAACAACGCAAATGGTTAACAGAAAGATCCGGAGCCCATGTAGTTGTTGTAGCTGAGTCAGAAGGACAAGTTATCGGTTTTGGGTCACTATCTAGATATCAAAAAAGACCTGCTTACAGCACAACGGTGGAAGATTCTGTGTATGTGCGTCCCGACAAACAGGGCCAAGGTATCGGGTTATTAATATTAGAGGCGTTAATCGAGAAGGCGTCAGAGCATGGATTCCATACAGTTATTGCAAGAATTAGTGGAGAATCTAAGGGATCTATTAAAACACACGCTAAAGCAGGATTTGAAGAAGTTGGGAGAGAGAAAGAAACCGGAAGAAAATTTGGAAGATGGTTAGATGTAGTAGTTATGCAGCGATTAGTAGATTCTCCTTAATTTTTTCAATTAATGAATTATGGAAATCCAAAAAGAACATAGGCTATGAACGATTTGGAAGATTAAACGGGAATTACGGTGGTATCCTCTGAAAGTCATCCTTTAGGGCAGTGGCTCAATTGGTAGAGCACCGGTCTCCAAAACCGGCGGTTGGGGGTTCGAGTCCCTCCTGCCCTGCGAGTTTGCACGAAACCCAAAAAAGTAAAATAGAATTGAAAAAGAAACGAATCAGCTACAAGGAACACTATGTCTCTAAATCGTGAACAAAAAAGAGCATTACAAAAAAGAGGTGAAATCGGCGAAGATGGCACCCCTATAGCTACTCGCCGGCAACCGGCTGGGCGTCAGCAGCAAGAAGAACGTGTTGGCTTCCGTAGGTACATTGGGGAAGTCCGAGCTGAACTACGAAAAGTAGCTTGGCCTACAAGGTCGGAAGTCATAAACTACTCAATTGTCGTTCTAATTACTTTAGTCATCATCACCTCAATGATTGCTTTCATGGATTGGGGATTTGGTGAAGGTTTGCTTAAGCTATTTGAACGTTGATAACCCCCAGAAAATGAGAAGAATAAATGGATAATACTGCCACTAATCAAGAAATAGAAGACATTTCCCTAGCTCCGGAAACGGAAAGTCAAGTGGAGACTGAAAATGCGGATTCACAAAAATCCCAAGATGTTCCTGAGACAGCCGATAGCGGTAGCGGAAATAACGAGCCTGTTGCCGAAGAAGGTTTGGTTTTTGAAAAAGAAGAAAAAACACCAAAGGTTGTTAGTCCATATGACCGTCCTGGTAAATGGTATGTAGTGCACACTCAGTCAGGTTATGAAAACAAAGTACAGGGGAACCTTGCACAACGTATTCAATCAATGAACAAAGAAGATTCAATTCACGAAATAGTAATCCCACTTGAAAATGTTGTGGAGTTTAAACAGGGGAAACGGGTGGAAGTCGAGAAAAAAATGTTCCCTGGCTACATTCTTGTCCGCTGCCGAATGAACGATGAAGTTTGGAATGTTATTCGAAACACACCAGGGATCACTGGCTTTGTCGGTTCGTCAAATAAACCCACTCCTCTTCCCAGGAAAGAGGTTGAAAACTTCCTTGGAACTGAAGGTGAAGTCGATGGACAAAATGTCAAACGAGCTAAACCAAGAATGGGTTATGAAGAAGGGGAAACAGTTAGAGTCAAAGAAGGACCTTTTGCCGATTTCTCCGGAGAGATTATTGAGATAAATGAAGACCAGCTGAAATTAAAAGTCCTAGTGAATATTTTCGGACGAGAGACACCAGTTGAGTTGGAATTTGCTCAAGTAGCGAAGCTATAAATTCGTATTAATTCATTAGCAATATTGCAATGGCAGCGCAGTTGTTTTCTTCATCTCTTCCATTACGAAATGGCTCCTGACATCATATAGATCAACTTCTTCTACGAGTTTTTTGTAGAAAAGATCGTATGTTTCCATATCCGGGGCAACAACTCTCAGCATGTAATCTACCTCACCACTCGTTCTGTAAGCTTCAACGATTTCAGGGAATTTCTCTAGAGCAGATGTAAATTGACGTAACCAGTCAGCATTGTGTCGATTGGTGCGGATTTCGACGACCGCAGAAACAGAAAGATTTACCTTCTTGGGGCTAATGAGTGCAACTCGAGAAGAGATCACCCCTTCATTTTCTAATCGTTGGATCCTTCTCCAGCAAGGAGCTGGAGTTAAGCCAACCTTTTCCGCAATTTCCCGAGCAGATAGACGAGCATCTAATTGAAGCAAGTCAACAATTTTTTTATCTATGACATCCATAGTTAGAATATTATTGCGTATTTTGCCTATATAAAAGTTATTTAGCTTAAAATAAAACTAATTAGCGCAATTATTTAATAAATACATGCGTCAATAATGCGTTATCATTATTTGCATGGAACTTGGTAAACGATTCACTTCGCACCCTGCAGCAGTTGGCGAAACATACGGAGCCCACTTTAAGTTTGCTATCAAAGTTTCAGCTGCTCTTATAAAATCTGCATTTGCTTGTTTGGTCCATGCAATATATCCACCGGTTTTCAGCGACACTGCGAGTAGAACAATCAAGAATTTATCAAACGAGATAGAAGAACGTTCCGGTATGGAGGATGTAAGTCATGTTTCGGTAGTGGATTCTTTAGCAAGTTAGTTAGGTTCACAATCCAGCGTTAAAAAAGATTCAGCGCCATGAATGAAGCAGTCACGAGATTTACAGGTATATTGACGTCTGCTGAAAATTTATTCAGGAGTGATAAGAATGGCAGAAAAAGAAGTTGCCGCAGTAGTAAAAATCCAGATACCGGCCGGTCAGGCTTCGCCTGCCCCACCCGTAGGGACTGCCTTGGGACCTCACGGAATTGCCATTATGGATTTCTGCAAAGAATACAATGCTAAAACCGAGGACAAGCGTGGCCAAGTTGTTCCTGTTGAAATTACTATCTACGAAGATCGAACTTTTTCTTTTATTACCAAAACACCCCCCACCTCATTTCTTCTGAGAAAGGCAGCTGGACTTGATAAAGCAAGTGAAAATCCTGGTCGAGAAATGGCCGGTTCTGTTTCCGATGCGCAAATTGCTGAAATAGCCGAGACCAAACTTCCTGATTTGAATACCAATGACTTGGACCAAGCAAAACTTCAAGTTGCAGGAACGGCAAGGAGTATGGGGATCGAAGTTCTTTAGAAAAAAGCTTTAACTTGAATACCTCGTCAAGTTAAAAGTTTAAATAGAGGGAGAACCCAACGATTGAATCAAAATGATTCTATAGAAAGGAAAAGGTTCGAAATGGTAAGTGGAAAACGATATGACAATGCGGCGAATTCATTCAATCGGGATGAATTGTTCCCGCCTTCGGAGGCAATAGCTCTTTCAAAGAATTTAGCAAAAGCTAAATTTGACGAAACGATTGAATTAGTTTGTCGTTTAGGAGTTGATCCTACAAAAGCTGAGGAAATGGTTAGGGGTACAGTCGCTCTTCCCTCTGGGACTGGAAGGGATGTTCGAGTCGCCGTTTTCGCTCAAGGGGAAGCTGTATTACAAGCGAAAGAAGCAGGTGCCGATCTTGTTGGTGATTCTGATTTGGCCGAGCAGGTTGAAAAAGGAAATTTTGACTTTGATATCGCTATAGCTACTCCAGAGATGATGCCAGTCGTTGGAAAACTGGGGCGAGTGTTAGGACCAAGAGGTCTTATGCCCAATCCTAAGACAGGAACGGTTACAGATAACGTTGCTAAAGCTGTTAAAGAATTTAAAGGTGGAATGGTTGAATATCGAACAGATAAGTTCGGTAACGTCCAAGTTCCGATAGGCAAGGCAAGCTTTGATGAAGCTTCTCTCCTTGCAAATTTTGAAACAGTTATTGAAGAGCTACAAAGAGTTAAGCCATCTGGGTCTAAAGGAAAATACATCAAAAAAGTTGTCGTGAGCTCAACTATGGGTCCTGGTATAAAGATTGATGAAAACAATCTTTAAATTAAAGAGTAGAAAAAATAGTTGAACCCTCGTCCAAGGTTGTGACAGTGGATTTTGACGATATGGTCTAAGTGAACAAAATACATGCCGTAGAAACTCGGTGCACATTGTGCTTAAGGAATGGTTGCATTCGCCGGTGGAGGTAAACCATCTAGATCTCTGGAGCGTTTGCCTTGGGCGACGCTCCAATATTTTTTTGGAGAATGAAAAGAAAGGATCTCCGATGGGAGACCCAAATCCAGGAAAAGTAGCCATTGTCGCTGAAGTGCAAGAGAAGTTCTCTAATGCTGACGCAATTGTCCTAACCGAGTATCGAGGATTGAACGTTACGGACATGGCAGCACTAAGAGAAGCTATGCGAGAAGCTGGTGGCGAATATAAAGTCTACAAAAACACGCTCGTTCGATTTGCTGCTAAAGAACTGAACCTTGAGATAGATGAACTACTTGTCGGTCCCACAGCTATTGCCTTTACAGGAACACGACCAGATGGCTCTCCCGGTGATCCAGTAACAATAGCGAAGGCGCTTGCAGATTTCTCAAAGAAAAATGAGAGCCTAGTAATTAAGGGTGGGATGCTAGATGGCGGCTTGCTTACAACCGACGAGATCATAGCACTTTCAAAAATTGCTCCAAGAGATGAACTCCTTGCTCGGCTTGCTGGTGGGATCGCTGCACCATTACAGCAGTTTGCTGGACTGCTAAATGCAGTGCCCCAAAGATTAGCCTTTGCCTTATCTGCCCTTATTGAGGCAGGTGGTGGAGCACCAGAAACTTCAGTAGTTGAAGAAGAAGTAGCGGTTGAAGAAGAAGTAGCGGTTGAAGAAGAAGTAGCAGTTGAAGAAGAATCAGCTGAGGAAAAGGTCGAGGATTCAGAAGAAGAATCCACGGATAATGAAAAAATCGATGGCGAAGCCAAAGAAAATGAGGAGAGTTAAATTATGACTACCAAAGAAGAGGTACTTGAAGCGATAGCTAACATGAGTGTCTTAGAACTTAGTGAACTTTTGAGTGAGTTTGAAGAAAAGTTCGGTGTAACTGCAGCAGCACCAGTTGCCGCTGTTGCCGCCGCTCCAGCAGCAGCTGGTGAAGGTGATGCCGGAGAAGAAAAGAGCGCATTTGACGTTGTTTTGACAGGCGCAGGTGAAAAGAAAATTAATGTCATCAAAGAAGTCCGTGGTTTAACATCATTGGGCCTCAAAGAAGCCAAAGAGCTAGTTGAATCTGCACCAAAGCCCGTTCTTGAAGGGGCCTCAAAAGAAGATGCTGAGAAAGCAAAAGAAGCTCTCGAAGCTGCAGGAGCATCCGTAGAAATTCAATAGTTTGTCCGCAAATTAATGCTAGCTACTGGAATTAATCGAATTTCATAGAGATTTGGAAAAATTCTCCGCTATCAGAGGGCAGAAAAAATTTTTCGTATTTGGAAAATAGACGAAAAATTGCTTTGTGTTTGCATAAATTGCACATAGACTTCTAATTCTGCCCATGTGCGTGCCCACGATGTATTTCATGGTGTTACACGCGTCCAAAACGACTGATAAAGGAGTAGCCACTTCTCTGCTCTAGCAATAAACCTGCGTTATTAAACGCTATCGCCCTTACCCACCGTCATACCGAGGAGTAATTCTTGTCTCCAATCCGCAACCGATATTCATTCGCAAATCTAGATGAAGTTCTGGACCTTCCAGACCTTATCGCAGTTCAAAGAGAATCTTTTAAATGGTTTCTAGAAGAAGGTTTAGCAGAGACCTTTAACGATATAAGTCCAATTACGGATTTTTCTGAAACACTCCAACTCAAACTTGAGTTTGATCCACGTGATGAAAATCTAAATCCTGGACCGAAATACACAGTCGCAGAATGCAAAGCGAATCAAATCAGTTACACGATGCCGATACTTGTTCGTGCTACCTTTGGAAACCGCGACACCGGAGAACTCAAAGAACAAATAGTATTTATTGGCGAGTTTCCCAAAATGACCGATGAAGGAACCTTTGTTATCAATGGGACTGAACGTGTAGTTGTTTCTCAGTTGGTTCGATCACCAGGTGTTATTTTTCAGCCCGGAGAAAGATACCGGCTTCGTAACCTTGCGAGAAATCAGCTAGTAACTGGAACGATCCATCCATATAGAGGCGAATGGATTGAATTTGACGTTGAACAAAAGCCAGGGAAAGATCCAACTGCTGGAACTCGTATCGCTCGTAAACGCCGACTAAGTATCTTTACTTTGATACGTGCTCTAGGTTTTGATGAAGAGAACCAACCGAACTTTTTGCCAAGCTTCGTTAAACACTTTGACTTTCTTGAACCACAGTATCTAAAGGAGTTTGATAAATTAGATCCTGATAAAGATAAGCAAGAAGAAGCCTTGCTTGAGATCTATAAGAGAGTACGTCCAGGTGAGCCGCAAAACCTTGATGCCGCGAGAAACTACTTTCGGAATGCTTTCTTTGAGAGTCGCCGTTATGACCTTTCACGAGTCGGTAGATATAAACTAAATAGAAAACTAGGGCCAGAAATAGATAAAATAGAAAAGCTTTTTGGCGTTGAGTTGGAGCGACCAGATGAAGATGCAACGGTACTTAGCCCATCTGAAGTTCTTGCAGCAAGCACTTACTTACTCCACCTAATGAAATTTGAACCTGGATATCGGCTAGATGATCAAGATCATTTTGCTAATAGGCGCATTCGGAGCGTTGGGGAACTTATTCAAAATCAGGTACGTATCGGACTATCAAGAATGGAACGTGTGGTCCGAGAGCGCATGACAACTCAAGACGTAGAGGGGATCACTCCAACGTCTCTTATAAATATTCGTCCCGTGGTAGCTTCAATAAAAGAATTTTTCGGTACCTCCCAGTTGTCACAATTCATGGACCAAGTCAATCCGCTTTCAGGTTTGACGCATAGGCGGCGACTCTCAGCTCTTGGTCCAGGAGGACTTTCAAGAGAACGAGCAGGGTTTGAAGTTAGGGACGTGCACTTCAGCCATTACGGTCGAATGTGTCCGATAGAAACCCCAGAAGGTCCAAATATCGGTCTTATCGGAGCGCTAGCAAGTTACGGAAAGGTTAATGACTTTGGATTTATTGAGTCGCCGTATCGGGTAGTAAAGAATGGGCGAGTAACAGATGAGATCAGATATCTCGCTGCTGATGAAGAAGAAGAATACGTTGTGGCACAGGCAAACGCTCCCATCGACGGAAGAGGCAACTTCATACGTGACAGAGTTCTGGTAAGGCGCTCACCACAAGCGGCGACACTACAAGGTCTTAAGACAGCTTTAGAACAAGAAGTCTTTTTCGGGGCAACAACCGAAATTTCGTATGTCGCACCAGAGGAGGTCCAACTTATGGATGTCTCCCCACGGCAAATTGTTTCAGTTGCAACTGCCTTAATCCCATTCTTAGAACATGATGATGCTAACCGTGCGCTCATGGGAGCGAACATGCAAAGACAAGCTGTACCGTTGCTCCAAGCAGAAGCACCCTATATAGGAACTGGAATTGAACAAAGAGCTGCATTTGATGCTGCTGACATGATCATCGCAGAAGGCAATGGAGCTATTGCTAAAATCACGGGAACTACTTTGACAGTTGAGTACGAAGCAGAGAAAACTCTCGGGAGAAAGACTTACAAATTAAAGAAATTCCAGAGATCAAACCAAGATACGTGCATTAATCAGAAACCTCTTGTGAGTGAGGGGGATAAAGTTCGAAAGGGAGATGTCTTAGCTGATGGTCCATCAACGGACTTAGGCGAACTTGCTTTGGGGAAGAATCTCCTTGTCGCGTTTATGCCATGGAAAGGGTACAACTTTGAAGACGCAATTATTATTAGTGAGCGACTGGTAAAGGATGACGTTCTAACGTCCATACACATCCATCAACATGAGATAGATGCGCGCGACACAAAATTGGGTTC
The DNA here is from genome assembly GCA_036687775.1 of Actinomycetota bacterium. Lineage (GTDB taxonomy): Bacteria > Actinomycetota > Acidimicrobiia > Acidimicrobiales > UBA8592 > UBA8592. The sequence goes on from JAYYZG010000032.1 coordinate 9,343, forward strand.
TGAAGAAATTACTCGAGATATTCCAAATATTTCTGAAGAGATGCTTGCTGATCTTGGAGAAGACGGAATCATAAGAATAGGTGCCGAAGTCGGCCCCGGTGATGTTCTAGTTGGCAAGGTTACCCCAAAGGGAGAAACAGAATTAACACCAGAGGAAAGGCTACTAAGAGCAATATTTGGAGAAAAAGCCAAAGAAGTCCGAAATACTTCGCTCACGGTTCCACATGGTGAAACTGGAACAGTAATTGCTATTGACAAATTCGTACGTGATGGTGAACATGGCGCGGAACTCCAACCAGGGGTAAACGAATTGGTTCGCGTGTATGTAGCCCAGAAAAGAAAAATCAGCGTTGGAGATAAACTCGCAGGTAGGCACGGAAATAAGGGTGTAATTTCGACTGTACTTCCGATAGAAGATATGCCATTTATGGAGGATGGAACTCCTGTTGATGTTGTCCTCAACCCATTGGGCGTGCCTTCTCGAATGAATATAGGTCAAGTACTTGAAGCACACCTAGGTTATGCAGCGAGATGGGGGTGGAACATAAATGGGAAATCTGAAGGAGATGAACCTGTTTCAAATACGGCAAAGAAAACAAGGCCCAAAACTACTCCATCGAGATTTCTTGCTACTCCGGTATTTGATGGAGCTAAATGGGATGAAGAAGAACTTGCAGGTAAACACCCTACAATCCAACAAATTTTTGAAAATCTTAACCCAGAGGCAGATAATGGTGATCGTTTAATCCAATCTGATGGAAAAGTTCAACTTTATGATGGTCGTAGTGGTGAAGCATTTGATAATCCAATAATGACTGGATACATGTATGTACTGAAATTACATCACCTTGTAGATGACAAGATCCATGCACGGTCAACTGGTCCATATAGTATGATCACCCAACAACCCCTTGGTGGTAAGGCACAATTCGGTGGCCAACGTTTTGGAGAAATGGAAGTTTGGGCACTGGAAGCATATGGAGCTGCTTACTGCCTGCAGGAGTTATTGACGACAAAATCAGATGATGTATTGGGAAGAATAAAAGTATATGAATCGATCGTCATGGGAGATAATATTCCTGAGCCTGGAATTCCAGAAAGCTTCAAAGTCCTTGTGAAGGAAATGCAATCACTTTGTCTAAATGTTGAGGTTCTAGATCTTGAAGGTGAGCAAGTAGAAATGCGGGAGATTGATGAAGATGTCTTCCGAACTAGTGAAGGATTAGGTATA